>JAFDCJ010000214.1 GCA_019312835.1 Deltaproteobacteria bacterium
GAATATAAATTCTATGCCGATAATCATGGCGGTGCGCTGAAAACCGTTGCCACCAGACCCGACTTCCAGCTCGACCTCGATGCCCTGTCCGAAGCCATTAACAAAAAAACCAAAGCGGTGCTGATCAATTCACCCAACAATCCGACCGGGCAGGTGTATCCGGAACAGGACCTGGTGGCGCTCGGTGAGCTGCTGGAGAAAAAGGGCAGGGAATACGATCGCACCATTTATTTGATCTCCGACGAGCCCTATCGCAAAATCGTTTACGATGGCGTGAAGGTCCCGAGCATCTTTACAAGCTATAAAAACAGCGTTATCGGCACCTCTTATTCCAAGGATATTTCGATTCCCGGAGAACGCATCGGTTTCATCGCCGTCAATCCGGCAGCGGAATACAAAGCGGATTTGATTGCCGGCATTACGGTGTCCAATCGGATTCTGGGGTTTGTCAATGCGCCGGCCTTGATGCAGCGGGTGGTCGCCTGCCTGCAGGGGATGAGTGTTGACATTTCCGAATATGCCCGCAAGCGGGAAATGTTGTGTGAGGGGTTGGCCGGATTTGGCTACGAATTTCTAAAACCACCCGGAACCTTTTATTTGTTTCCCCGCTCCCCGATTGCCGATGATGTCGAATTTGTGAATGTTTTAAAAGAAGAACGTATCCTGGTGGTCCCCGGTACAGGCTTTATGGGGCCCGGCTACTTCCGCATCGCATTTTGCGTGGATGACCGCACCATCACCAACGCCATGCCGGGATTTGAACGGGCAATTGCGAAATTCATTTAGTTTAAGTATCTTTTGGTATCGGCCAGCCTCCAGGCTGGAGCGGTATCCAGGCATCGGTATCGGTGGTATTCTTCCTGTCCCTCCATTCAGGTACAACGCCTCCGGCCCCTTGACCCCAGGCGGTCCCACCGCTGAGCAACCTGTAGAGATGTTCGATTTGCCAGACAGGGGTATACCCTGGTCCCCTAATCGGCGATTTTCTCATTTCCGAAGGCTTCCTCAAATGGTTCTCCTCAGCGCCCAAAGCGTTTGGTTATGGTGAGGCCGGGCGGCTACAGGTGACCGGAAGCATTGCGTTGCCGCAGGTCCGACATCAAATCGAAAAACCAAGTAAACGGGCTATTTACCCATCTTGACAATCGCAAAATTGCACACATTATATACGCAATAAAACAGATCGAGATTAAAATCTGAAATTAAAAAAGCTAAATCTTGGCACGGTTTCGCAACCCCTTGTTGGGAGTATTAAAGCACTGGACTGATGGAGTTCTGCTTGAGCAACAGATTACGATTCCATTACGCCAGCACGCCAACACGCCCGTACTCGACCAAACTGAGGTAGTGGCGTTGCCCAATAATGGATTAAGCTTTTTATGGATCATAGAATCATTAACTGAACTCAGGAGGTATATGCGCACATGACGGTCAGAGCCGAAACCCATGAATTTAAAACCGAAGTCAAGCAACTGCTGAACCTGATCATTAACTCGCTGTATTCCAACCGGGAAATATTTTTACGGGAATTGATATCCAATGCTTCCGATGCCATCGACAAGCTTCGTTTTAAAGCTCAAACCGCGGAAGGCATCCTCGGTGACGATGCGGAATTTAAAATTAGAATCAAACGGGATGCCATCAAGAACACCCTGACGGTGGAAGACAACGGCATCGGCATGACCTACGATGAGGTGCTGGAAAATATCGGCACCATTGCCAAAAGCGGCACCAATGCCTTCTTAGAAGCCATGGAGAAGCTCAACAAGGAAGCGGTGGTCACACCCGAGTTGATCGGTCAGTTCGGGGTCGGCTTTTACAGCTCATTTATCGTGGCTGAAAAAGTCACCTTGCTGACCAGGGCTGCGGGCAGTGACAAGGCCGTGCGCTGGGAATCTTATGGCGACGGCGAATTTACGATTGCCGAGGCCGAAAAAGACGGCCGGGGGACGGTTATCACCCTTGAGCTGAAAAAAAAGGAGGAAGGCGAGCAGGATTTCACCGATGAGTGGGCCATCCGCAATATTGTCAAGCAGCATTCCGATTTTGTGGCCTACCCCATCGTCATGGAGGTGGAAAAAGACGAGCCCATACCCGAAGCGGAGCAAATCAAGGATTCAGGCGGCAAACCGGTCGGAGCGACTACCCGTAAAGTGATCAAAGACGACACCTTGAACTCCATGAAGGCCATCTGGGCCAAAAATAAACGTGACATCAGCGATGAGGAATACAACGAATTTTATCAGCACATCAGCCACGACTGGAATCCGCCCCTGGAAAAGCTCCACCTGAAGCTGGAAGGAACCACCGAATACACCGCCCTGTTATACATTCCATCCCGGGCGCCCTTCGACCTGTTCAACCCGGAAAGCAAGCACGGCGTGCATCTTTACTGCAAACGGGTGTTCATCATGGACGACTGCCAGGAGTTGATGCCGGAGTATTTTCGCTTTATCAAAGGGGTGGTTGATGCGCCGGATCTCAATCTCAACGTCAGCCGTGAAATTTTGCAGCAGGACCGGCTGGTGCGCAATATTCGACGCAACCTGGTTAAAAAGCTTTTTGAGTTGCTAAACGGCCTGGAACCGGAATCCTATGAAAAATTTTAGGAAGAATTCGGTGCGGTGCTCAAAGTCGGCGTGCAAACCGATTTTGAAAACAAAACCAGAATTGCCGACCTGCTGCGATACAAGACCACCAAGTCTGGCGGCAAGTGGCGCTCCCTGAAAGAATACGTCGATGCGATGGCGCCGGACCAGAAAGAAATCTACTACATTACCGGTGAGAACCTGTCGGCCTTGATCAACAGCCCGCTGCTCGAGCAACTTAAGTCAAAGGACATCGAGGTCCTGCTGATGACCGACCCGATAGACGAATGGGTGACCCAGGCGTTGACCGAATACGACGGCAAAAAGCTGAAGAGCGCCGAAAAAGGGGACCTGGATCTCGACAAAGTGGATGAAGACAAAAAAGGCAAGTACGAAACCCTGTTCAAACATATACGGGCCCAGCTGGAAGACACCATCAAGGAGGTCCGCCCGTCAACGCGCCTGACCGACTCGGTGGCCTGCCTGTCCGGCGATACCTATGACATGAGCGGCTACATGGAAAAAATTCTCAAGGCCGCCGGCCAAACGACTCCGGAGAACAAGCGCGTTTTGGAACTCAACATGGCTCATCCGGTCATGGAGAAGGTGCACGCCATGTTCGAGGCAGATAAAGAAGACGCCAAACTTAAAGAATACATCCATCTGCTGCTGGATCTGGCTGTCATCGGCGAAGGCGGGAAGGTAGATGATCCTTCCAGGTTTTCAAGGCTTGTTGGCAATTTAATGGCGGGCGTCCAAGGTTAGAAGCCATTGCAGGAAAAGGATTTTGGTTCAATACCGCGGCGGAACCGAGCTTTCCCGCAAAGCTGGACGATGCGCCTGGCTTATTCATCGATGGTGGGCTCATCCATTAGCAGAATAGCCGGGTTTGAGAGCAGGGCGCTATCCTGCAGCAAAATGAGAGTCGAAGGGATTTTAAATGCCGGTATATGAATTAGAAGGGAAACGCCCTCGGATCGGTTCTGGGACATGGGTTGCGCCCAGTGCCGACATTATCGGGGATGTGGAGATCGGTGAAAATTGCTTCATCGGTTTCGGTGCCGTCATCAGGGGGGATTTCGGGAAAATAAAAATCGGCAACGAATCACTGGTTGAAGAGGGGGTCGTCATTCACACTGCCGACCGGACGGACATCGGCAACAAGGTCATTATCGGACACCTGGCGATGATTCACGATGCCACCATCCATGATCGGGCCTTGATCGGAATGAAGGCCATGATCTGCGAGTTTGTTACGATTGGCGAAAGTTCCATCATCGCCGAGCAGTCGCTCGTCAGAAAGCAAACCACGATACCCCCCGGCAAGATCGTCACAGGATCACCGGCCAAAGTGGTGGGTGATATCGGGCAACACCATCGGGAAAGACTTGCAAACGGGCGCAAGGCCTATCTTCAACTCATCCGTTCCTATCATAACAGTTTCAAGCAGATAGGTCCGTAAACTCTATCCTTTCATCTAACTGGATTCCTCCCTTCGAACCGCTGTCACAGTTGAGGATACGGTAGGGTGCTAATTCGTCATTCCGGGCTTGACCCGGAATCCGGTTCTGTTTCATCAAGATACATTTCTGGATGCCGGATCAAGTCCGGCATGACGGGCAGAATATAAGTAAGGATTAATTCGAATTGCAGCAAATTTCAATTTGCGACCATGACGCAGTACCGGATTACATCAATCGTTAAAGATAATTTTAAACTCCACCCCGAATCCGCCCGAGGATATCCGCACAATCTCCCCGGTCGCCTTTAGAAAATCATCTGAGTTCGGCAGCTGAATCGTCATCGCAATTTCCTGGCCCAGGGTCAGTTTCTTTTTGGTATAGATAAAGGCACCGCTGGGGCTGACATCCTGGACGGACACGCTGAACATGTCGTCGATGGTCTCGCACCTGGCTGTCAGCAGCTGGTTTTTGACGAAGTATTTCCTGGAATCCTTGCGTTGATAATGCAGTTCTTCCGGCTTTGGTGAAACATTTGAACCTGGCATAACCTGAATCCTTAGTTTAAATGATGGTATATGGGTTGTTTTCAAATCCGCCTGAGGCGGGTTACAACCGCAACGTTTAAATCACTGACATGCGTTTGCCTTCCCGGCCTCCGGCCGAAAATCCAAATCACCCGCTTTGCGGGTGGTCGTTGACGCCTTCGAGTTTTTCTAAATTATTGGCAAATCCCAGCAGCATGCCCCGGGATTTGGGAGACATTTCCTGGAACCGCATGCCCAGAGCGACGGTGGTATTTGCGCCCATCTTTACCCGGCGGCTCCAGATTACCGTACCCTTGACATTGAGCGAGAGCCCTCCGGCCGGCAGCGTGATCTGTACCCCGGCCTCCTTAACGTAATCCTTAAACGAGGGGATACTGCGATACTCTGAATTCAACACCACGCACAGGCCGCCGATCGAAATGTCCTTGGAATAGCCCGAGACCGACAAGGGTTGCTCGTTTTTTGATTGGGGATGAATCTGCAGATGCACTTTCACGGGAATTTCCTGGCGGTCCCCGATACGGTCTATCAGTAACTCTTCTTTTTCTTCAATTCCCGATTGCGCGCCCAGCAAATCAATCAACGCCTTTTCGACCTGCGGATGTTTGACGCAGACTTTCATCAAATTAATTTTCGGAATTTTTATCAGCTCGGCCTGGGTGATGGTTTCGACATATGATTTGGAGAGCTGCTGATCTTCGAAGGGATAGACGGCGCCAAAGAAATCATTTTCAGATAGATGAATGGCCGATTTTTTATAGACCGTGTCCCCGTTGGTCTCCACCGGTAAATAATTGGTCGCGCGCAGGGCGCCGGATACGATCAAATACAGATGTTTTTCGTCATCACCGGCTTTTTTGACGATCCGGCCGGCCGGCAGGCGGATTTTGACAAAGGGAAATAAAATGGCCACCAGGGCCTGATATTCAAGGGTGTGGAAAAAAGCATTGACGGCGGTTTCCTGGTAGGCAGCCCTTTTTACCTCGGAAAAAAACTGCCTGATCTCACTTGAATCAGCCGGTGGCTTGATTTTCCATTGTAAGCTTTTGGACACGATCGCCTGCAGCATCATTCCCGAGTCGATAAAGAGCCGGGCGGCTTTGCCAAAAGTTTCGGCCGCAGCATCGGGTTTGCTTTTTAGCATCAACAGGTCCCCGTAGGCTCTGAGCAGGGCAGGGTCGTCGGGGAAAATTTGAAGGATATTTTCAAATTCTGTGGTGGAGTCGATTTTGATGGAGCCATCGATTATTTGCGCAGCTATGCTTAATTGATTGAAAACATTGGCTTTTTCTGTTGTGGCCATGCTGCGCTCCTGAATTTTCCCCAGACTTGAATTTAGACTGTCCAATGGTGGATATCATTGGTGATTATCGGTAGATTGTCGGAATTACTTGAGGAAATTCGAGCGGCCCGTTGCGAGCGCGCGTGGGTTGTGTGCAGCCGCTTGCGGGTGCCGGTTGTCGACCGGGGGATGTTTAAAATGCCCTGGTATCTATGGTCCCGGGGATCGTTGGCGGTTATCGCTACCGGCAATTTTTAATTGAATGTCGCCGGAATTTCAATTGGGGCGAATGCGCTGAGATACGCCCGATGCGGGTCGTCTGGCGCGGAAAACCCCGATAGCGGATAGCGCGGGTTGCTGGCGACTACCGGTTTTTCGACCCGCGTGAAAACCGCCCGGGATATTCTCTTCCGCAGCCGGGAAAAGCGCTCAATATCAAATTGGCAGGGGCGTATTTTCAATTCGAGTATCGAATGTAATATTAGATGGTTAATTCCCCAAACACCCTTCGTTTTTTTGAAAATAATTGACACATACAGCAGAGGATCGTATAAGAAAGTATGGTTGTTTTTTCGATAAAATAACAAGAAGGAGGTTGGCATGAAATCTATTCGCAGGCACGTTCAAACCGTCGGCATCATAATGGCAGTGATGATGATCCTAATTTCCACACCTCACCAGGTTGCTCTGGCTGCATTGATCGATACGGAAACGGTTCTTACTGAAAGCAATGGCCAAGAATCCCGGGATTATCTCAAACAGCTTCTGGCGCGCGAGGATATACGCTCCGCGCTCATTGCAGAGGGAATCGATCCGGCGGAAGCAGAAGCGCGCCTGGCCAGCCTCAGCGAAATGGAAATCATTGAGCTTGCAGATCAGATCGAGAGCCTGCCAGCCGGACAGGACGCTTTCGGACTGGTGATTGCGGTGCTGGTCATCGTCATACTCGTCCTCGTGATTATGAAACTGATGTGATGATTCAAAAGAGGTTAGCCTCACAGCGGCTATTTCGATTTTGAATCAGATGCGTTGCTGTGGGCCTGTCTATTTTCACAAGGCGCTACCCGGTGCCAACCAAAGCAGCGTATGGATTGAATATTTACAACAAGAGGAGACACCCTTATGGGAATTATCAGAAACAAGGCCAGATTCGTGAGCATGCTGATGGCATCCTTGATGTTTTTGATCGCCGTGCCGTACCAACCCATTTTTGCAGCAATGGTTGCCACCGATATCACATTAGAATCCGAAAGGGCCCAACAATCGCGTGAAGAGTTGAAACAATTTGTTGCACGCGAAGATATCGAAACGTACTTCATTGCCCAGGGTATTGACCCGCTTGAGATAAAAGCCCGCATTGATGCGTTGACCGACGCAGAGGTCATTGCGGTGGCGGATCGAATTGAGCAACTTCCCGCTGGCGGGGATGCAATTGGCGTAATTGTGGGTGCGGCGTTGATCGTTTTTCTGGTCCTGTTGATCACCGACATTATGGGATACACCGATGTGTTTCCTTTTGTAAAGGCACAAAAATAAACCGGTCGAACCGGTGAACGTTTTTATATTTTCAAAGGCAGTACCATACGGTACTGCCTTTTTTTTGCCAGTGGGATTGCCTTATAGAGACAACAATTCGGATCGGCTTCCACCACCGCCGTGCGCGCCCGCAAGCCAACTCGGGCGGGCTGTGCCGACCCATTATCGATCGCCACGATGAGCACCGCGGCCCGCCCTGCATTTTGGGACTCTCTGATTATCAGTCTGACATCTGAAACCAAGACCAACCTATTTGATTACCAGATCCATCGTACGGTCAGACAGCGATTCGCATCCGGCTGCTGTGACCACGACGGTCTGGCCGAAGCACATGGCGTTATTGGTGGTGCTGTCCATCAGGATCATGTGCAGGAAAAACACCATGTTTTCTTCAGCCAGGACCGGGTTGCCGTGGTAAAGCATCGGCCAGTCCATCCAGTTGGGAGCAAAGGTGGTCCCGAGGCTGTAGCCTGTGGCATTGAGACGATGCGCCTTCATCCCCTCCCGGTCGCAAATGCGTGCATAGGCATCGAATACCTCGCCGATGGGACGGCCGGGTTTAAGGGCTGCCATGCAGGCATCCATGGCCAGCAAATTTACGACATGCATTTTTTTTTGAAGTCCGGTTGCCATGCCGATGGGGATGGTGCGCATCATAGCGGCATGGTAGTGCCGGTAGGCCGCCGCCCATTCCAACGTCAGCTGATCGCGGGCGTCGAGTTTGCGGCGTCCGGACTTGTAGCGACACAACAGCGCATCCTGGCCTGAGCCGATGATAAATTCGTTGCCAGGGTAGTCGCCGTCATTGGCAAAGATGATTCCCTGCATGGCCGCCAGAATGTTCCCTTCGTCGGCCCCCGGTTCGGCAAGGCGGTGGGCTTCGTCATAGGCCAGGTCGGCCAATTCGGCCGCCTTGCGCACATAGGCCATCTCGGCTTTGCTTTTAACCACCCGCAGCCGGCTGACCAGATCGGAGGCATCTTCGAGGTCGCAGAAGCCGGACAAAGCGGCTTCGAGCAGCTTACCGTTTTTGGCTGTTAATCCATAGGCATCGTATTCAACTCCCAGCCGTTTGCCCCGGCAGCCGAATTCGTCCAGAATCTGCCTTAGCTGAAGAGCCGGATCGGCATCGGCGCGGTCCTCCCAGATGCGGATATCTTCGATGACGGACGTGTGACGCGCCTGACGCAAATCCGGCGCCCGGGTCAACAGCATCAGGTTTCCGTCCAGATCAAGATAAAGGCACTGGAAAAATACATACCCGAAGCTGTCGTAGCCGCTCAGGTAATACATGCTTTCCTGTCTGAACATCAATAAACCGTCCAGCTGCCGGGCTTCAAGCCGGGCAATGGTCCGCTGCTGCCGGTCGGAAAATTCTTCTCTGGTAAAGTGTAAAGCCATTTTTTTCCTGTTATCGTGCGTTAATAGCCAACAAATGAATTGTCGTAGAATAGCAAATTGCAGTGGCTTGTTTAGATTACGAAAATTCCAAGCACCAATACTCAAATAACAAATAATACCCAAGCACCAATCTTCAATGATCCAAACCCGGTTTCGGTCATCAGCATTTCGAATTTGGGATTTGTTTGTAATTTGGTGCTTGTGTTTTGGGATTTTAAATTTATTTCATCAGCTTTGATGTCTAAAGCTAATTCGCATCCGGTACTATTTTCTCAGGTAACCCTAATCCATCAACCATAATGGACCTATAAATATCCCTCACTTTCGGGGCCAAATCGTCTTCCGACCGGGGCGGTGTCTGGGCGATCATGATGCCGCTTTTGAGAATACAAGCCGTTATGCCAATTGGATGTTCGAAGGTTAGGCCGAACTCTCCGGTTGTTTTTAGCGGCAGTCTTTTTTTCTTTATAACGCCGGCCAGTTTAACGAGGTTGACATCAAGCCGTTTGGGCGGCGCGACAGAAAACGTCCGTCGACCATCGCGGGCGCAGGACTCTTCAAACCACCGGTCGGGTAACTCGCCCGGCTTACCGTCAGGCTTTTGGCCGCAAACCTTGCAGGTCTCAAGCCGCGGGATATCCAGGAGATTAAATTCCAGTTCTTTTAAATCGACATAGAGCAGCTTGTTGAAAAGCTTGGGTTTCTGTCCGATCAAGACCCGGACAGCCTCGGAGACCTGCAGGCTGGCAATCATACCGACTACCGCGGGGTGAACGCCGACCACCCCGCAGGAGGGGATGTCCTCATTTTTGATGTCGGACATAAAACACTCCAGGCAAAAGGTTTGATCGGGTATCAAGGTTGACACGTTTCCATAGGAAGCCGTCGCCGCTCCATACACGTAGGGGATCTTGAGGCGGTGACAGGTTCGATTGACGATATAGCGGGTTTCAATCCGATCCAGGCCGTCGATCACGATGTCCATGCCGGCAATTAATTCCTCGGCATTGAGGGAGTTGAGCGCTTCGGGCACGGGCTCAAGTTTCACATCCGGATTGAGGCGGCCAAGCCTTTTAAGCGCCACCTCCACCTTGGGTTGGCCCAGGGCGTCCGCATCGTAAAGGTGCTGGCGATGCAAATCCGTACGGGAGACGATATCGCGATCAACAAAGCGCAGGGTCCCAATACCCATTCCCACCAGTTTCAGGGCAATGGGGGAACCCAATCCGCCAACGCCGATGAGACAGGCTTTGGCGTTTCTGAGCGCCAATTGCCCGTCGTATCCAATATCGGCTAAAACAATCTGCCGGGAGTATGTATCCAATTCTTGGTCGGTGAGCTCTTTTTGCATGGTGGATCACCTGTAATGCCGGGTGCCGCAGAAAGCCGGAATAGGCATGGATTCAATCGGCAATATCGGTTACTGGCTATGAATGTAGTACTAACTATTTTCACCTCAATTGTAAACAGGGTTTTCATCATTGAAGTCTAATTAAAGCAATGTTCAGCCATCGGTTGACCTCTGATGAAAGCCATCTTATCTTCAATTCAATGGAATCCCAAGAATTAAAAGGCCTGACCCGTCAGGTTCTCCAAAACTGTGACGTATCCGATGCCACCCATGCCGGGTTATACTCCATCTGCGGTTTGGCGCTGCGACTGCGCGATCTATACAAATGGGAAAACCGGCTGCCGCCCTGGGAAGAGCGCGATTCATCCGAAATCCTGGACTGGATCGACGCTAAAGAAACCAGGTGGGAGACGTTTGCTGAAAACGAATATGCGCCCTTAACCGTATGCGGTCAGACATTTGATCCCTTTGATGCCGATGGCGTCAATGCCGTATTAGAACCCCATAGGATCTACTATGGCGCCGGTTATGCCCACCGCCTCAAACCCACTTTTTTTCTGGCGGAGGTTGAGAACAAAACCCGTTTAAACGGATACAAGATATACACCCTTGGCCGGGAACTGGCGCGGGATCTGTTGACGATTCCGGCGATGTCCCAGAATGACAGCGTTTTGTTGCGCCAGGAATCCGCCGGCTTATTCCTGTGGGATAAAATATTCTACATCAAAAAATCCGGCCGTCCGGCGCTTAACTTCGCATTGGAACACCTGGGCATTGCCGAAAAAGATCCGACTCTACTGCACCGGCACCTTCCCAGGATTTTTGCCGCCGTAAAAGATACCTACATTTATCACGAATTGGGCGAGCTTCAGGAAGCAAGCTTTGACCGGGAAAGCTGGCGGGAAATTGTGGCAGCCTTTCCTTTTTCCCCGGTGGAGTTCATTGCACGGGCCCTCAAAGATCTTCTGGCTGATACCTGTGAATTTGGAACCCTGCACCATATTATTCAAAAGCGACAATCCGCCGGCCTGGCTTTTTATGTGGCTTTTATCGAAGGCCTGGCCAAAGAATTTTTCCCGGAGATCGGCATCGCCTTTCAAGAGTTTGCCGGATCCGAGGATTGGCGAGCTATCGAGCAGGCGGTGGCGCAGGGGTACCAAAATGCCCGTAAGCATACCAGTCTGATATTGGAAATCTATCACGACGGTGTGAAAAAGGAGAATCTTGAGTGGGCCGAAGCCGAGATCCAGAAAGGGATACTGGGAAAATACATTAAGAAACCGTGAACCTTGAACTCTGAACCTTGACCCTTGGGTTATTTGCCCAGCTCAACGATGACCGCCTGGCCGATCTTGTCGATGGTGTACGGCTTTTTTACATAGGCGCCGGCACCCAGTCGCAGCGCCTCCTTGACACGCCAGGTCTCGGAGAAACCACTGGCGATAATCGCCTTCTGGTTCGGATGAATATCGAGAATTTGTTTGTAGGTTTCCAACCCGTCGATGCCGGGATCCATGATCATATCCAGCACGATGAGATCTGCAGCGTGATCCTGTAAAAATTGAACGGCCTCTTCCCCGCCGGGTACCGAATTGACCTCGTAACCCAATTTTTTAAGCATGAGGGTGGCTATTTTGCGCTGTTCCTCAACATCGTCCACCATCAGGATCCTCTCGCCCTTACCCCTGGTCGCGACGGTCTTTCCGGTGGTTTGATCATCCGCCAGAGATTCCCTGGTAACCGGAAAGTAAAGGGTGAATGTGGTTCCCTGGCCTTCGATGCTTTGCAGGTCTATATATCCTTTGTGATCCTTGACGGTACCCCACACAACCGCCATGCCCAGTCCGGTGCCGCTGCGACCCATTTTTTTCTTGGTATAAAACGGCTCAAAAATGCGTTCTTTGTCTTCCGGACTGATGCCAATTCCTGCGTCAGAGACTTTTAGCAGGACGTAGTCGCCTTCTTCGATTTCGTCATATACCCCGACAGGCTGGTCAAGATACTTGTTTTCAGTGGTTATGTGAATGGTGCCGCCATCGACCATGGCCTCGGCAGCATTCGATAAAAGATTCATGACCGTTTTGGATAGATGAACCGGAGAGCCGGAGATATTCAGCAGATCAGCTGCAAGATTGACTTCCACCTCGAGTCCGGGATGGAATTGCTTAATTTTCTCAAATTCCGGTGTTTCCAGATGTTCGGATATGATTTTGTTCAGGTTTACGATTTCGGAAATTGACACACCCCGCCGGGCCAGTGTCAGCAGATCCTGGACGATGGCGGCGGCTTTAAATCCTGATTTTTGGATGGTTTCCAGGGGTTCTCTTAAATCGCTGTCATCGGAAAGGTCCATCAACAGCAACTCCGGGTAACTGACGATGCCGGATAATATATTGTTGAGATCGTGGGCTACGCCACCGGCCAGGGTGCCGATGGCTTCCATTTTCTGGGCACGTTGCAGCTTGGATTCAAGCTTCTTTTTGTCTTCTTCGACCTTTTTCCATTTGCTGATATCCCTGGTAATGGTGAGGATATGGTTCTCGCCATTCAGATTAATGATCCGGGCGGAAATCAATCCAGGCTTTACCTCACCGCTTTTGCATCTAAACTTGGATTCGACATTATCCACGTATCCGGTTTTTTTAAGATCGGCGATGATTTTTTTGCGATCCTCGGAAACCGCCCATATCTGAATATCCCGGGACGATACGCCGATGACGTCGGACCGGCTGTATCCGGTTAATGTCGAAAAACCCTCGTTAATTTCAACGAACTCACCTTTTAGCTTGTTGATGTTGACGGCATCCGGACTGGTATGAAAAACGGTGCGAAACCGCTGCTCGCTTTCTCGCAGCGCATCGTTGGCCCATTGGCGCTGTTTGATTTCATCGAGTAATTCGGCATTGGTTTTTTCAAGTTCGCCGGTCCTCTGGGTGACCCGATGCTCCAACTCGGCATTGGCGATCTCCAATGCCTTTTTACGATCTTCTGCAATTTCAAATAGCGCCATGTAATTTTTTAGCGTCACATACATGATCGAGGTTGAGAATCCCAGGAAGCCATACTCCATTAAAAACTGAATCGTCTTGAGGCCCAGGGTCGCTGCAGCATCATGGATACCCAGAACAGCCCAGAGGAAAAAGCCCAGGATAAATATTCTGGTCCCGGATTTGTGTCGATGCCGGTATTTAATCCAGTAGACCAGACACAGAGCGGCTGCCAGGGAGGAATAAACCAAAAAGAAAGGTCCCAGTAGACCCAGTTCAGGTTCGATGTAGGGTTTCTTCAGCCACAGGAAACTGCGATAGGTAAATTCATCGGTGATAACCAGTCCGGTGGTCCATAGAATGGCCAGAAGTATCAAATGAAATATGCCTGCGATTCGATGATACCGGGGAGCCTTTATTTCAAGATAACTGAATGTGAAACCATAAACGCAATGAACCAGCAGTAAAAATGTTGAATACTGAAATAACTCGGCGACATGATTTGTAAAACCCGCAGAGGTGTTAAACTGGACAAAGACCGTTAAGGCATAAACACAGGTCGCCAGGGAAAGCAGGGCACCCCACTTGCTCCAGTTGAACAGGGGACCCTTCAGGTAAATCCAGCCCTGGAAAACAAAGAAAAAAAGCGCCATAACCGCCACTGCCAGAGAGCCGGCGGATGAAAATACGATGTCGGTATTCAACATATGGGTACAAATGCCTCAACAGTTCCAGATCATTTGGTGCTAGCTATTTAAATATCGGTCATTATTTTAAAAACTTGAATGAATCTGGCGGGGTGCGGGGCGGTCCTTGCGCCGACGAGGGAATGGATTTGCCACTGCTGACAACGAATGCCGATGGTACCTGCGTCGCGTTGCTCGATGGGAAGCAGGTGATTTTGGTGCGCTCGGAGTGGCCATTGGCGGAAATTTTCTATTTATGCAATTATATCTTAATATTATTAAATCTTCGAATCCAAAATTTTCGATTGCTTTGAGGGGGACCGGGTTGTAAAATCTCACAGGCCCATCGGATACAACCCATGAATTGCCTGATATACCCTCTGGTTCTCTTTGATTCCAGATGGTAGTTCAGTTGAATGGTATTCAAAAGGTCTATCAAATCTTTTTGAAACGACAGGGATTGAAACCGGCCCCTGGTTTTTCTGGTTCCCGAGAATTGATCGATCCCGAAATATCGCAAGACGAATACCGTTCCCATGCATCCATGGCGCAGGGCCACCAAAAAGCGAGTCATAGGGTAACCTCCCGGCATTCCGCAGGGAGGTCCGGCCGGGCAAGGAAAGATCTTTGTTTTCATTTTCAGCATTTGATCCATAGTTTGGCATTCTGTCTTGCCAAAATAATCAGTTGTGCGGACGAGCCGGGTAATCCAGTTGAAAAAAATGTCAAAGACCGCGCTGTTCTCCAGGTTTTCCGGGGGGCACCTGAGCGTTTTCCAAAATAAGGCTGCATATCCATAGAACAACAGTTTGGCGACATGATCGGGTCGATGGCGCCTGTCGGCGAACTTGAGGCAAAAATTACCCACAAATTCCACCGTAATGCGACCAAACAACATCAATAACGATTCACTTTTTTCATGCTCGACGGCGGCCAGATAGGCCGTCAGATAACGGCACTGATCTTTTTTAAGGAAACGAAAAGCGCGTGGCAGCACGATCCAGGGAGTGGCGATGCTGTCCAGTAATTCAAAGAGATGGTCCGGAGACGGGTCTTTATTCATGGTCCCGGAAATGGCAGTGGGCCCAGAACCCTTGAAGCGGTTTAATGGGTCGCTGGTATTGCCGGCTTTCAGGCTGAACCCCTGCCGGACATCTTCAATTTCACGGTCGATGTTGGGATGAAAGGCGATGATTTTCTCATTGGCCGGTCCTACCCGGCACCAGGAAGAAGATGCAATCTCGAAAAGCCCCTTTGAAATCGGCTCGTCAAATCCGATCCGCTTAAGGGTTGGCAGAATGCGTTGGCTCAGCATCTTATCAAACCATGCCGGCAACTTTTCCAGCGACAGGTTGTTTAGAAGCCGCAGGTATTGGCGCCGGGCCAAATTTTCATATGTCCGCAGCTGGTTGTCGAAATCCCTATCGGCATCATAGCTGAATTCCGGATAGGGCTTGCCGGCGTTTTGCCTGGAGCAGGGAAGGCGGTTACCGACGATTTGGCCATGCTGGCAAAGGGTTGTCCCTTGACCGGGGCGGTCGTTTTTGGGGCGAATCGGACGGCAGGTGTTTGAGGAGGTCATAGCCGTTCCACCTTTCAATGCGTGAAGGTAATTCTGAAGAATTCCAATGACGGGATGAAAGATCCAACTGGCTTGCATTTTTCATTCGGGCTGGCGGCGGCCTTTCAATTTACAGGATCAGACAGGTGTGGAACCGGAATCGAACAAATGTAAGCGCGCTTATCATATACCACATTGTGACAGACAAAGAATTTGACTTAAGTCAATTACCGGGCTGCAAAAAACAAATAGGGTGCGCCCTTTTCGAAGTTGTCGAAAATTCCATTAAATTATTGCGGGTCGCGATTGATTTTAATATGTTCGTGATTACTATGGGGGTCGAAAAATTTTAATGATAGAAACGCAACGTCACTGAACCTAATTTTTCATTGTAAAGGAAGGATGCAAATGTTTTGTTTTCAATGTGAGCAAACCGCTAAAGGGGAAGGATGCACCAAAATCGGTGTTTGCGGCAAACAGCCCGATGTTGCCGCCCTTCAGGATCTTTTAAACTATGCCGTCAAGGGACTGTCACAGGTGGCGGTAGCGGGTCGTAAGGTGGGGGTCAACGATCAGCAAGTCAATCAATTTACCAGCAAAGCTATTTTCTCAACATTGACGAATGTGGATTTTGATCCTGACCGGTTTGTCGAGTTGATCAAGGAAGCGGTGCAAAAAAGGGACGCTTTGAAAGAAAAAGTGAAGGCCGCCGGCGGCAATGTTGAATTTGGAGAAGGCCCCTCAACCTTCAAACCCGAACCGATTGCCGGGGCCCTGGTGGCCCAGGGTGAGAAGGTTGGGATCCAGTCGAATCGTGCTATCGACGCCGACATCCTCTCGCTGCGTGAATTGCTGGTTTACGGTATCCGGGGAATGGCCGCCTATGCGGATCATGCCGCCATACTGGGTCAAGAAGACGACGGCGTCTATGCCTTTATGCAGGAAGGCATGGCAGCCACCCTCAACAGAGAACTTTCGGTTGACGATTATATCGGGTTGGTGATGAAGTGCGGTGAAGTCAACTTGAAGACCATGGAGCTTCTGGATGCTGGCAATACGGGTACCTACGGACATCCCGTCCCGACCTCTGTTCCTCTGGGCGCTAAGGCGGGCAAGGCGATTCTGGTTTCCGGTCATGACCTCAAAGACCTGGAGGAAATTTTAAAGCAAACCGAGGGTAAGGGCATTAACGTTTATACCCACGGAGAAATGCTTCCTTGCCATGGATATCCGGAGCTCAAAAAATATTCTCATTTTTATGGCCATTACGGCAGTGCCTGGCAGAATCAGGCCAAAGAGTTCGACGCCTTTCCCGGTGCGATATTGATGACCACCAATTGTATCCAGAAACCCAGAGACAGTTACCGGGATCGCATTTTTACCACCGGCCTGGTGGGATGGCCGGGTGTCCATCATATCGCTGACAAGGATTTCGCCCCCGTGATCGCAAAAGCCCTTGAATTGCCCGGCTTCACCGAGGATCGAGACGGCAAGCGCGTACTGGTCGGTTTTGCCCGCACCGCCGTGATGGGGGTTGCCGACAAGGTCATCGAAGCGGTCAAGAACAAAGCGATCCGGCATTTTTTCCTGGTGGGCGGCTGTGACGGAGCCAAACCCGGACGTGACTATTACACCAGATTCGTCGAGCAGGTTCCCGATGACTGCGTGGTGTTGACCCTTGCCTGCGGCAAATTTCGCTTCTTTGACAAGGATCTGGGCGACATCGGGGGGATCCCGCGTCTGCTGGATGTCGGACAATGCAATGATGCCTACTCGGCCATCAAAATTGCAACGGCTCTGGCCGATGCCTTTGAATGCGGCGTCAACGATCTGCCCCTGTCCATGATTCTGTCATGGTATGAACAAAAAGCCTGTGCGATTCTGTTGACCCTGCTTTATCTGGGAATAAAGGACATCCGTCTGGGACCAAGCCTGCCGGCATTTGTCTCTCCCAATGTATTGAATGTCCTGGTGGACAAATTCAACATCATGCCGATCAACACACCGGAGGAAGATCTGCAGGCCATTTTGGGATAGAAGTATTCCATCTGAGCCAGAGCTCAATTGGAAGTTATTCGTTACCAGTCAATGCGCCTCAATACGACCGATGCCTGGTTGAGCAATTTTGGCTCAATCAGGCATTTTCCCCTCGGGTGATTCTGCCTCTATGCGGCGGTTGATTAACCCGATTCCCCTCACCAGCCACCTTACCGGAACTTAAAAACGGCCGCAGTCTATTTCTAACATTGTACAATAAAGAACACATCCTTCGTCTAAATAACCATACGATCCGCCGTATTCATTCCCTTGCAGATAATGATTAACCTTATGAAATTATTCAATAAAGGTTTTAGGCTAAAAATATGCATGCTTCTTGCAATTGCGGTAGGCCAACAGTCGGAGCATGGCACGGTTGGAAGCGCGGCAATGCCTGCGCTCGGTTTCAATTCCCGAAATGAGTTTAGGCTTTGAAGTGAGTTTGAAGGAAGGGGGACACAAAACTTAACAGGATTTGTTCATGCCAACCAGAGTAATTCGTTACTGTTTCCGGATGCCGGACAACTCCCGTGAAGATTTCAGGTTTGAGTTGAATGCAGAAAATCTTGAATTCCGGGGGAATCTTACCGAAGGTTTGCCGCCCTGGACGAAGCTGGAATTTCACCAATGCGCCAATTGCCCGCTGGATGCCGCGGCCCATCCCCACTGCCCGCTGGCGATCAATATATATAATATTGTTCAGCGCCTTGACGGCCTGAACTCTTATGATGAGATCACGGTGGAAGTTGTCACCAAACAGCGCTGGATTGCCCAGCGCACCACGGCCCAATTGGCGATCAGCTCGATGATGGGCCTGGTCATCGCTGCCTGCGGCTGTCCCCACACGGCCTTCTTCAAGCCCATGGCCTGGTTTCATTTGCCCCTGGCCAGTAAAGAGGAGACTGTTTTCCGCGCCACCTCATTTTACATGCTGGCCCAATACTATTGTCAAAAAGAGGGTCGCGCCGCCGATTTTGAATTTGAAGGCCTGGCCAAAATCTATCAAAATATGCAAACCGTCAACTGCGCCATTGCTCGACGGCTGCGGGTAGCCACTGCCAACGACTCGTCGGTAAATGCCATCGTCATTCTGGACAGCTTCGCGCAGATCGTGCCGTTTGCCATCGAAGAATCCCTGGAAGAACTGCGTTATCTGTTTTCCCCCTCTTTTTCCGGTCGACAGAGCCGGCCTAGTTCTTAAATCCCGGTTTGCGCCTTTCCAGAAAGGCTGAGATGCCTTCCTGTGCCGCCTCGCTGCAGGCGATTTCACCGAAGCCCCGGTAGCCGATTTCAAGGGCTTCGCCCAGGTCCTCGGTGGCCGCTCCTTTTTCGATGGTTCGGGCTGTGATGGCCACCGCCTCTTTGCTCAATACCTGCTTACCGGCCATGGGTTGGTCGGGAATGTCGAGGGTCGGAATTTCTACTTTTCCGTCAGGAATTCCCGTAACCTTGCCTTGCAAACGGTTGACTTCATCCATGGCGGCCTGGATCAGATCCTGCTGGTTATCCGCCAGTTTTGCCACCATTCCGATAGCGGCCGCCTCGCTGGCGCGCAGCGGTTTGCCGAAACAGATCATATCATGAAACAGAGCCGCTCCTTGCGGCCATTTGCGATAGGGCACCACGCAGCCGCCGATGCCGGGCAGGATGCCCAGCGTGATTTCGGGAAACTGCAATACGGCATTTTGCATGGCGACGATGCTGTGGCAGCGAATGGCCACTTCCAGGCCGCCACCCATGGCCAAACCATTAAGAGCGGCCACCACGGGTTTGTCCATCTGATCCATGAAGGTCTGTACCTTGGCACAGTCCCGCGCATACTGGGCTGAGGCATCTGGATCGCCGAGCATGGAAGGGAATTTGCCGATATCCGCCCCGGCGGAAAAGGCTGCGGTGCCGTAACCGGTAATGATAAAGCCCCGGACTTCCGGATTTTCGGCGAACATTTTTAATACGCCCAGGATCTCATCCGTCAACTCATCATTGAGGGCATTCATCGCCTGGGGTCGCCGGATGGTGATGATTTTGACTCCCTGGCGGTCATCGACCAGGATATAACGATTAAAATTCTGGTAGTCGGCCACCGGCTTTGTCGGCTGGGGAAATCCCGGTCGCTCTTTTTGAAAGTGGTGCATGATCCGATTCACCTCTTTTTCTCCCAGGTCACGCATGAGATCCAGCGGGCCTTTTCTGAATCCCAGGGCCACCTGGCAGCCGAAGTTGAGATCCGCTTCGGTGCCGATGCCGCGGTCGATAATGTCGACGGACTGGGAGAACAAAATCCCCAGCAGACGATCCCGGATCGTGCCTTTAAGGTCTTCTGCCACCTCCAGCGGGCTTCCCGGGCGATGGGTCCGCCAGCGGTCCACCGAACCCAATATGGGGGCTGGCTGGTAATGGGCGCCTTCTTCCATTTGCAAGGTGTTGGTTTCGATGATGATGGGGTTGCCATTGGCCATATTCAAGACAAAGAACGGTCCGGCAAACACGAATTCTTCGGCCACTTTGTCCACCTGGCTGGCCGTGGCGCTGTCTAATAGGTAAGCAGCTTCGTTGCACCAGTTGTCGAAGATACGGTCCAGCACAAAGCAGATGGCGTTGTCGGTAATGATGGGGGCTTTGCCGGTCCGGGCAAAAAACCAGAACAGATAATCCAGCACTTCCCGATTGCCGCCCCCCCAGGAAATGACCTCCACCGGCAGGCTGCGCCAGGCCGGGGCAAAAAAATGGGTCACCGAGGTCCGGCCCGGATTTTTCATCCTGGAAAATAATCGATCCGCCGGAATCGAGCTGGTGTTGGAGGTAATGATGGTATCATCGCTGACGATATTTTCGATGGTGTCGAATATTTTTTGCTTAAGCGGAATATCTTCGGTGGCGGCTTCAATTACCAGCTGGCAGTTTTTTATCTCTTCGTAGTTAGTTGTGTAAACAATGTTTTCGCGGACCACCGCGGCCTTATCCGGTTTCATCTTTTTCTTGTCTACCGCCTTTTCAGTATAGCCGCGTATTCGCTGCTCGGCTTGCTTGAGGGGCTCTTCGACCACATCCACTAAAATGAGCTTGCTCTGCGGCATGGCGCTTTTCAAATAGTACCCGATATCCGGACCGATGGTGCCGGCGCCAATGACAGCGACCTCGTCCGGCAACCCGCGGCCGGGTTCGATGAGCAGAGGGTTATAGGCGGTTTTGTAAAGATTAACTTTGTTGGCCATGATTTGAATACCTTTCTTTGCGAAAACGTTGTAAAACGACCCGGCAGGTTCCATTTGCGAGTCAGGCTTAAATTTTAATTATCGAAATACGTCCGTGTCTGTCGACGGGTAACATTGCAGCCTTCCTTACTCTTGAACCAGAATGGCCCCTTTACAAAAGCGTCGAGTTTATGTAGGACAAGGCCTGATTATTTACTTGACTAAGTTTTGTATACCGTATACACATTGAAGTCAAGGCAATTAAATGAACGGGCTTCATGTATTTAGGGGTCTGTTATTATTGGAAATAGTTTTCTTGATGATCTCAAATCTTACCGTCTGCTTAACCCAAAATAAACCGCAAGGAGGGCGCTATGGAAACGAAAAAAGTTTTTTTGACCGAAGATGAGATACCACGCCAATGGTACAACGTGCTTGCAGACATCAAAATGAATCCCCCCCTGGGCCCGGATGGAAACCCGATTAGTCCTGATATGCTGGCGCCGGTTTTTCCCATGAACCTGATCGAGCAGGAAGTCAGCAGCGAACGGTGGATTGATATTCCGGAGGAGGTGTTGAGAGTTCTCAGAATCTGGCGCCCTTCGCCGCTGGTGCGGGCCTATGAGCTGGAAAAAGCACTGGATACGCCGGCCCGTATTTACTACAAATATGAGGGTGTCAGCCCTCCCGGCAGCCACAAACCCAACACCGCCGTCGCCCAGGCCTATTATAACAAGGAATTCGGGATCAAGCGGTTAACCACCGAAACCGGCGCCGGCCAGTGGGGCAGCGCCCTTTCCTTTGCCTGTTCGCAATTCGGGCTTGAATGCAAAGTTTTTATGGTCAGAATCAGTTTTGACCAGAAGCCCTACCGCAAAACAATGATGGCTAACTGGGGCGCCAACTGCGTTGCCAGCCCCAGCACCGAAACCAAAGCCGGTAGACAGATTCTGGAACAATCACCGGATACCCCCGGCAGTTTAGGTATTGCCATCAGCGAAGCCATTGAAGCGGCTGTCACCGATGAGTCCGGTGAGACCCGTTACTCTTTGGGCAGTGTGCTCAACCATGTCATGCTGCATCAAACGGTTATCGGTCTGGAAGCCAAAAAGCAGATGGAAAAAATAGGCGAATATCCGGATGTTGTCATCGGATGCGCCGGCGGCGGCAGTAATTTTGCCGGTTTGGCCTTTCCGTTTGTGTATGACAAATTCAACGGCAAAGATTTAGATATCCATCCGGTTGAACCGGCCGCCTGTCCGACCCTGACCCGGGCGCCCTTTGCCTATGATCATGGGGATACCATCGGTATGACACCGCTGCTGCCCATGCACAGCCTCGGTCACACCTTCGTACCACCGCCCATGCACGCAGGCGGTTTGCGCTATCACGGGATGGCACCCACGGTCAGCCAGCTGGTCGATGAAGGGCTTTTAGAGCCCAAGGCGTATAACCAGCTTGCCACCTATGAAGCCGGCCTGCTGGTTGCCAGGAGCGAAGGCTTTATTTCCGCTCCGGAAACCAACCATGCCCTCGCCTGTGTGGTCGACCTTGCCCGCAAGGCCAAAGAGGAGGGTAAAGAAAAAGTCATCCTATTCAACTTCAGCGGGCATGGTGTGATTGACCTTGGGGCCTACGAGCAGTTCCTGGCAGGAAATCTCACGGATTATGAATACCCGGCCGAGGAAATCGAAGAGGCGGAAAAGATTCTTGAGCAATATCCCAAGCCGGAGCATGTCAAAAGCCGTTAAGAAAGCATGTTTTTTTTCACGAGTTTGAGCCGGTATGAAAAATTCGTCCAAAAAACTGGTACGGCGTTGCCCGCGACTGGGCAACTCCGTACCGTTTCACTATTGTAAAATCTGTGGTGATCACCAGCAGCCCTGTTTTAAAATTCTGGACTGCTGGTGGGAACACTTTGATGTGGTGCGGTATCTCAAGGACCAGTTACCGGAAGACCAATTCAATGCGTTGATGGCGGCCAAACCGAAGCCCAAAGTCAGCAGTCTGGTTGAATTGATCGTAAAGGCCAAAGGACGAAACAGTTAGTCGTTACCGGGGTGCACCTTAAAAATCGCCCCCGGTGTCGGTTCCGAGATATTATTTGAATGTCTTTTTGCGCGCTTATCTTATTGTTTCAGCACTCCCAGCCGGTCGGCAGGGCATATCAGCCTTCCATGAGCAGTCTCCAGATCGTCTTTTATAACCTTAATTCTATTGGCGGAGGATATCATGAAAGTTCTGGTCAGTGACAATCTTGGTGATGTCGGCATTAAAATGTTTCAAGATGAGCCCGGGATAGAGGTGGACGTCAAAACCGGATTGGCTCCCGATGAGCTTAAAGGCATCATCGGTGACTACCATGCGCTGGTCATCCGCAGTGCAACCAAGGTTACCGAAGAACTCCTCGAAGCCGCCAACTCTTTAAAAGTTGTCGGGCGGGCCGGTATCGGTCTGGATAATGTTGATATTTCTGCCGCCACCAAACGGGGGGTGGTCGTCATGAATACACCGACCGGCAATGTCGTCACCACGGCCGAGCATACCATCGCCATGATGATGGCGTTAACGCGAAATATACCATGGGGCACGACAACGTTAAAACAAGGACTTTGGGAAAAGAAAAAGCTGCAGGGCCGTGAAGTCTTCAACAAGGTGCTGGGGGTCATCGGGTTCGGAAAAATCGGTTCCATTGTTGCCGATCGTGCCCGGGGCCTGAAGATGCAGGTGATTGTCCATGATTCATTCGTCACGCCGGAGCAAATCGAAAAGGCCGGTTTTGAGCCGGTCTCCCTAGATGACTTATACCGCCGGTCGGATTTCATCACCCTGCATGTTCCCAAATTAAAGGAAACTGTGGGCTTGCTGAACAGGGCTGCTTTCGAAAAAATGAAAGACGGCGTCATGATCATCAACTGTGCCCGCGGCGGTATCGTGGATGAGTCCGATCTCAACGATGCCTTGCGTTCCGGTAAGGTGGCCGGTGCCGCCCTGGATGTTTTTGAAACCGAACCCCCCGGTGCGTGTCCTTTATTTGAAGTCGACCGGGTGATTTGCACCCCGCACCTGGGCGCTTCCACCCTGGAGGCCCAGACCAATGTGGCGGTGCAGGTCGCCGAGCAGATTATTGCCTATCTCAAGGAAGGTACGGTCATCAACGCAGTGAATGTGCCGGCAGTCAGTGGTGAGCTCCTGGAAAAAATGGGTCCCCTTTTGACCCTGTCCGATCGGATGGGATGTCTGCTGGCCCAGCTGGCGACCGGGCCGGTGAAAGAAGTGGTCATTGAATATGCCGGGGATTTTCAGGATCTGGACCTGTCGCCGGTGACCACTGCCGTGTTAAAGGGGTTGCTGACACCCATGATCAAAGATGATGTGAACTTCGTCAATGCGGAAGTTCTGGCCAAGGAAAGGGGCATCAAGGTTACCGAGACCACGGTTGCCGAAACGGATGAATACATTAACCTCATTACGGTCAGGGCCCATTATGATAACGGCAAGAGTAAAGTTGCCGGAACCATATTCGGACAAAAGGATCCACGGGTGGTCAATATTAACAATTTCCGGCTCGAACTGCATCCCCAGGGTCGCTTCATACTCATTCACAATCACGATAAGCCCGGGGCCATCGGCAGTATCGGAACCCTGCTGGGCGCTCATAACATTAATATCAGCAAAATGAGGGTCGGTCAGGAACAAGGCGGCGACAAAACCATGATCTTTCTGCGGACCGATGATGCCATCCCGGATGACATAATGGCAAAACTCGCTGACTTGCCGTTAATCATCAGCGTCAGAGCATTTGAATTGTAGCGAGAAGGAAACATAAATATTAAGGAATGGATTCTATTTTAATTAAAAAATTCTTAGACAGGATTAACAGGATTTTTAGGATATTTGTTCCAGGCTTTCCGGATGAAAGCCTGGAAATTCCAATCGCCTTCGGCGATAGATTGGACGATACGAAAAAGTTATAACTGGGTGTCAAGATTCCCATAATTTGTTGAAGATATAACTAATCCAGAATAGTATCTTTTTCCGACGAAGTCGGATGGGTTTTCCTCATTTTCTTCAGGAAAATGCGAAACAAAGAAATCCTGTAAATCCTGTCTATTGCCTTTTATAAGATTAGAATCCATTCCTCTCATAAAAAACACAACCATGGAGGGAGATTTTGACTGAACGCAGATTGCTTTTGGGAAATGAAGCCATTGCGCGGGGGCTGATTGAAAACGGGTGCGCCATTGCGACCGCTTATCCGGGTACCCCGTCTTCCGAAATACTGGCGGCGGTGGCCTCTTTTCAAAAAGAGAATAACCTGTCCATGCACACCCAGTGGGCCGTCAACGAAAAGATCGCCCTCGAGATTGCCTATGCCGGCTGCCAGACCGGTTTGCGTGCGGCAGTCGCCATGAAGCAAGTCGGCTTGAACGTGGCCTCCGACCCGCTGATGAGTGCGGCCTACATGGGCACCAAAGGCGGATTTATCGTGATCAGTGCCGACGACCCCGGGCCCATCTCTTCCCAGACCGAGCAGGACAGCCGTTTGATGGCCATGATGGCCAGGATTCCGGTGCTGGATCCCAGTACACCCCTGCAGGCCAAGGAGATGGTCGCGCTGGCCTATGAGATCTCTGAAAGTTTCAAAACACCGGTGATGCTGCGCCCGACCACCCGGGTCTGTCATTCGCGTCAGGACGTGGCTCTAGATAAGATCCAACCGAATGACAGGGAAGTTAACTTCGAGAAAGATCCCACCCGCTGGGCCGCCACGCCAAGATTCCGATTTCATTTGCACAAAGAAGTGGAGGAAAAACTGGCCGCCATCGCGCGTCACGAATCCACCCGGCCGGTGCGTCTCAACCCTGATGCCAGAGCTTCTCGGGCAATTATATCTTCGGGGGTGGCCGCCGCCCACACCAGCGAGATTCTAAAAGAAATGGGTTTGTGGCAAACGATTCCCTTCTACCAGGTGCTGCAGCCCTTTCCATTGCACAGTGAGGTTATCACCCACTGGATCGACTCTTATGACGAAATCCTGGTTATCGAGGAGACCATGGGGGTCATCGAGATGCAGCTGGCGGATCGTCATCGTGTCAAAGGCCGGTCATCCCATACCGTCCCGGCCGTTGGTGAGCTTTATCCCGAAGACATCCAGGAAATTATCGCCAAGCTGTGGGGGGTGGAATTTGAACGGCAAGAGATACCCTTTGTTGCCGGGCGGCGTCCGACGCTGTGTGCCGGCTGTCCGCATCGCGCCAGTTTTTTTGCCATCAAAAAAGCTGCCCGCAAGGGGATCTATACGAGCGATATCGGCTGTTATACCCTGGGATTGAATCTGGGGGCCGTTGATACCGTTCTGTGCATGGGAGCGGCCATCAGCCAGGCGGCCGGCTTTTATCAGGCCTACAAAAACGACGAAAAGCGTCCGGATATTGTGGCCACCATCGGGGATTCGACGTTCTTTCATGCCGGGATTCCACCCCTCATCGATGCGGTGGTTCAAAAGGTGAAATTCGTGCTGGTTATCCTTGACAATTCCACGACGGCCATGACCGGAAGCCAGCCGACCCCAGCCAGCGGCCATGGGGCCTGCGGCGAGCCTCTGGAGGCCGTCGACATAGAATCCCTGGTCCGCGGTTGCGGCGTAAAATACTGCAAGAAAGGCAATCCCTACCAGTACAAGGAATTTTTAGACCTCATGAAGGATGCGGTTAAATACAGTCGCGAGAACGGACCGGCGGTTGTGATTTCCAGGTATCCCTGCGTGATCGACCTGGCCAGAAAGGGAGAGATCACCGAACATATCCCGGTGGAAGTCACCGAAGACTGTGATGGCTGCGCCTATTGCGTCAAGCAATTCGAGTGCCCGGCCCTTGTCTACCACGAGGACGAGGAAAAGGATGAAAAACACGTCAGCATCGATCGCATTCTTTGCACGGACTGCGGGGTGTGTCTGAATGTCTGCCCGAAGGGGGCGATTGTGACCAAAAAATAGTTGGTTGAGTTGATTGAGTTGACTGGTTGATTAAGTTATTCTGATCCCTCAACTCAATTAACTTAATAAACTTAATTAACTCAATCAACTAGCGTAACACGCAACTCATACTCGAAAAGGGAAGAACTATGAACGCGTCTGTACAGCAACAGGTAATCATCAGCGGCGTAGGCGGGCAGGGGGTGTTGTTCGTAACGCGCCTGCTGGCCGAAGCTGCGATCAACAAAGGATTGCCGGTATTCACATCGGAAACCCATGGCATGGCCCAACGGGGCGGAACAGTTTTATCGCATTTCAAAGTGGGGGAGTTCTCCAGCCCGTTGATCCGGCCCCTGCAGGCGGATATTCTGGTGCTGCTGAAAGCTGAAAATCTAAAGCAGCACGGCCCTTTTTTGAGGGCAGACGGCTGGGCGGTATCCAACGGTGCCCGAGAGCTGAATGGTGACCCACACATAGCGGTTGAAACTTTAGACGCCGATATCCTGGCCCATGAGATTGAAAATCCCAAAGCCGTTAATTTGATCGTGCTTGGGTTTGCGCTGGCCACATCCGAAAAAATCGCCGCGGATAACAAGAAGCTTTTTTGTTCGGTGGCAGATATAAAACACGTCCTGCAAAAAAGATTCGGTAAAAATGAGAAGATGCTGAAGGCATCCTTAAAAGCACTGGAGGCGGGGTATAGGGTGTAAGGTAGAAGGTATAAGGTTTAAGGTGTGAGGTCGAAGTGTCAGGTCCCAAGGCATCCCGATTCCTCAATTCAGAGAACCTGACACCTGAGACCTGGCACCTGAAACCTATCAGAGAATAGGCCCATTAACTTCTGAAAATCTGTTACAGTTTTCCCAGCAACTCTCTCGATATTACGATTTTTTCCACCTCCTTGGTTCCCTCATAGATCTCCAGAACTTTAGCGGCGCGATAAAAGCGCTCGATGTCATAGTCGTTGAAGTAGCCGTACCCGCCGTGAAGCTGGAGGGATTCATCCACCACCGCAACGGCAACATGGCAGGCGAACATCTTGGCCATCGCCGTCAATGTGGTGTTCGGTCTTCCCTGGTCCAGCAGCCAGGCGGATTTGTAGACCATGGTTCGGGCTGTTTCAACCTGGGTCGCCATATCAGCAATCTTGAATTGGGTCGCCTGGAAAGCGCCCAGGGGACGCCCGAACTGCTTGCGGCCCTTGACATGTTTGATGGCCATGTCCAGGGCGCCCTGGGCCAATCCGACGCCGTGTCCGGCAACATAGGCCCGGGAATGATCGAAAAATTTCATGAGCTGGATGAACCCGTTGCCCTCGACGCCCAGCAGATTCTCTTTGGGCACCCGGACGTTGTTGAAATAGACCGCCGAGGTGTCGGAGGCTCGCAGGCCCATTTTACCGTGCATGGGATCGGCTTTGTATCCTTCCCGATCCGTCTCAACGATGATAATGCTGTGGCGGGCCGTTTTGCGCTCCTCCTCGGGATCTGTCAGACAGTAGACCAGCATAAAGGTGCCGACCGTTCCGTTGCCGATCATCACCTTGCTGCCGTTGATCACATAGTCATCCCCATCCCTGACAGCCGTCGTGGTGGCGGCGGCGGTGTCGCTGCCGGCATCGGGTTCGGTGATGGCAAAGCCCATCACGGCGTCGCCTTCGAACAGGGGCGGCAGCCATTTCTTTTTTTGTTCTTCGGTTCCAAAAAGAATCAATTCTTCCGCACCAAATGATACCGAGCTGAGTTGTTGACCGATGCCCGGGTCAACTTTCCAGAATTCTTCCAGCACCATGGCCTGTTCCAGAAAACCCAATCCCGGTCCCCCGTACTCCTCGGGGACGAAAAGCCCGACGAGATCCAGTTCCTTGGCCTTTTTGACGATTTCCGCCGGATAGATCTCGTTGATGTCCAGGTCCCGGGCCACATCGGTAAACTCACCCTTGGCAAATTCACGGGCGGCTTGTTGAATAATTTTCTGCTCTTTGGAAAGATCAAAGTTCATATCGTTAATCCTTTCTCTTAAAAATCACGATTTTAGTTGTTCCTCATTTACATTGACATTGTGATCATCAACGCGAATTTTAAAATCCCAAATCTCAAGCACCAAATAACAAATAAATCTCAAACGCCAATATCCAATGACCGAAACCTGATTGCTCTGCGTTTGAGATTTTGAATTTTGATCATTGTAATTTATTTGATATTTGGGATTTGTTATTTGGAATTTAAATTACCTCTCATACAACTTTTTAACACAGGTAGAACCAAATCCTGCCTTCACAACGGAATGTTGCCATGCCGTTTGTTCGGCTCCGGCCGTTGCTTGTTGGCCAGCATTCTCAGCGCTTTTATGAGCCGGGGCCGGGTTTCGCGCGGTTTGATCACCGAATCCACCAGCATGTTGGAGGCCGCATGATAGGGATTGGAGTATTTATAATCGTATTCTGCGATCTTTTGCTGCCTGAGCTCATCCGGATTGTCGGCGGCCTGGATTTCCTTGCGGAAAATGAGGTTGACCGCGGCTGTGGTATCGAGCACCACCAGCTGGGCGATGGGCCAGGCCAGCATCAGGTCAACCCCCATTCCAACGCAGCACATTCCCATCACCGCACCGCCGTATTCCTTGCGCAGGGCCAGGGTGATTTTTGGCACGGTGGCTTCTGAATAGGCATATAACATCTTGGCCCCATGCCGGATAATGCCGGCGTGCTCCTGGGTTACTCCCGGGAAGTAACCGGGCACATCCACCAGGTTGATCAAGGGAATATTAAAAGCGTCACAAAACCTGATGAAACGAGAGGCCTTGTCGGAGGCGTCGACATCGAGGCAGCCGGCTTTGAAACGGGGCTGATTGGCGACAATCCCCACGGAATGACCGTCCAGGCGCGCAAAGCCGATAATGATATTCGGCGCAAATCGGGGTAAAATTTCGTAAAAGTCCTTGTTATCCACGATGCGTAAAATGACGTCATGCATATCATAGGATTTTTTAAAGTCGGCCGGCACAATTTTTTCCAGGGTGTCGTCCGTCCGATCAGGATCATCATCGGATGGCACGACGGGGGGCTGCTCATCTTTGTTGGAAGGCAGATAACTGAGCAGTTTTTTGATAATCTCAATGCATTCGGCATCGCTGTCGGCCACAAAATGGGCCTGACCGGTGATCTCGCTGTGGACCTTGGCGCCACCGAGCTCTTCGAGGCTGATGTCCTCGCCGGTAACCGATTTGATAATGGCCGGTCCGGTGATGACCATGTGGCTTTGTCCCTTGACCATGACAATAAAGTCGGTTAGGGCCGGTGAATAGACCGCCACACCGGCACTGGATCCCATCATGCCGGTAATTTGAGGAATCAGGCCCGAAGCGGCTGTATTGCGATAAAACATGCCGGCCACCCCCTTGGAGGCGAAAAAACCTTCATGCAGCCGGCCACCGCCGGAATCATTCAGGGCCACCAGAGGAGCTCTGACCTTGATGGCTTCATCCATGATGCGGCAAATTTTTTGGCCGTGGATCGTGCCGACCGAACCGCCCAGAACCGTCACATCCTGGGCATAGGCGAAAACCAGACGCCCAGCGATGGTTCCGCAGCCCGTGACGACACCGTCGCCCGGTACCCGCTTTTCCTGCATGCCGAAATCCACCGACTGGCTTTGGGCCAGTTTGTTGACTTCAACAAAACTGTCCGGATCGAACAGCAGGTCCAAACGCTCGCGGGCGGTCAACTTGCCCCTTTTGTGATGACGCTCCACGGCCTTGGGTCCGCCCCCCATTTTAGCCTTGTTTTCTAACTCTCTAAGTCGTTCCAGTTCACTCTGATGGGTCTTGGACTGTGTCATTTTCACCATCCTTTGGTATGGGTTGGACTGAATCTGTATACTGTATACAAATCCGTGCTGTCAAATGATAATATGACCCTACCGTTCTGGGTTCAGAGGTTCACCGTTCAGGGTTCATCAATGCCACATACCGCTAAGGGTGCTGTGGTTGAACGAATAAGAAATTTCTGTGGAAATTGAAAAAGCAACAAAATAGCACCCCAGGCAATTATGTATTGTGGGAGCGGCTTTCAGCCGCGATTTTTTGTCCGACACCTTAATGTCGGCTGGAAGCCGCTCCCACCCGCTGCATAGTTAAGTTGGAATTCTTGGCCTACTCATTGAATAGCATTTGGCGTTAATTTATAGTATATAGATTATTAATTTATCTGGATTGGTGGTATTTGCGTGGAGTTGATCAAATAAAGGTAACCGCTGTGGACGATAAGCTTCTGTTAATAAAAAAAAGTAAAAATGCGTGTACGCTGACCTTAAACCGGCCTGAGAAGAAAAACTCCCTGTCGCCGGATCTGGTTGAGACCCTTTTGGATACTCTTGAAAAACTGGCGACTGATGATGAAACGCACGTCGTTGTTTTAAGGGGTACTGGGGACGAGGCCTTTTGCTCCGGTTACGATATCCGGGCTCTGCCGAATAAACTCAGCAATGATCTTCATGAGAGGTTGAAAACCCTGAATCCGGTGGAGAATCTATTTAAGGCGATTGTCAATTTTCCTTTTCCGGTAATCGCCATGCTCAACGGGGTGGCTTTTGGCGCGGGATGTGAATTGTCTGTTTGCTGCGACATCCGCACCGGGGCCGATGATATTCGCATGGGGATGCCGCCGGCCAAACTCGGATTGGCCTATCCATGGACAGGCCTGCAACGTTTCATTCAGGTTCTCGGCCTTAAAAGCACCCGGGAACTCTTTTACACCGGCAGAACCTATGATGGCAACCGTTTAAAAGAGCTCGGCCTGGTGGATTATTTGCTACCGAGAACCGAGCTGGAAGCCTTCACCTATCAAATAGCTGCCGAAATTGCAGCCAATGCGCCCCTGGCCCTGAAAGGAACCAAGCGAATTTTGAATCTTTTGTTAAATTCTAACCCCCCACCTGAACACTGTCGAAGGGAGGCTGAATCCATCACCGAGGCGGCCTTTCTCAGCGATGATTTGAAAGAGGGGCGGTTGGCGTTTTTGGAGAAGCGGAAACCAAAGTTCAAGGGGCAGTGAATGTTGAATAGCGGATAAAAAAATCAACCACGGAGGGACACGGAAAACCACGGAAATTCACAGGAAAAATAATAATATCTTATTAGTTTTCGCTGCAGGCGAAATAATGATCCAGTGTATTTCCGTGAAAAATCCGTGGTTAAAAAAGCCTAACTAATTTGACTTTAATGGCTCAAAAAGCATAATAACAAAACATAAAATTAGAAAACTACTTAAATAAAGGAGGCTGTCATGGAGCTGCAGTCATACAGGGCAGAGGATTTGTTTGAATGGGTTACCGGTGAAGGACATGACTTTACCTTGCTGGATGTGCGCAACAACGAAGAGTTCGGCCGATTTAAAGTCGAGGGGCCCTATCTGTCAAAAATGATCAACATCCCTTATATGGAATTTATCGAAAAGGAAGCTGAATCCGTGGCCCAGGTTCAAGTCCCCAAGCAGGAAAGTATCCGCATTGTCTGCGCCAAAGAAGGCTCCGCCAAATATGTTGGTGAAATTCTGGTAAACAATGGGTGGAAGGATGTCAGATATCTGGCGGAAGGGATTAAATCCTGGGGCAACATGCTCGCCCCGAAACTGGTGGCAGCGCCAAACGGGTATGAGCTTTACCAGTTTATTCGTCCCGGCAAAGCCAGCTGCAGCTACGGTCTGATTTTTGAAGATGAGATGGCCGTATTTGACCCGTCGCGCAACGCTCAATTTTATCAAGATTTTGCCAATGAACACGGCGCCCGGATTGTCAAAACCTTTGAAACCCATCTGCAGGCCGACTATATATCCGGCAGCCAGCAGATTTCCACCGCTACGGGGGCCCAGATTGTCGGGCACGCGAACGATTTTAAAGACGCCACCTTTGAATACAAAAACCTCGATGACCACGAGATTTTTAAATTTTCAAAAGGGGGCCCGGAGATCGAGGCTATCCACATGCCGGGACACACCCCCGGAAGCACCTCCTATCTCATTGACAAGAAATACATGGCGACCGGGGATACGATTTTTATTCTCTCCATCGGTCGTCCCGACCTGGGGGGGATGGCCGAAGACTGGTCCAAAATGCTTTATAATACCCTTAAAACCAAAATTGCCGAATTAAACGACGACCTCGTTATTTTACCCGGACACTACATCGAATGGGCCGAGGCCAACGCGCAGCAGATGTTTATCGATACCCTGGGCAGCATCAAAAATAAGAATGCCGATATTTACGGTATCGACAATGAGGCGGATTTTGTCCGCTTTATCAAAGACAACATGCGTAAGCAACCCGATGAGTACGCCCAGATCCGCAAGGTCAATGCCGGATTACTCGAAGTCGACGATGAAGACCAGGAAATGATGGATCTGGGAAAAAATGAATGTGCTGCCAGCATGCATGGCAGATAGTGTCTCCCTTGGGCCAAAAGAAGCGGCAACATCAGTATTAGAACCAAGACTGGCGGCTAAAGAAGCGTCGTTTTACATCAAACGCCTGGTCTGGGGGAATACCTACCTGATGTTTGACAGGCGGCGTTTTCACGGCGATCTTATCAAAGGAAAGGGTGACCGCACAGAATTGTTCAGAAACGATCAATCGATGGTGGCTTTTAGTTTTGTCCGGAGGTATTTCTGTTGAGCTGCGTATATCGCTTGAGACAGGTGCATGTGTCTGGCCATCAAAACGGTGGCTGCCTGTCCTGTCATTTCATAGAGGCCGATTTTGATATCATCAACGCTCCACAATCTTCTTCTTTCAACCTCATATCCTAACGGCCAGATGACGAGGCTTTCATTTTTGGTTTTTCCGGTTCCGTATCTTTTAATGATGAGCTGAAGCTGCTCTCCAATTTCATTGCACAAGGGAAAATCGTTAAGGCAGGTATCGGGAGGACCCCGAAAGATATATGCGACTTCGCATAATTGGTTTTTGAAAAAGTATAATTTCACCTCCGGATCATATCGCTGATAGCGCGTGAGGTCTTTAATACGATAATTTTCCTTTTTCGTGAATATTCGGAGACCATCGGGCACTGAACTTTCAAGGTATTCCTGGTTGGACAGCCAGGGCAGTTTTACGAGCGGAAATTTTTTCGAACTATAGCCGTCTATCAGTGTCTCAAAATTTCCAGCGGCCGCATTGATTGAAAACCAGATGGAAGCCCATACCGTGGCGCAGATTATCTTTAATATGATTATTTTCATATATTTTACGGTACCAATCCCAGAACAGCTTCAGCCATTATGGTGCTCAGGGCCGCCAGTGCTTTGCTCTGGGCAGCGACCAATTCTTCGTACTTTGCTGATGCCAGGGTTTCACGGATGGTGGTGTTTTTGACCAAAAGAAGTTTGTTGTCCTTAAGATCTTTAATGCTCCAGGTGGCGTCGATAAAAAATTCTTTGGCCGGCCGGCTGTCGTAGCGGTTGATATTAATCACCACCCGGTGGGTCGGGTGGAAGATATTCTCGTGGGTAAAAGGTGCCACCCGTTCAGTGTCCAGCAGCTTTGCGACATTTTGCGCAATCACCGATGCAATGTCTGAGCGAAGGGGGCCGGCCCAGCGATGGTATTCAGAGAAGCTGACTTCGTTGTTGGCTTCCCGGGTGACAATCTCCGGCCGATCGTTTTCAGCGGGTATTGCAACCGGCCCGATGGCAAGGGCCACATCACGGGGCAGGGCCTTGTCCATGGCTGTCTGCTCAACCGGCTGCAGGGTGTAAAATTTGGCGGGTGGCGTTCTGCCGCCGCACGCGGTAAGGAGTAACATACCAGCACCTATCGTCACACATACCATCCGCCTTAATTTCACGTTGTTTATGTCTATCATTCTGTCGGTCCTTTCCCCCTGAGCAGTGATTCCGGATGCCGCCCCAGGTAATCAATCAAAAGCCGTAATGACCGAGCCGCGGCTGTGATTTCAACTATGGCTGAATTCATTCTGACTTGCAGCGGAGAATCGGCATTCAGCATTCGTTCGGCATTCGCCAGCGATTGGCGGGCTTCTTCAAGTACGGCGCTTATTTCCGGGGTAACATTGGTTCGCAGGTCGGACACCAGCAAACGGGTTTCCTCCAGGGTGGCATTCAAGTTTTTAATGGCCTCCAAAATTTCAGGTGATTCAGTGAGTTGTTTGGCACTCTTGATCGTCTCCCCCAGGTCTTTTCCGATTTGATCGAGCGGGATAGCGTCTATTTTTTCGAGAATGCGCATGAACTTGGTGCTGATTTCCTCCATGGGTGTCGGCACCGTCGGAAAAACCGGAAGGCCTTCCTCGGATGCAAGAGTGGCCGGTGGCGCATTCGGGAAAAAATCCAATACCACCACCTGTTTGCCCGTCAGCAGGTTGCCGGTTTTCAGCTGGGCCCGAAAGCCTTTTTCCAGCAAGCTGGCGACAAGTTCTTGGCGCTCGGTGTCGCCGCCGATAAATCCGGCTTCCATCCACCGTTCCGACTCTATTTCGACCAGAACCCGGATGCGGAAATTTGTGTTTTCCTGATCATAAACAAGTTTGACATCTATGACCTGCCCCATTTGAATTCCGTAGAACTCCACCGGGGCGCCGATGTCCAGCCCTCTGACGGACTCATCAAAATAGAGAATCGCTTTGGTTCTAACCCAGTAGGTTCTCTCCTTGGCCGCGTCGACATTATGAAAGAGTCTGAAAACCGCCTCCTCCTCGGCAGGGGTATCGGGCACGTCCGCCTGGGGGATTCCAAAAGCGATGCCGCCGATGAGGATGCTGACCAGAGATTCGCTATCAACCCGGACCCCCTGCGTATCCAGCTTGAAGTCGATACCGCTGGCATTCCAGAAGCGCGTATTCCGGTATACGAATTCATGATAGGGGGCATTGACGAATATTTTGAAATTGATGGTGTGGCCATCCTCGGCCAGGTCATACTTTACGATCTGACCTACCTGGATCTTGCGGTAATACACTGGCGAGCCGACATCCAGAGACCCCCGGCTGTCGGCCTCGAGGATAAAATGACGTCCCGGCAGATCGGTCGTTACCAGGGGCGGCTGTTCGAGCCCTTTGAAATAGTGGGTTTTATTGCCGGGCTTGCCGGGGTCCAGGGTGATATAAGCCCCCGAGAACAAGGTGCCCAGGCCGGAAACGCCGCTGACCCCGACCCGGGCCCGCACGACCCAGAAACGCGTATTGACGGACAGAAAATTCTCGGCCTCCTTCACCAGCTCGGCCGTTACAACCACCTTTGATAGGTCCTCACTCAGTTTGATCGCGCTGACCTGTCCGAGTTCGACCTCCTTGTACTTGATCTTGGTTTTTCCGGCTTCCAGTCCTTCGGCCGATTTAAAGGAAATTTCGATTGTCGGTCCTTTTTCGGATAGCGTTTTATAGACCAGCCAGCCGCCGATCAGAACGGCAACCAGCGGAACCAGCCATACGATGGAAATCGAAAAACCGCGTTTGCGGTTTCGAACTTCCGCTTCAGGAACGTCACTTAACTCAGAGACATCTTTTTTCGGATCACTCATCGATCGACTCCTCAGTATCCCAAATCAACCGCGGGTCAAATGACATGGCCGCGAACATGGTAATAATGACCACCGCACAAAAAAAGACGGCACCGGGCCCGGCCTGGATGGATGCCAGGGCACCCAGATTGACCAGGGCCACCAGGATGGTAACCACGAAAATATCGACCATCGACCAGCGGCCGATGACTTCGGTAATTCGGTAAAGCCGCGTGCGGTCTTTCTGGCGCCACCTGCTTTTTCGCTGAACGGTTATCAGCAGGAAAGACAGCAAAAGCAATTTCAACAGGGGCACAAAAACACTGGCCACAAAGATAACCAGCGCAATCGGCCACATCCCTGAATAGATAAAATAGATGACGCCGCTCATAATGGTATCCGATTGTCCCTTGCCGAAAGAAATAACGGTGGTGACGGGAAGCACATTGGCCGGAATATAGAATATGAGAGCCGCCAGGACAAGCGCCCAGGTTCGGTGTATGCTGTTGGGCTTGCGGCTATGCAAACGGGTTCCGCAGCGCGGGCAGGTCATGACCGCCTCGGCATTGCTGCGGCGGCAGAGTAGATGACAGCTGTGGCAGCTTATCAAGCCCTGATTGAGGGCGGTTTTCAATGTCTGAGTATTTGCTTCTCTTCCCATTTTTCCCAAATCAAATGCGAATCCATTGAAGCGGTCATGGCCGCCAGAATAAAAATAAGCGCCAAAAAGGAGAAAATGGCAATCCCGGGGACGATTTTCGCCATTTTCGCAAGCTTGACAACGGACACCAGGATACCCAGCATAAAAACTTCCATCATACTCCACGGCTGCAGATGACGCACCCATCGAAATACCCGGGGCAGACCTGACGGGATAATGTTAAATTTGAGGGGTAGCAGGACGTACAGCATGCAAAGCATCTGACCCAGCGGCACCAATACAGTCGTAAGCAAAACTATCACCGACAGCTCAGGCATGCCCTGGGCATAGAGCTCCTGTATGCCGGTCAGCAGGGTGGTCTGGCGCACCTGGGCCTCCAGCTTGAACGCCAGAAAGGGGAACGAATTGGCCAGGGTAAATAAAATGAGTCCCGCCACCGTCAGTGCCAGGGTGCGCTCGATACTGTCTCGCTTTTTTTGATGAAGCACTGCCCCGCAACGCCTGCACTGAACCGTTCCGGGCTCAGTAATATGCGGCAATCGCTGAATTAAATCACAGTCATGGCAGGCAATAAAGGATTGCATATTTCACTTTTAATATAATTGACTGAAATAAAATTTGAATTTGATGTGTAGATTTGAAAACAGCATCCTGAAAATCCTGCGGGCGGGATTTAAAGATGCCTGAATTTTAACCCGGATAATAGAAAATATATTTTCGAAAGTCAAATGGCGTGAATTTATGAAATATTCCGGGAAAACAGTTGTTGACATGTGTTCATTGTATACCGTATACAATATACGACCCATTTGAGCCATTGCCATAAAATAGCAATCGTGCCTTCTTTTCCTGAACCTGGCCCGGATAAACCGTAAAATGTCTTGCCGCATAAAGCAACAATATTAACATACAAATATTGAACGGAGATAGTTTATGGAAATACTCAAGGACCTTACCGTGTTATCCCTGGAGCAGGCCACTGTATTGCCCTATCTGACGTTTCGACTGGCCCAGGACGGCATGAATGTGATCCGGCTGGAGCATCCGGTCTACGGGGACCCAAACCGGTTCATCGGCGACAATGTCCTCTCCGAGGAACGTATGAACGCCTATTTTTTATGTATCAATGCCGGTAAGCAAGCCCTGACGTTAAACCTGGCCGAGGATGAGGGTCGTAAAATATTTCGCGCCCTGATCAAAGAACTGAATGTAGATATTTTTGCCACCAATCAACTGCCCAAAAATTACACGAAGCTGGGCATCGACTATGAAAGTCTCAGAAAATTGCGCCCGGACATCATCTGGCTCGGCGTTACCGGATTCGGTCCTGACAGCAATGAGGGGGCTTATGATCCCATATTGCAGGCCCGCTCGGGTTTAATGGAACTCACGGGAGAAGAAGACAGCAATCCCCAGGTTTTGGGAATTCCGTTGCCGGACATGGGTACCAGTGAACATGCTTACGGTTTGCTGATGAAGGCACTTTACACGCGCGAACGCACCGGCGAAGGCGCCTGCATCAATCTGGCCATGTTCGAATCCTCGGTATCCTGGTTGACCGTGCCCATTACCTTGACGGACAGCTTTGGTAAAACCATCACGCGACGCGGCAACACCCATGAGTTCTTCTGTCCGGTATCGGTATATCAGACCAGCAACGGTTTTATCTATCTGGCGGTGGGCAACGACAGGCAATGGAAAACGATGGTCTCCCAGGAAATGTTTAACACTCTGGACCACCCCCAATACGAAAAAAATGCGGGCCGCATCGCCGATGTCGCCCACCTTAATGACGCGATTAATGCCATCACCCAACACCATACCTCCGAAGAATTGATCGATTTGTTCACGTCTCTGACGGTGCCTGTCAGCAAGATTCAAACCGTAACGGAGGTGATTGCGGACCCCCTGGTGCAAAAAAGATTGCTATATGCCCAGGATCCGGTATCGGGTATGCGAATTACCCTGGCACCGCCACCCAATATGACGCCTTTTCTGGAAAGTTCGAACCGGCAACTGTCATTTCCTCCCCGCTTCGGCGAGAGCAACCAGCAAATATACGGACAACAGTTAGGCTATTCCGATGAGGAGTTGTCGCGCCTTAAGGAAAGAGGGGTTATTTGAATTGCAGATTTGTGATTTCGGGTTTAAAGCAAAAAAATAAACACGGAATGACACGGATTGTCACGGAAAAAATATAATAGTTTCAATTTTTTTCCGCCGCAGGCGGAATAATATTCCGGTGTTCCTCCGTGAAAAATTCGTGGTTATAAAAAAAAATCAGATACCATTCCGTTTTGATGCGCTAATTCTTGAGTTGTTTTTCCAAGGAAAAGCAAATGAGAAAGAGAGCTGAATTAAAAGGTTTTGATCCCGGACCATTGCAGGCCCTTCAAGAGCGCAAGTCCCTTGGGCAGCATGTGTTCGACAACTTGAAACAGGCCATTATCAGGGGCAATATTGTACCGGGTGAATGGCTGGTGGAAAGCCATATCGCGCAAATGCTGGGGATTAGCCGCACACCGGTGCGAGAAGCCATCCACAAGCTCGAGCGGGAAAGACTCATCGAGCGTCAGCCGCGCGGTGGATTCACAGTGCTGGGTTTAAATCGCGATGACATCGAAGAAACCTTTGGTATTCGGGGGATCTTGGAGGGTTATGCCGCCAGGCTGGCCACTGTCAAACCCCAGCCTCGTGAGCTCCGGGAATTGGACAAAAAAGTTGAGGCGTTCCAGGAATGTTTGAGCAAGAAACATATGGATTCCCTGCCGGTGATCAATACGGAGTTCCACGATTTACTCTATGCCCTCAGTAAAAGCCCGCGATTGGTTCACATGATCAACGGACTCAGAGATCAGATCTATCGATTCAGAGAGATCATTCTCAAAGATCAAAAACTTGCCAGGATAAGTCACGAGGACCACCTGCAAATGCTGAAATTTATGCGCAAGCGGGATGCCGAAGGAGTGGAAAAGCTGGTTCGAGAACATATTCTGCGCGGACAGGAAGTCGTCCTGGACAACTTTAGCAAGAAATAAGATGAAGGGTCTCAAAATTATCATTTTGAGGTGGCTTCACCAAATGCACGCTGATTGCGTGTTTTGACACTCAATTTGCTTGGGAGTGAAAAGGCTCTATGACGAAAAAGAAAATAAAGATTCTTGTTGCCAAACCAGGACTGGATGGACACGATCGGGGCGCCAAAGTCATTGCGCTGGCCCTAAGAGATGCCGGGATGGAGGTTATTTACACCGGTTTGCACCAGACGACTGAACAGATCACCAAAACGGCCATGCAGGAAGCGGTCGATGTTATCGGTCTCAGCATCATGTCGGGTGCCCATTTGCCCATCTGCCGGGATTTGCTGGAACATATGAAAGCCAGGGGTATTGATGATATCCCCCTTGCGGTGGGCGGTGTTATACCCAAGCAGGATATTGCCAAACTAAATGCGATGGGCATTCGGGGGGTATTCCCAGGGGGAACTCGTTTTGGCGACATTATAGCTGGTATTCGAGAACTGGTCGAATAGCCCGTGAGTTCGTAAGTTCATGAGTTCATAAGCCCATGAGCAAATCTGCTCATCAAATGCTTATGAACTTATCAACTTACCAACTTATCAACTTCGATTTTAGATGGCTAAAGCCTTTCCGGAACGGCAGCCTGAGATAAATTTAAAAAATTCGTTTAAGAGGGAAAAACATGGGAGTTGCCAAATATGTAAAAAACGAAAAAGATGCCATTGAAGAGGTAATTTACCAGTCCGGCATCAGCGTAAAACCGGTATATACCCCTCAGGATCTCGAGGAGATGGGTTTTGATTACGAGAAGGATCTCGGTGATCCCGGGCAGTATCCGTTCACCCGCAGTCTGCATCCCCTTGGTTATCGCAGCCGGGCCTGGACCACCCGTCAGTATACCGGCTTTGGAACGCCCCAGGAAACCAACAAGCGCTTTAAAATGATGATTTCCCACGGGCAAACGGGCCTAAATGTGGCTTTCGATTTGCCCACCCAGATGGGTTATGACTCCGACGATCCTATGGTTGCGGGAGAAGTCGGTCGGGTCGGCATGGCAGTGGACTCCCTGCGTGATTTTGAAGTCGCATTTGCAGGCATTCCGTTGGATCGGATCGGTTCCGGACTGACCATCAATGCGGTTGCCTCCATCATGCTGGCGATGTATCAGGCGGTGGCCGAAAAATCCGGATACCCTAAGGAAAAAATCAGTGCCACCCCCCAAAATGATATTCTTAAGGAAATGATCGGTCGCGGAGCCTGGATTTATCCGGTGGAAGATTCGGTTCGCCTGGTGGGAGACAGCATTGAGTATGCGGTCAAAGAACTGCCCCGCTGCAATCCGGTCAGCATTTGCGGCTACCATATTCGTGAATCCGGGGCGACCCCTGCTCAGGAAATCGCCTGTGCTTTTGAGATTGCCAAGGCATACATGGACAACGTTATCCAAAGGGGCATGGCGGCCGAGGATTTTGTCGGACGGTTTTCGTTTAATCTGAACGTATTCGGCAATCTCTGGGAGCAAATCGCCAAATTCAGAGCTGCCCGTAAGCTCTGGGCTAAGATGCTGCGTGAGGAATATGGTGTTGAGGAAAAGAAGAAATTGTTCCTCAGGGGCCTTTTTGGCGGTGGCGGTAGCGGTCTGACCAAAGATCAGCCTGAAAACAATATCATGCGGGGGGCCTTTTATGCCCTGGGTGCGGCCCTCAGCGGCGCCCAGACAACCGCCCTTTGCTCCTTTGACGAGGCCTACACCATCCCAACCCCGCGTGCTGCCCTTCTATCATTGAGAACCTTGGAACTGCTCATGGATGAAGTCGGGCTGCGCGACACGGTTGATCCTCTAGCGGGCTCCTATTTCATTGAGACATTGACCAAAGAGATGGAGAATAAAATTCTGGAGGAAATGGCTCAAATTCAGGAAACGGGCGGCATGGTTCACGCGGTGGCGACCGGTTTTATTCAGCGCAAAGTTGCTCGTCAGGCCTATGAATATGAAAAGGGCGTTCAAAACGGCGAGTACATCAAGGTCGGTGTCAATAAATATGCCGATGAAGCCGAAGATCAAACCGACGTCGAACTCCACGAATACAATGAACAATGGGTGGAACAGCAGCTTGCCGGCCTCAAGGAGCTGCGCCGAACCCGTGACAACCGGGAAGTAACCCGCACCTTAAAGGATCTGGAAAAGGGAACGCGCGCCGGTAAGAATGTGATGCCGTTGCTGGTTGATTGCTGTCGGGCCTATGCCACCGTGGGAGAAATGGCCGGCGTATTCCGTGATTTATTCGGGGAGTGGGAGGAACCGAGTATTTTTTGAGATTTGGGATTTCGGATTGGAAGGAAGCTGAGAAATCCTGATATGCAGCAGATGACATGAGGAGGATGGGAATTGAGTGCGGAAGGAAAAAAAATTAAAGATAAACAACCGGATTTGGTAGGGAAAAATCCGCAATCCGCCATCCCCAATCCCCAATATCGACTTGGTTGCGACATCGGCGGCACGTTTACGGACTTCGTGCTGGTCAACGACGCTACGGGCGAATTCCAGATCAACAAATGTCTGACGACCCCGGGAGACCCGTCAGATGCGGTCGAGCAGGGTATTCGCGAGCTGCTGGAGCACGAACCGGGATTTATGCCGAAAATTGATGAAATTATTCACGGAACCACCCTCGTGATTAACGCCATCATTGAGCGCAAAGGCGCCAAAACCGGCCTGATAAC
>JAFDCJ010000215.1 GCA_019312835.1 Deltaproteobacteria bacterium
CGGGCGGCGGTTTCGAAATGCGTCCGCTTGACTCGCCCCATGATTTCATTATCCCCGGTGTACATGGCCATGTCACTGTTGTCCCAGCCGGGGGTGGCCGGCATGGTCCAGTTGACACCGGCCACGTCCATGATGACCGCCGCTTGATAAAGAAGCTGGGCCTGAAATTTGGGCTCGGGTCCAATCACCGAGTACATAATGTCGGTCCCTCTTTTTCAAGGGGAATCCTCAGGGTGGGTATTTCCGCCTGGGCCTCTTCTTCCTGCCACTGAAGCGTATCAATCCATTCATCGTCTTTAACCCACATCTGATTCATCGTCGTGGCATGGCTGTGGGCGGTGTCCTGAATGTATAGCGGGGTGACACCCAGCAGATGGCAGATGCGACGCACCGTAAGCATCAGGTAAGCGATGTCGATGCCGAAAGGACAGTACATGGCACAGCGCTTGCAAGCATTGCATTCGGCGGAAGCGATTTCAGAAGCCCGTTTAATGAATTCGGCACTGACCTGGCCCTTTTTCTTTATCATTTCCCAGATCGTCTGTTTGACCTTGCCCACCGGAGAGTAGGCGGGGTCCTTGTCGTGGGAGAGGTAATAATGGCATGCTTCCGAACAGAGGCCGCAGTGAATGCACGTATCCACATAGGCCTTTAAACGGGCACCGCTTTCCCCCTTGAGAACCCGGTTGATGACCTTTTCGATCCGTTCCTCGGTAAGATTTTGGGCACCGCTTTCCAATCCCTCATCCACCACCCTGGTTTCTGCTTGTTCAGCAACCTGAGCCATCGCTCTTCTCCTGCTTTCATTTAATTTTTATATGTTATTCATACCGGAAGCTGTCTCAAAAATAGCAGATCACGTTCAGGGGCAGGGCGTCCCGCGGATTGAAAGCGGAGCGTACACGCTCGTACGCGAGCATTTCAATCTGCGGGGACAACGCAGCCATTGGACGTTAAATGCATTTTTAAGATTGCGTCTACCAATCCTGGGCATGCCTTACACCTCCAAACTCCGACCCCATATATGCTCTGGTCAAGGGGGCGGTAATCATATGACTCAAACGTGTGAACGGTATCGTCACAAGCATGATTTCGCCGGATAGAATATGAAGAATCACAAAAAATTTATAGCCGAACCACTGGTAATAGGCCAGAAAACCGGTTAGAAACGGGGCTGCGACGACCGCCAGCAGAACGAAGTCGGAGGCTGAGGTGACGTATTGAACTTCCCGGCTGGTCAGTCGCCGGACGAAGAAAAAAATACAGCCGCCAATGACAATGAGGGTCATGGCGTCCGCCAATCCATCCGGCAGGGTCCACCAACTCAGGTCCCAGGCTTCCTCGATTAAAACAACATGGGCCAACAGGAAAAGCGGTGTGACCAGCAAGCAGATGTGAAAGGCAAAGGCCACGAGGGTCACCCCCGGATGCCGGCGCATGTTTTCGGTGGCAAAGGGGATGCTCCAGCGCAAAATAGAGCGCAGGCCGTATCTAAGGCTCATGTAGGAATAGATGAACCTTTCCTTGCGATGGACCAGCACGAGCAGGTGGATGAGCCGGTACAGGCATCCGCCGCAAAAGATGATAAAGGCACTCCAGGCCAACGGGCCACTGACGAATTGATAAATGTCGAGCATGTTGCCTCCTTGGGCTCGCGTAAAAATAAATTCGCAAATTTTTAGTGTTGAGGCGCCCGCCTGGCAAGGCGCGAAAGTGCCGCAACCTCCGTCATATCCGATCCTTCGCAACGCGTTCAGGCCGGATGCATCGGCGCTAAAAATGTGAAGTTATTTTTGCGCACGCCCTTTACCGAGCATATCCGCCACAGACAGGACATGCCTCGTATAAACATCGCCTTTAACGGTTCGCAGAAGCAGTTTATCGCCTGCCGGGCTGAAAACCGGATCCCAGATTTGATCATAACCGCCATCCCATAACCGGTCATTGACAGCAATGCCGTACTTTCCGTTCTGTTCATATTTTACCGCCACATAATTACTGTCGGAACTGAAGACCGGTTGAAAAGCCATATCAAAAAAGTTGGTCCAGACCGCACCGTCGACCGCCACGAACCAGCGCCCGCTATTTTTAGCTACCGCCGCGATCCTTTGTCCGTCGGGGCTGAAAACGGCATCGGATACGATATCGTTAAAGGTGGCCGACCAGGGCCGCCCCTCGACGGCAACGGTCCACTTGCCGTATTTCGGCGCAACAATGGCGGCCAGTTTGCTACCATCGGAGCTGAACATCTGATGCCAGATCTGCACAAAACGACGGTCCCAGACAACTCCGCCGTCGACGGCCATGGACCATTTGCCGTCTTTGCGGACCGGGGCTGCCACCGATAGGTTGATCGGATGAAACACCGGTTCCCAGACACAACCAAAGGTCTGATCCCAGGGCTTGCCGTTGACAGCGATGGTGTAATCGTAGAGGTTCACTCTGACTTCAGCTGCCAGGTTTTGACCATCCGGACTGATCGCCATATTCCAGACGTTGACAAAGCTTGTCTCCCATGGGTTTCCATCAATGGCCGCGGAAAAAGCACCGGCTTGAAATTTGTGAATTTCACCTTCGCCGAAATCCGCAACCTGCACCGCAGCCGCGGTCCGGGTGCCGTCGGGGCCCAGGGTGGGGTTGGTCATATTGGGAAATGATTTTTCCCAGGGCAGGTCATTGAGTGCCATGCCGTAAGTCATATCCCGCTGGACGGCAACGGCGATATTTTTTCCGTCCGGGCCGAACATGGTTTGCCACACATACCCGAACTTGTTTTTCCAGGGTACGCCATCCAGGGCCACCGTCCATTCGCCCATTTCGGAAATCAGCGCGGAGAGCCGCCCGTCCGGAGCAAAGCGCAGATACCAGATTTTATCAAACATGCTGTCCCAGGCTTGACCGTTGACACAAACGGTGAATTCGCCCTGCGACTGGTTGACGATGGCGGCGATTTGTTCTCCGTCCGGACTTACCTGGGGTTCTTCGATCCAGTTGAAATTGGCGCGCCATTGCGCCATATCTGCAATCCCCCTTTGGCCGAGATCCCAATCCCACCGGCTTTTGTCATCCATCACTTTTCTCCTCAGTTTTTTCACCGCCCGCTTCGCTCGAGACGCAAAGGTCGCAGAGAAAATTGTCTTTTAACTTTCTGCTGAGAGAGCAAAAAGTTAAGAACCTACACCTTTCAGGCAGCAGACCTTCATTATATTTTCACTCTTTCGTTCATAAAAAATCTATCGAAAATTGAAAGCGCAATTTTCTTTATGTTTGCCGGGATACCTGTCCCGCAGGCTTGCGGGATCAACGACAAACATAAAACAAATATCCTCTGCGTTCTCTGCGCCTGGTTTATTCCAGTCAAGAATTTTTTTAATACTTTCCCGCGAAGCGGGGAAAGAATATTTTTTATATAGCTTCAGTCACTGAGAATGTCACCTTAACCAACCCTGGTGTTTGAGAGTC
>JAFDCJ010000216.1 GCA_019312835.1 Deltaproteobacteria bacterium
GACTGACCAAAAGCATAGCCCGATTCCATTGCTGTCTTTATCACATCCGCACCATCGTCGATGAGTTTGTTTACAGCCTGCCGTGCTTCCACGGGTGAGGTGACGGTGACTGCGTGGCCACCCCAGTAAGCTATGGGATAGCCACCCTCCGCGTTTATAAACGAACCGACGGCGAACAGGCGCGCACACTTGGGATTAGCATTCAATGTGTCGCGGGTTACGAACTTTGCGCGTGTATATGGCCCAAAGGCACCCAGATCGCGCACTGTTGTTACACCGCCCTTTGCCCACGCTTTTAGTATCCGCGCGCTATAGGCAGCGTGAACATGGGCGTTAATAAAGCCTGGTAGTATTGTTCCTCCTTGAACATCAATGTTTTTTGCGTTAGCGGGAATTGCTAATTGTGTGCGCGGTCCAGCGGATACAATACGCCCGTCCCGGATCACTACTGCTCCGTCCGGTACTGCATCGGCGCCGGTTCCGTCGATCAGTATGCCATTGGTCAGCGATAGCGTATCATCAGCCCGTTGGGCAGAGTTGCATCCAATTAACAGGCTGACCGCGGTTGCGCGGGTTAGTTTGAGAAACTCGCGTCTGGATATGCGCTGCGGGCGGGCTCTATTATCGCGGTTGCTTTTGATACTCATTGGTTGGTCTCTTCAATTGCAGATTTATTGATCTCAAAAGCATAAAACCTTTGGTATGTCTTGGATATCAAAAAAGATGCCTCTTATTTCGAATCCCTGCGTACAAAACCAGAAATCCCCCTAATACCAGAGATATCCGGCCCAGATAATCTCCATGCCGTGCGAAAAAAGTTTGCCCCCGGCGAAGATAAATCTTTCCTTTGAGAGTCGTTTTTTCCCACCAGGGCGTCTTGGCGATAACCATGCCTTTGGCATTAATAAGCGCAGAAATTCCGGTGTTGGCAACGCGGACGAAATCTCGCCGGTTTTCGATGGCACGCAGCGGGCTGAAATTGAAATGGTGTCGATAGCCCGGCGTATTTTTCCACCATCCGTCGTTGGTGATCATGCAGATAAAGCCCGCTTCTTCGGGCAGGTTGCGGGAGCAGTAAGGGCCGAATATGGATTCAAAGCAGACAATCGGCAAAATAGTAACCGATGCGCCAGGCGATACAAACGTCGTGCTCTCCTGTCGAAGACTGTAGGTGCCGGTGTATCCGCCAAGCTCCAGGGAGTATTTTCCCAAAAAGCCCAGATATTGCACAAAGGGCATGCGCTCGAATAGCGGCACTAACTTGGTTTTGTGGTAGAACTGGGGGACAGGGGCTGGACCCGACGGCAGAAAAAGCGCCGTGTTAAAGGCCTCGTAATAAAAGTTTTCCTTGCTGTTGAAGCGGCTTCCCGGAGGAATGTTTTCATTGCCGAGCTTCTGGTAGCTGTGTACGCCCAGCAGAATATTCAGTTTTGGATATTTTTCGCGAAATTCCAATAAATGCCGATAGTAGACCGATGCGGTGGGATCTTTTTCGTCAATCTGCTCGACAATCAGGGTTTCAGGGCCAAACAGGTATTGGGTTTCGTCATCCACAATCGCATCGGCCGTTTTGAAAAACGATTCAACGTGGCGCGTATAATTTTCCGGGTGGAATTTTTCCGTGTAGGGATCCAGATTGGGCTGAATCAGGGCAATATTGACAGTTTCGCCTTCCGCTTCAAAGTTTTGAAATGTGAAATAGGATACGACGATGGGGACAAGAAAGAGCATCAAGGTTATTGCGCCTGCCGGAACAATAGAGCCCGGGCCTTTATGCCGGCAAATATGGTAAACCTTCAAAGCGGCAAAGTTGGTCAGTATGATCCAGAGTGTCCCACCTCGAACACCGGTAAACTCATACCATTGGATGAGTTTTGGCGCGGTGGCCAGTGCGTTGCCCAGGTTGAGCCAGGGCCAGGCCAGGTCCCAGGATAGATGAAAATGCTCGTATCCCATCCAGATGAGCACAAAAGGAAACAACAGGGGAATTTTCAAGATCGTCCGGATGCGGCTTGCCAGCCAGAACACGAGGGCCTGCAGAAGTGAATTTGCGATGATGATAAGGATGGCTCCCACCCATTGTGCCTGCATCACCCACCAGGTCCCGATGATATTCCACAGCAGGAAACTGACAAAGGCGTAATTGAATATGGCGTAGGAGTTTGCATAATGGCGGACTTCCTCTTCCAGCAGCAGAAGGGGCCCCCAGGCAATAAAGACCACAAGGAACAAAGATGAAGCAGACCAGGGCAGCCCCAGTAGCAGACCACCGCTCAGCGCTAAGAAAATTTTTTTTCTGATGTTCATATCATTTGTATTATTTTAATGTGTTGTCCCCCCCCATTTCATCGACCTTTATACGGAATTGAGAAAATTCTTACAACATTGAAAATGGGCATGAATCTTCTTCCCCCCCTTTCATTTCGCAGGAAAAGCTGTTACCCTCCGTTAACCATTTGTTCCGGTTTCTTAATAGCTGAACCATTTAAGCGGTTTGCTGACGGTATCCCTGGGGGGGGGAATAAATATGAATAAGAAATTACTTGCGATCGGGTTCGGGCTTGTTGCTGTGCTGTTGCTTTGGTCGGGGGTTTCAATCTATCCGGA
>JAFDCJ010000217.1 GCA_019312835.1 Deltaproteobacteria bacterium
CGGAAATGGCATTGGTGCCCGACATCAGGGGCGTGTGCAGCTGTGAAGGCACCTTGCTGATGAGTTCCACCCCGAGAAAAATGGCCAGAACGAATACGAAAATTAATAGTCCGATGGACATGATGGGGTCTCCTGCTACTTAAATTTTACAGACTCGATGGATTATTGCCATTTAAGAATAGTATTTAAAACGTCACTATCAAAATTCGAAATCCGAAAACCGAAATACGAAACAAATTCTAAATCCGAATTTTTAAATGACAAAAACATTCACTTTTCACGGGATCCGATTGCATGAAGTTCTGTTTGGATCATTTGAATTTTTATATTAGACATTGTTTCGTATTTCGATATTCGAATTTCGGATTTCAACCCCCATAATGCTTGGCTATCATCTCATTCACGATTTCCCCCCGGTGGGTAATCACGCAGCCCTGGATGATTTCATCATCGAAGTCCAGGTCAAACCGCTTTTCTTCGGCGTGCCAGAATTCCTCCACCAGGTTGCAGAGATTGGAAGAAAACATTTGACTGGCGTGCACCGCGACGCGACCCGGCAGATTCCCCAGTCCGATGATGCGCACACCGTCCACGTCAACTTCCTGCTCGATCTGAGATCCGGCCACATTTCCGCCGCCTTCCACCGCCAGATCCACGATAACGGATCCGGGCTGCATGCCGCGCACCATCTCCTCGGTCACGATCCGCGGGGCCGGGCGGCCGAACAGCTGGGCGGTGGTAATCACCACATCGGATGAGGCACACGCCTTGGCCATCCCCTCACGCTGGATCTGGAGCTGTTCTTCGGTCAGGGCCTTGGCATAGCCGTCTTTGGTCTGGCCGGTTTCACCCAGGTCGATTTTGACAAAGCGCGCCCCCAGTGACTTTACCTGTTCTTCTACCACCGGGCGGGTGTCGAACGCTTCAACACGGGCGCCCAGCCGCTTGGCGGTGGCAATGGCCTGCAGACCCGCAACGCCGACGCCGATGACAAATACCTTTGCCGGAGAGATGGTGCCGGCCGGCGTCATCATCATCGGCAGGATTTTATCCAGCCGCTCAGCTGCCAGAATGACCGACACATAGCCTGCCAGATTGGCCTGGGAGCTCAATACATCCATTTTCTGGGCCCGGGTTATCCGTGGAATCATCTCCATGCTGATAGCGCTGATTTTTTGGGTCCTGAACTGCTCGATGAGTTCGCGTTCATTGAAGGGATCCAGCAGGCTGATGTAAATGCTGTCGGCCTTCATCCGGTCCACTTCATCCGGAAGCGGTTTGCGGATTCGCAGGATCATGTCCGCTTTTTCAATCAGGGCGTTGCGGTCCGCCGCAATGGAGGCCCCGGCCTCGGCATATGAATTGTCGGCTATCCTAAGGGTTTGCCCCAGACCGGATTCCACCGATACCTCGGCACCGGCCTTTACCAGTTTGGCGACATGCTCCGGGATCAGGGCTGCACGGGTTTCCCCCGGATGGGCATCTTTCGGCACGGCAATTTTCATTGGTTTTTCATCTCCTACCAGTTTAAGAGGACTAAAGGCTGAGATCTTAACTTCCAAATTCCGTAGTTTAACAAAGGGGCGCAAGGCATACGGCACAGGGCTCAAGGCCAAGGATATGGTCTTGTATTTTTTTGCCCTGCGCCGTAAGCCTTGCGCCGTGAGCCAGTTGTTTAAAAGAACTTAACGATTATTTAGCTCATGCCTTACAATCCTGATAAGGATTTCAGAATTGTGCCTTTTCGGTCGAACCCTCCAGCGCCTCCACCGAGCTCTCGCCTTCGGTGATGCAATTCATCACGCGGTCAAAATAACCGGTTCCGACAAATTTCTGATGGGTAATGGCCATGTAGCCATCTTCCCTGCCATGGGCAAATTCCTCTTGCTGGAACTTGGAGTAAGCCAGCATACCCTCTTTTCGATAGCTCAGTGCAAGGTCAAACATTCCCAGATTCAGTGCATGAAACCCGGCCAGCGTGACGAATTGAAATTTGTAACCCATGGCGCCGAGTTCTTTTTGGAATTTGGCGATGTCGGTTTCGCTCAGGTTTTCTTTCCAGTTAAATGACGGTGAGCAGTTGTAAGCCAGCAGTTTGTCGGGATATTCGGCTTTAATGCCTTCGGCAAACTTTTTGGCTTCGGCCAAATCGGGACGGGAGGTTTCGCACCAGACAATATCCGCATAAGGCGCATAGGCCAATCCGCGGGCGATGGCGGTGTCAACGCCGTTTTGATAGAAAAAGAAACCTTCGGAAGTCCGCTCGTCGCCGCGGATGAAAGGTTGATCACGTTTGTCTATATCGCTGGTGATCATTTTGGCGGCTTCAGCATCGGTTCGCGCAATCAACACGGTGGGCACACCACAGATATCGGCAGCCAACCGGGCAGAAGTCAGCTTGGTGATGAATTCCTGGATGGGCACCAGAACCTTGCCGCCCAGGTGGCCGCATTTTTTAGCCGAGGCCAGCTGGTCTTCGAAATGGACGCCGGCCGCACCGGCATCGATCATTTGTTTCATCAGTTCCAGGGCGTTTAAGGGGCCGCCGAAACCGGCTTCGGCATCTGCCACAATGGGCGCAAACCAGTAGGGCCCCCGCTTGCGCCCATCCAGAACCTGGATCTGATCTGCGCGCTGCAAGGCTTTGTTGATACGCCTGACCACGGCAGGAACGCTGTTGGACGGATACAGGCTCTGATCCGGATACATTTCACCGGCCAGATTGGCATCGGCGGCCACCTGCCATCCGCTCAGGTAAATCGCCTTCAGACCGGCCTCCACTTGTTGAACCGCCTGGTTACCTGTCATCGCACCCAGGGCCGGGATGTAATCCTCGGTTTGAAGCAAATGCCACAGGCGCTGGGCACCGGCCTCGGCAAAGGTGTATTCGATTTTCAGTGTGCCACGAAGCTTGAGGACATCTTCGGGTGAGTAGGGGCGCTGGATGCCTTTCCAGCGGGGATCGGTGTCCCATTCCTCCTGGAGGCAGGCGGCATCATCGCCTGAAATTTCATGGCAGGAAAGTTTTTCGCAAAGTTGTTTGGCTTTTTCTTCAACAGTGGTGGTCATAATCCTCTATCCTTTCTTGGAAGCGGTTTTTAAGCCCCATCTCGGGCCCGATGGCCGCGTTTGCCAGCCTGGCTGGATGAGGCATCGTTCTTGATTCCCAATGGTGCAGCTTCCCACGTTGAAATGTACCGCTCATCCCGCTCTGCGGGGTCCTTGGACCTAACCCGGGCCTTTAAAACTGCTTCCAAAACTTATGTTCTCCTTGGATAAACCGGAGTTAAAAAGGTAAGAATAATTCAATTCCTCTATTAATTATTGTAGACAACCTAAGACCGATTTTCTTCTTCGTCAATGTGTCGAATCGGTAAACATAGTAGTTATTTCCGGCCTTTTCTTGTGATGCGGCAATTTTCGGAATAGGGGTATATATGGGGCAGCTCGCCCGCACGGATTTTATCCTGGGTCTGTTGCCAGAAATCCACCTCGAACAAATCGGCATGGTGTGTCAGAAACACTTCCTTTAAAACGCCGCTCAGTCCTGTAAAATCTCGCAACTCTTCCGGGAAAACATCATTTTCATCAACGAAATACCAGGGTTCGGCAGCCATTTCATCCTCATCAACGCTGGGTGGCGGCAATTTTCGGAAATTGCAGCTTGTCAGCGAACAAAGCTCGTCGTAATCGTAAAACACGACACGGCCAAGGCGGGTAACCCCGAAATTTTTCAGGAGGATATCGCCCGGGAAGATATTGCTGACCGCCAGGTCCTTTATGGCGTTTCCCCAGTCTATGACGGCGCCGACCGCCTCAGCTTCGCCGGCTTGCTTTAAAAAGAGGTCCAGCGGTGTTACCCGGCGTTCCACATAGGCATGGCGGACAATGATGCTGTCCTCTGCAATCGTAACGGTGCTGCCGGCCCCCTGTTTCAAGCCGTCTAACAGCCGGTCCGAAAAGCAGCCCCCGTCGAATTTTAAAAACTCAAAGGCCTGGGCGTCCACCAGCCGGCCGGCACGATCGTGCATGAATACGAGATCATACTTTTCCATCACTTCCCGGCGCGTTGTCCTTTTGGGGGAGTCGAAACTGTCACGGATGAGCTTGAACACGAGGTCGTCATTGGGCATGTTAAACACGATCATCACCATTCCCCGCTGGCCCGGGGAGACATCGAAGCGATCCTCATAACAGGCCGACAGATGATCCAAAAGCTCCCGGTACAATTCGGTCTTGCCGTGTTTGTGGAAACCGATGGCAATATACAGTTCGGCGATGCGTTTGAGGGGCAGGAGTGATTTTAGAAATTGGATGAGGTCGTAAGGTCGGTCGACATCGACATGGAAGTGGGAACGGGTGAAAGAAAATGGAATGCTGAGGTCATCCTCATTCAACAGCACGGCGTCAATCAGGATTCCATCGGGCGAATTCAGCAGGGCAATGGCCACGGGTATGCGTGTCATGCCGACCGTGATGCGACCCACTATATACGCCCCCATCCCGCGATAGAAAAGTGTCCGCACAAATTGGATTCGGTCGATCTTGCCCGGCGCGTCCAAAGCCTCTAAAGCAGTCTTGATTTTCCCAGCCGCCTGCCGGGCATCATATTCCAGATCTTGAAAATGGGTCAGGTAAGGGTATTCGGCCAGCACTCGCTTGATGAGATCCGCGTTCGGGAGCTGGTTCACCAGGGTGGCAAAGCACCTGGACACAGCCTCGCCGGGGGGGATGTCGAAATCGGAATTTACGAATTCAATGCTAGAATTGACGCCCACCGTGGAAAAGATACGCCGGGTGGTGGAGTTGAAAAAAGTTTCGGCCAATTCCCGGTCCTCGCGCTTGAAGAGCAGCGCCGAGTAGGCCGTCTTGATGTCGCTCCATAACCTTTTATCCTGACCGGTGTCGCCCAGGAGCTGACGGATTTCGGTTTCAATCCCGTCGACGGCTTGCCGGTACAGCTCCAATCGTCTGGCAGCATCGACCCGCATGGCCTGCCAGCGGCGATCGATAAAGAGGGATTGGGAACGCCGGGTGATTTCTTTAAACTGGCTGCGGTAGGTGTTAAAGGCGTCGAGGATTGCCCTGGCGCCCCGGTCTGCGAGAGTCTTTTTTAAATTAGGTGGAACCATTATCGATCCTCTATTTATGTGGCGCAAGGCGCAGGGCTCCAGTCGTCTTCACGCTGATGCGTGACGATGACGCGGCAAGCACGGTTCAAGGCTTCAAAGGATCGGTCCCTCGGCCTCAGGCCTTGCGCCGTTTGCCTTGGGCCGGCAATTTTTACCTTATACCTTCCACCGTCTCGCTTCAACCCTTGAATTGCCGGCGACCCGCAACAGCGGGAAGGAACTTCTTGCCATTTTGGTTTTGTGCATTACCATAAAATTAAGTCGATTTATACAATCGTCGATAATGAAATAAATGTTTCCTGATTTTTCCCAGGAGGTGATCATAATGGCAGAAGAAAAATTCAAAATGGCCGCGGATGTGTGCTCGTATGTGGACGAAGACAAGAAAAAGCTGAATCTTGAAATCTGCATCCCGGGCGTTAAAAAAGAAGATATCAACCTCAGGCTGCTGGACGACAGTTTCAGCTTGAGTGCTCCCAGAGCCGATTATGACTATGTGTCGACCGCGGCCTTTTGCTGCCCGGTAAAAGCCAAAGAGGCTCAGGCTAACTATGAGGATGGGGTTCTCAAAGTCTCCATACCATTTAAGGATCCTATGGAGGACGCCTTTCAGGTTACCATCAATTAGTTGTCAGTTGGATTTTGCGCAAAACCGAATTTAGACGGGCAGGGTTCATTCCGAACCCTGCCTTTTTTGTTCCCGATCTTCGGGATTGACCCCTGGCCGCTTGTCCCCGGCAGCGGTCTTGTGGTCACCGGTGGCTGGAAGCGGAAGGTCCTCGATACCGGATGGCCGATGCCCGATGACAATCGCACTGTTTGGTAAAATACGGGTCATCGAGAATCGAGTATTGCGCTTCGAGGATCCAGTTTCCTACCATTTTACTATGAAATCCATCTCCCTTTAGATGATTTAAATATCTAAAATTATTGCTAAATTTTTTTTTAAAAATCTATAAAAAACCAATTGACAACCGCGCGCTTTCTCGACTATAAGAGTCAGGAAACTTCCTGACTATGAGGGTCAAGAAAGAAGAGCGATGCTGATTACGAAACGAAATCAATACGCCCTGCGAGCCATCTTCGAACTTGCCAAACACAACGGAAAAGGCCCTCAAAAAATCTCCGAAATTGCCCAGGCCCAGGCAATCCCCGTCAAATTTCTAGAAGTCATTCTCAACCAGTTAAAAGGCAGCGGCCTTGTGGAATCCAAACGCGGATTCTACGGAGGCTATTTTCTGGTCCGTCAGCCGAGTAAAATTGCGGTGGGCGAAATCATGCGCTTCATGGAGCGCAACCAGGAACAAAGCCAATGTGTAGCCCTCGTACCTGAAATCAACTGCCCGTTCAAGGGCGAATGTGCCTTTTTCCCCATGTGGAACAAAGTCAAAGACGCCATTTACAAAGTATATGATGAGACGACGATACAAGATTTAATCGACACCGAAAAAAAGGTGGAGAATTGCCAATAATGTTAACATGCCAATCGACAAGGATTTAAAGACATGCAGAAGGGAAAAGCACTGTTACGTGGCATCAGTATTATCGTTGCGGTAGCCGTGGCATCATTTTTAATTTATAGCCCTGTGGTTCTTGGCGTAAAAACGCAACCGAAGGTGGCCCTGGAAATGCGGGCCGATATTATTCAGATCGACGCCATGAAAGTTTTTGGCAAACTGGAGCGGCCGACCGTCACTTACCTGCACCAGCGCCATACAGAAGCTCTGGCTAAGAAAAACAAGGACTGTGCGACTTGTCATTTATCCGACCCCGATCCCCAAAGCGGCAAACAGCGGATGTCCACTAAATATATGCGGTTGCAGGACACCGCGAAACAGGAAGTGATGGATATTTACCACAACAACTGCATCGGCTGCCACAAAGAAATAAAAGATGCCAAAGAAAAGAGCGGTCCGCTGGAATGCGGCGAATGCCACCGTCCGCAAGCCACCGTTCTATCTTCCTGGCAACCGATCGGTATGGATAAGTCCTTGCACTATCGGCATTCCAAAGCCATGGAACAAAAATGCGAAAAATGCCATCACGAATACAACGAAACCACCAAACAGCTTTTTTACGCCAAAGATAAGGAGGGCACCTGCCGGTATTGCCACCGGGCAAAAACCGAGGAAAACCGGATTGCTTTGCGTCAGGCCGCTCATATCGCCTGCGTCGAGTGTCATCGGGAAATTCATGCTAAAAACGAAACCGCCGGTCCTTATACCTGTGAAGGCTGTCACGAGCCGTCCCAGCAAAACCTGATCGAAAAGTTGAAAGATGTTCCCCGGATGAAACGCAACCAGCCCGACTATGTGTTCGTGAAAACCTCAGCTTCGGATAAGGAAAAGGCCAATCCCCTGACCCGCATGCAACTGGTGCCTTTCAACCACATGGCCCATGAAAAATACAATGACAGCTGCCGTGTCTGTCACCATGCCGCTTTATCTGACTGCCAGCAGTGTCATTCGCTGCAGGGAAACAAAGATGGCGACGGCGTTACCCTCGAGCAGGCGATGCATCGGCCAAATGTTGATCAGAGTTGTATCGGTTGCCACGAATCCCGGCAAGCCCAACCAGCCTGCGCCGGCTGCCATATATCGTTTGAGATAAAGCAGCCCCGGGGGACCGCTTCCTGTGCCAACTGCCATAGCGTCCCAAAATCCCAGATCATCGGTGTTGTGCAGAAGGATGAAGAGAAAATGATGGCCTCGCGGGCATTGGGTCAGCGGGATGCCATTACCCAAACATACACAGATGAAGATATACCGGAGACAGTTTCCATCAACACCCTGTCGGACAAATATGAACCGGTAAAGCTGCCGCACCGCAAAATAGTCCAAACGATGGTCAAGAAAATCGAGAACAACCAGCTGGCTAATTTTTTTCATTATGAGAAAGGGACGGTTTGCCAGGGCTGTCACCATAACAGCCCGGCCGCCAAGACACCTCCGAAATGTATCAGTTGCCATAGCAAACCGTTTAATGCCAAAGATCCCTTTAAACCGGGCTTGGTGGCGGCCTATCACAGACAGTGCATGGAGTGCCACGAAGTGATGGGCATTGCAAAACCGGTATCAACCAATTGCACGGCCTGTCACCAGAAGAAACTCTATTAGGTTGAAAACCGTTCAGGGTTCAGAGGTTTGGGGTTATACCGAATGAGAGGTTTCCCTCAGAATCGACCTGGATGTTGAGCTTTGAACAGAATAGATGCAAAAAAAATAAATCGCCCTATGTTTGACACTTATGCATTCATCAACCGTGAACGCTGAACCTTGAACCTTTGAACGATAGCGAGTAGAGGTAGTCTTATGTCCATTTCACGTAGAAAGTTTCTCGGCTGGCTGGGCGCTGCCGGTTTGGGCACAACCGTGGGTCCTAAAACGGCCCGGGCGGCATCCAACAAGAATTTTAGCGGTTACCCGCAAAGCAATGGCGTGCTGTTTGACAGCACCCGTTGCATTGGCTGCCGCAAATGCGAAGAAGGCTGCAACAAGGTCAATGAGCTGCCGGAACCGGACAAATCTTTTAGCGACCTTTCCGTTCTGGAAACCAGGCGTCGTACAACGGCCAAAGCCTATACCGTTGTCAACCGGTATGATGATACCGGCAGTGGCAAGGGGCCTTTGTACCGTAAGATTCAGTGCAATCATTGCCTGGAACCGGCGTGTGCGTCGGTCTGCTTTGTAACAGCGTTTAAAAAGACCGCCACGGGTGCGGTGACCTACGATGAATCTGTTTGCGTCGGCTGCCGGTATTGCATGATTGCCTGCCCTTTTGAAATTCCGGCTTACGAATATGACAACGCCTTTTCACCAAAGGTGATGAAATGCACCCTGTGCTTTCCGAGGATTTCCAAAGGCCAGCTGCCCGGCTGTGTTGAGGCTTGCCCGACTGAAGCGCTGACCTACGGCAAGCGTGAAGATTTGTTGAGAATCGGGCGCGAGCGTATTCGAACATTCCCGGACCGCTATGTGGATCATATCTACGGTGAAAACGAGATGGGCGGAACCAGCTGGCTGTATCTATCGGAGGTACCCTTCAAGGAAATCGGCATGCGCGAAGATCTCGGGGAAACACCGGCTCCCAAGCTGACCTCCGGGGCATTGAGCGCAGTGCCGATGATCGTCGGCCTCTGGCCGGTTTTGTTGGGCGGCATTTATGCCATCAACAAAAGAAAAGAAAAAATAGAAAAACAGGAAAAAGAGCAGGCCGTTGCAGCAGCAGTGGCCGCGGCCGAGGCCGAGGCCAAGGCCAAAATGAAAGAAGCAATGGAATTTCAGGAAAAACAAAAAGAGAAGGCCATCGAAAAAGCGGTCAGCAAGGCACTTGAAGAAGCGGCCAAAGCGGCTGAAGAAGCGGCCTCCGATACACCATCAGAGGATGCTGATACGAAGTCAAGCGAGGAGGATTCCTGATGTCTGATGAAGTTACGACCCCCGTCAAGTCTTATCTGACGCCTTTTAATATGGTAGCCGGCATCATCGTTATCATCGGTCTATTCGTTACGGTTCTGCGATTTACCCAAGGGCTGGGTAGCGTGACCAATTTGTCTGATTACAATCCCTGGGGTATCTGGATCGGTTTTGACCTGTTGGTGGGTGTTGCCCTGGCAGCCGGCGGATTTGTGACATCCTCGGCTGTCTATATTTTCGGCCTGAAAAAATACCACTCCGCGGTCAGGCCGGCCATTCTCACCGGGTTTTTAGGCTATGCCATGGTGGTCGTGGCCCTTAATTATGATGTCGGCAGGCCCTGGCGTCTACCGTATCCGTTTATCATGCAGCAGGGGACAACTTCCCTTCTATTTGAAGTGGCCGCCTGCGTGGCCCTTTATCTGACGGTGTTGTTTCTCGAATTTTCACCGGCTGCCCTTGAATGGCTCGGTCTGAAAAGACTACGCAATATCCTCATCAAACTCACCTTGCTGCTGACTATTTTCGGAGTGGTGCTGTCAACCCTGCATCAGTCGTCACTGGGGGCCCTGTTTCTCATCGCACCATCGAAGCTCCATCCACTCTGGTATTCACCCTATATCGCGGTATTTTTCTTTGTATCGGCGGTCATTGCGGGCCTCTCGATGGTCATTTTTGAGAGCACCCTGTCCCATCGTTATTTTGCCGACAAAATGGATGAGTCCCATTTAAAGGAAAAAGATGACATTGCGCTGGGTTTCGGCAAGGCCGCTTCACTGGTCCTGGCCGGCTATTTTATCATTAAGGTTATCGGGATATCCGAGGGCAACCACTGGCACCTGCTGGGGACATCCTACGGAATCTGGTTCCTGGTGGAATTAGTGGGTTTTGTCGCGCTGCCGTGCTTTGCGTATGCCATCGGCGTAAGGGAGAAAAACCTGAAGCTGATCAAATGGACGGCGGCCTGGACCGTACTGGGCATCGTCATCAACCGGCTGAATGTCGGCCTGATTGCATTTAACTGGCATCTTCCGTCAAGTGAGCGTTATTTTCCGCATTGGATGGAAATTGCCATATCCGTTTTTCTGGTAACGCTTCTGCTGCTGATTTTTCGGTTTATCGTCACCCGGATGCCGATTATGTATAGTCATCCGGATTATCCCGATGAGCACTAGAAGTGGCTTCAAAAGCTCATCTTGTGTCCGATGGCGGCGTTATCCAGCATAGCTGGATGGTGCATCTATAATATTTTTAAAGGTGCAGCTTCCCACAAATTGAAATGCTCACGTACTAACGTGTACGCTCCGCTTTCAATTCGCGGGATGCCTTGCCCTCGAACACAATCTAAGCTTTTGAACCCACTTCTGGTCAAAAAATATTGTATAATTAACCTGTTTAAGGATTAGTAATATGGAAACCACCATCCACACGCTTCAGGATTATATGCTGCATACGGAGACCGTTACCTATATTATCATCGTGGCGGCACTGATTGGGATTACCTTTTTTTATCGTTTTCTCACCGAACGCGATGACGACGAAGATTGATTTCGGAAGTGGGATTTCGGATTTTTATTTTGGTAAATTACCATTGATATAGGCGCCATTAGAGATGGGGTTAAACCCCGAGACTGTCTTAAGGAGTGACACATGTATGAATTAGTTACCGGTCCCCTGGTCTGGTTGGCATTTGCGATCTTTTTCATCGGCCTAATTGTGCGCGCTGTGCTGTATATCAGGGGCCTCGACTGGAAACTTGACCGGGTCACATATTCGGTCAACACCAATTATGGAATTAGGGGGGCGGTGCGCTCCATTCTGTTCTGGCTCTTTCCCTATGGCACCCATAGCTGGCGGAACAACCCCTGGTTTACCCTGTGGGTGTTTATGATGCATATCGGACTTTTGATTACACCGGTGTTTTTGCTCGGGCACAATGTCCTGATGCGGGAAAGACTCGGATTCAGCCTATGGACCATCCCCGACGGGGTGGCGGATTTTCTGACCATTCTGGTAATGGTGTCGGTCGTGCTGCTGGTGTTGCGCCGCATCGCCCTGCCGGAAGTCAGACTGATCACCAGCGCTTATGATTATTTGCTGCTGGCGATCGCCGTCGCACCCTTTGTAACCGGTTTTATTGCCTTTCATGCGGCATCGGATTACCGTACGTGGATTATTATCCATGCCCTGTGCGGCGAAATTTTCCTGGTGGCGATTCCGCTGACCAAGATTTCGCACTTTATCCTCTTCTTTTTCTCGAGGGCTCAGCTTGGCATGGACTACGGTATCAAGCGCGGTGGCATGAAAAACAGGGGAATCGCCTGGTAGGGCAGGAAATGACGTATGGCGAATGTCGGATGGTGGATGTCGCTCGCGCTCCGTCGATGTAAATGAATAATGACGAATGACGAATGGCGGATGTCGCCGCGCTCCGTCTAGCGCATATTAAATCGGTAAATTTCCTTCATTATTCATTTGTCATTAGAAAATAGTCATTTTATAAATAAGTTTAAACTCATCAGCATTTGAGGCACTTAACTAACAATAAACGACCAAGCAAATAAAGGACTGAGAGTCATGCCGGAAGGAATACTCTGCAATACTAAAAACGTCGACACCAAGGAACAATTGCAGGCGCTTTTGGCCGATAAAAGCGGCAAACAGTATTACGAAGAAATGAACGGCCTCGATGTGGATCGTAAAAAATTGTGGGGCACGATCCAGAAGACCTTCAAATCCCGCCTCAAAACCTGGCTTGAGATCTGCTCGCACTGCGGGTTGTGTGCCGAAAGCTGTTTTTACTATCTGGCCAACAACAAAGATCCCAAGCAGGTCCCGGCCTACAAAATCCAATCTACCCTGGGCCGGATTATCAAGCGTAAAGGGGATGTGGACAACCAATTTTTGCAGATGTGCATGGACACGGCCTATGCCAAGTGCACCTGTTGCACCCGCTGTGGCCTGTACTGCCCGTTTGGTATCGATACCGGGATTATGTTCAGCTATCTGCGCGGGTTACTCTTCGGGCAGGGCTTTGTGCCCTGGGAGATGAAAATCGGCTCGGGCATGCACCGGATTTACCGGGCCCAGATGGACATTACCACGGAAGACTGGGTGGATACCTGCGAGTGGATGGCCGAAGAGTACGAAGATGACTGGCCGGGCTTGACCATCCCGATTGATAAGGAAAATGCCGACATCATGTATACGGTCAATGCCCGGGAGCCCAAGCATTATCCCGAAGATCTCGCCGAGGCGGCCATTCTGTTTCACGTGGCCGGTGAAAACTGGACGGTGCCCAGCGAAGGCTGGGAGGAAACCAGCCTGGCGATGTTCGGCGGAGACTGGGAGGCTTGCAAGATGCAGGTCGAATCGGTCTATGACGCCATGGCACGGCTAAAGCCCAAAAGAATGGTCGTGACCGAGTGCGGTCATGCCTACCGGGCAACGGTCATCGAGGGGCCTTACTGGGCCGGACTCGAATCCGGCAAAACGCCGATTGAAAGTTTCCACTATGTCGAATGGGTGGCCGAAGCCCTGCGCACCGGAAAATTAAAGGTCGATCCTGCCAAAAAGATAAAGGAGCCGGTAACTTATCAGGATTCCTGTAATTACGTTCGTAATGCCGGTCTGGCTGATATCGGCCAGGAGATTATGAGCTATATTGCCGAGGATTTCAGACCGATGAGCCCCAACCGGGAGCACAACTTCTGCTGCGGCGGCGGCGGCGGATTAAACGGTATCGGGCGGTATCGTCAGCAGCGCAATATCGGCCTGAAAGTTAAACGGGATCAAATCCTGGCGACAGGCGCCAAACTGGTTATCGCCCCCTGCCACAATTGCTGGGATGCGATCCGGGATCTGGAAGAGGTCTATAAAATCGGGATCCGGTGGTCATTCTTGAAACCGCTGCTGATCAATATGATCGAGGTGCCGGAGCACTTAAAACCCAAAGAGGAGGAGGAGGCTTAGATTTACCTGTTTAGCTTCATGGCTGAATTTCCACCTCTCAGCAGGTATCAACCGCAAGAGCCGGTTTATAAATTACAAGCACCAAATCACAAATATCAAATAATATCCAATAGCCAAAATTCCAAACCGTGGCAAGACCGGCGAATTAGATTCCATACTATGTTTCGGTCATTGTAATTTTGAATTTATTTGGGATTTGGTGCTTGTGATTTGTTATTTTGCGACAAAGCATTCGTATAATCCAACCATACCAATAATCCTGCCATGCCGAACCGCCATTGCCATTACCGGCGAAACCCCTTGACACCTTTGACGCTGATTGATAAATAAATCCTTTTACAACGCATGCTGCTTTGAGATAGACATTTCCGCAATGTGGAACGCTGTTTCAAATAGTTGAATGGTAAGCGGTCCCAAAACGGATCGTTTGGCGACAATTGCATTAAATTTGGTTGTTTTTCAATCCGCCTGAGGCGGGTGACAACCGCAACGTTTAAAGCACGGATTTGCTGCTGGCTTCCCCCGCCCATAAGCGCGGGGAATTCCAAGCCGCCCGCTTTGCGGGTGATCGTTGGCTCCGGGTTCATAAAGAGAGCGTAAATGGCTGATTTCAAATACCAGGAGATGTTTCCGCTGACAGAGGATTTCACTGAATACCGCCTGTTGACGGCAGACCATGTCGCCACCGCGACTTTCGATGGTGCCGGGGTGTTGAAAGTATCTGCGCAAGCGCTGACATATTTAGCAGAGCAAGCCTTCACCGACGTCTCCCACCTGCTGCGGGCCGCTCATCTGAATCAGCTGGCCGCCATCTTTGATGACCCGGAAAGTTCTGTCAACGACCGCTACGTGGCCCTCGAAATGCTCAAAAACGCGGTCATTTCGGCCGAGGGTATTTTCCCGATGTGCCAGGACACCGGCACGGCCATTGTTATCGGCAAAAAGGGGCAGCAGGTCTGGACCGAGGGCCTGGATGAAGCGGCGCTTTCACAGGGTGTATTTAACGCCTACACCAGGGGCAATCTGCGTTATTCCCAGAATGCGGCTTTAAACATGTATGAGGAGATCAATACCGCGAGCAACCTGCCCGCCCAGATTGAATTATATGCCACTGCGGGCGATGCATACCGGTTTTTGTTCATCGCCAAAGGCGGCGGGTCGGCCAACAAGACCTATCTGTTCCAGGAAACCAAGGCCGTTTTAACCCCGGGCAACCTGACGGCGTTTATGAGGGAGAAGATGAAATCGCTGGGGACGGCGGCCTGTCCACCCTACCACCTGGCGTTTGTGATCGGCGGAACTTCGGCGGAATTGAACCTGAAAACCGTAAAATTGGCCACCGCCAAATACCTGGATGATCTGCCCACCCGTGGCAGTGAAGCCGGTCATGCCTTCCGTGATTTGCAGCTTGAAGACGAGATCCATCAGATATCACGTGAACTTGGCATCGGGGCCCAATTCGGCGGTAAATATTTTTGCCTGGACACCCGAGTGATTCGCCTGCCGCGCCATGGCGCATCCTGTCCCATTGGGCTGGGGGTCAGCTGCAGCGCCGACCGCAACATCAAGGCCAAAATTACACGGGATGGCATTTTCTTGGAAAAGCTTGAAACCGATCCGGCCCGCTACCTGCCGCAGACACAAGTATCTTCCGACAACGCCGTGCGCGTTGATTTAAACCGACCGATGGGCGCCATCCGGCAGCAGCTGAGTCAGTATCCGGTGGCAACCCCCCTGTTGCTGTCCGGTAAAATTGTAGTCGCCCGGGATATTGCCCACGCCAAAATAAAGGAACGCCTCGACAGCGGCGACACCTTACCGGATTATATGAAAAACCATATTATTTATTACGCCGGTCCGGCCAAAACCCCGGACGGCCATCCGTCAGGATCATTCGGCCCGACGACCGCAGGCCGAATGGATCCGTATGTGCCCATTTTGCAGGCTCGCGGCGGCTCCATGATTATGCTGGCCAAGGGCAACCGGTCCAAACTGGTCACGAATTCGTGCAAGACCTACGGCGGGTTTTATCTGGGTTCCATCGGCGGCCCGGCGGCCAGGCTCGGCCGGGACTGCATCACCGGCGTTGAGCTGATCGAATACCCGGAGTTGGGCATGGAGGCGATCTATTTGATCACAGTCAAAGATTTTCCGGCCTTTATCATCGTGGATGACAAGGGCAATGATTTTTTTGAAAATTTATTATAGCGATCTAAATTAAATGACAAGGAGTAATTTTATGGCAACAAAATTTAAAACCATGGATGGAAACACAGCAGCTGCTCATGTCGGATATGCCATGAGTGATATGTGCACCCTGTATCCGATCACTCCCTCCTCCCCCATGGGGGAAATCGCGGATGAGTGGGCTGCCGAAGGGCGGAAAAACATATTCGGACAGACTTTGACCGTCCGTCAGCTCCAATCGGAAGCCGGTGCCGCCGCCTCGGTTCACGGATCACTGGCGGCCGGGGCACTGACCTCGACATTTACAGCCTCCCAGGGCTTATTGCTGATGATCCCCAATATGTATAAAATGTCTGGGGAGCTGCTGCCCGGCGTGCTGCATGTCTCGGCCCGGGCCATCGCCGCCCATGCCCTGTCAATTTTCGGCGATCATCAGGACGTGATGGCCGTGCGCCAGACCGGATTTTCTATGCTGGCGGCGTCTTCGGTGCAGGAAGTCATGGACCTGGGACTGGTGGCCCATTTATCCGCCATCAAGTCCAGCATTCCGTTTGTTCATTTTTTCGATGGATTCCGGACCTCCCATGAAATCCAGAAAATCGCTGTCATCGATTACGCGGACATGGCTAAAGTGGCCGATTGGGATGCCATTGCCAAATTTCGCGCCCGGGGCGCGAATCCCGAAAGGCCCGAACTGCGGGGAACGGCCCAGAATCCGGACATCTATTTCCAGGGACGGGAAGCCGCCAATCCTTATTATCTGAAAGTTCCCGGCATCGTCGACGAATATATGCAAAAGGTGGGTGACTTAACCGGCCGCAACTATCGGCTGTTTGACTATGTGGGTGATCCGGATGCCGAGAATATTGTCGTCTCCATGGGATCCTCCTGCGAAACCTTTGATGAGATTATCGACTACCTCAGAGGCCGGGGCGAAAAGGTGGGATTGGTCAAGGTGCGTCTGTTTCGACCTTTTTCTGCCGAACACCTTTTTGCGGCCATTCCCCAGACGGCCAAGACAATTACGGTCCTGGACCGCACCAAGGAGCCGGGGTCACTGGGTGAGCCGCTTTATCAGGATGTTTGCACGGCTTACATGGAAAAAGCGCAAACGCCCAAACTTCTCAATGGGCGCTATGGTCTGGGTTCCAAGGAATTTAATCCGGCCATGGCCATGGCGGTTTTCGACAACATGAAAACCGACAGTCCGAAGAACCATTTCACGGTGGGCATTGTCGATGACGTGACCGGCACCTCACTGGAGGTCGGCGACAGCATCGATGTCACCCCTGAAGGCACCGTGCAATGCAAGTTCTGGGGTCTGGGTGCCGACGGTACGGTGGGCGCCAATAAAAGCGCCATTAAAATTATCGGCGACAACACCGACATGTATGCCCAGGCCTATTTTGCCTATGATTCCAAGAAATCCGGCGGCATTACCATTTCCCATCTCAGGTTCGGCAACAAACCGATCCAGTCGACCTATCTGATCGATACCGCCGATTACATTGCCTGCCACAAAGACAGTTACGTGGAAGTCTACGATCTGCTGGAGGGCATCAAGGAAGGCGGGATCTTCGTTCTCAATTCCCCCTGGACCCTGGAAGAGATGGAAGAAAAGATTCCGGCCGGCCTGCGCAGCACCATTGCCAAAAAGAAGCTCAAATTCTACAACATCGACGCGGTCAAAATTGCGGGCGAAGTCGGTCTCGGCGGGCGGATTAACATGATTATGCAGACCGCCTTTTTCAAGCTGGCCAATGTCATTCCGGTGGATGAGGCCCTGGGGTATCTGAAGGATCAGATCCAGACATTGTTCGGCAAAAAAAGCCAGAAGATTGTCGACATGAATTTTGCCGCCGTGGACAAAACCCTTGAAAACCTGATTGAAATCGACTATCCGGCATCCTGGGCTGAAGCGACCGGGCAGGCAAGGGCCGGCAGGGAAGAACCGGATTTTGTCAAAAATGTCATGCGTCCCATGCTCGAACAACAGGGCGACAAGCTGCCGGTATCCGCTTTTACCCCGGACGGCATTTTTCCGGTGTCCACCACCCAGTACGAAAAACGGGGGGTGGCCATCAATGTGCCCGAATGGATCATGGACAATTGCATCCAGTGCAACCAGTGCGCCATGGTATGCCCCCATGCCGCCATTCGCCCCGTATTGCTGACCGAGGAGGAATTGCAAAATGCTCCCGAGGGCTTTGAAGCCAAAAAAGCGGTCGGCAAAGATCTGAAGGAATACCTCTTCCGCGTCCAGGTGGACACCCTGGACTGCTACGGGTGCGGCAACTGTGCTGACATCTGCCCGTCCAAAAAGAAGGCGCTGGTCATGAAGCCCCTTGAGACTCAGACGCCGCTGCAGGTCCCGCTCTGGGAGTACTTCGAGACACTGCCGGTGCGCGACAACCTGACCAGCCGGACATCGGTCAAGGGCAGCCAGTTCTGCCAGCCGCTGCTCGAATTCTCCGGCGCCTGTGCCGGTTGCGGCGAGACCCCCTATGCCAAGCTGATCACCCAGCTTTTCGGCGAGCGCATGCTCATCGGCAATGCCACCGGCTGCAGCTCCATCTGGGGCGGTTCGGCGCCGGCCATTCCCTACTGTGTCAACAAGGATGGTTTTGGCCCCACCTGGGGCAACTCCCTGTTTGAGGATTCGGCTGAATTTACCTATGGGATGCTGCTGGGTATCTTCCAGCAGCGCAACAAACTGGCCGATCTGATGCGTGAGGCCATCGAAACGGACATTCCCGGTGATATCAAAGCGGCCATGTCCGGCTGGCTGGACAACATGAAAGATCCGGACGGATCGCGCCAATACGGCGATCAATTGAAAGCGCTGCTGCCCGCTCAAAAGGGCAACGCCCTGCTGGACCAGATTGCCGCCATGTCCAAACTGTTCACCAAAAAGTCTTTCTGGATTTTTGCCGGGGACGGGGCGGCCTATGACATCGGCTACGGCGGGGTCGACCACGTTCTGGCCACCGGCGAGGACATCAACATGCTGATCATGGACACCGAAGTTTACTCCAACACCGGCGGTCAGTCCTCCAAGGCCACGCCGACCGGTTCGGTGGCCCGGTTTGCGGCTTCCGGTAAGAAGACTCCCAAAAAGGACATGGGCCGCATATCGATGAGCTATGGCTATATTTACGTGGCCAGCGTTGCCATGGGCGCCAACAAGAACCAGCTCATCAAGGCCCTGGTCGAAGCCGAAAGCTACGATGGGCCATCGGTCATCATCGCTTATTCTCCCTGCATCAACCAGGGCATCATGGCGGGCATGGGCAAATCCCAGGAAGAATCCAAACTGGCCGTCCAATCCGGATACTGGCCCCTGTACCGCTACGATCCAAGGCTGAAGGCCGAAGGCAAAAACCCCTTCCAGCTGGATTCCAAAAAGCCGGACGGAAGCCTGAAAAAATTTATGGAAGGCGAGATCCGCTACGCCTCGCTTAAGCGGACTTACCCGGAGGAAGCGGAGAGACTGCACGCCCTGCTCATCGAGCAGTTTGACAAACGCTATGAAGAGCTGGCCCTGATGGCCGATCCGACCCTGGTCTGCAAGACCGGGGAAGGCGGGGAGACGGGAGAAGCTAGCGCATAGTTCATAACAATTAATCTTTAACATCAAGAGGCTGCTGGGGGAATCTCGGCAGCCTTTTTTATTGGGTAACCATTATCAGTCAAGGATCTGGCTATTAGGGGTTTCAGCTTGGTTGGCAAAAAAATAAATGAACATCGAACATCGAACGTCCAACATCGAACATCGCAGGAATGAATTCGGTCGATTTAAATGATTGATAGCGACGAAAATCACTCCTCGTGGGAGCGGCTTCCAGCCGCGATTCACTCCTATCGGCCAATCCGCAATTGAACCCTTTGACTATTAGACTCCGGGACACTATATTATTGAAACATTCAAATTTACACCTTAACGAATTTTTACCAGTTGCCTGAATATGCGGATATTTGCCTACATTTTTCTTTATATTATGATGGTGGCCCCATTGCTGTCGCATGCCCAACAGCCGCTGGATGACCTGCGGGCCGGGGTTGAGAAGGGCATTCAAATCCTGGAGGACTCCCGCTTTAAAGATGCTTCTAGGAAAAAAATCCAGCAGCAGAAACTATGGGAAGTCATGCAGCAGATTTTTGATTTCCGTGAGTTTTCCCGGCGGGTGCTGGCGTCCCACTGGAAAAAGTTTACCCCCGAGCAACGCGATACCTTCAGTCTGGCGTTCGCCGAATTTCTGGGTAAATTTTATCTGAGCCGGTTGCAGAGACGCTACAACGGCGAAAAAGTCCTCTATGTGGGCCAGAAATTAATCAGCGAATCCCGGGCGCTGGCAGAGATCAAGGTCCTTTGGAAAAATGTGGAAGTCCCGGTTGAACTCCGCATGAAAAAAAGCGACGGCACCTGGAAGGTCTACGACCTCACGGCGCTGGGCATTAACGCCGTTGCCAACTACCGGGCGCAATTTCACTGGATTCTGAAAAATCAAACCCCCGAAGAGGTAATAGAGACGTTGCAGGCAAGGATACGCCATCTCGAAAGAGGTGTCTGACGGGGTGGAAATTACTTGCCTTCATTTAAAATCCCTGTATATTTAATGCGGATTTTTTGTGAGATGACCTGCGTGACCACCTGCGTCTAGGGAGGCTTATCCGGCCATGGTTAAAGCAACCTTCGACAACCTTTTACAGGCGCTTTATCAAAGACGGTTTTTTATTTTGCTGGTTTTGATTCTGCTGACGATTGTCCTGACGCCCTTCCTGGATGATTTTATCGAGACCCGGATACTGATGGACGTCTTTCTGACCGTCATTTTTTTCGCCATCATTTTCGCGATCAAGTCCAAACGCACCCACGTGATTGTTGCCTCTATTTTAGTGCTGCCGCTGGTCGCATCCACCTGGTCTTACTATTTTTATCATTACACCCAAATTAGTCTCTTAACCAGAATTTTTGGGGCGCTTTTTTTCGGATATGCGGTGGTGATCATTTTGCAGATTATCGCCCGATCAACTGAAGTTACCAAAGAGACGATTTTCGCGGCGGTGGTTGCTTATTTGCTCATTGCACTGATGTGGGGGTTTCTCTATATGATGCTGGAATTGCTGATTCCCGGATCCTTTACTTTTCCGGACAAAGGGGTCAGATCCGAGAATATGCGATTCGAGTATTTCACCTTCGTCACCATCACCACCCTGGGATACGGTGATATCACCCCTTTAACAAACAAAGCCAGTGCCCTGGTTCTGCTGGAAGCACTCATCGGCCAGATATATCTGGTGGTGCTGGTGGCCTGGTTGGTGGGCATGTATGTTTCCCGCAAATCCAGGTGAGTTTTAACCTCGATTTTTCACATTGGAATGTAACGATACCTGTGTGGTGATAAGACGTTTGCTTACATTGTGGAATATTGGAATGTTGGAATACTGGAATATTGGTTTTAAGTAAGGATGTTGTCGATATTTTGATATATGATCAATGCATTGATCAGCCTTATCCCAATATCTCCTAACCCACCCTTCCACTATTCCATTATTCCAGCAATCCATTCTGTTCATAGCGCTTTAAGAAAGGAAGAAAAATGAAAACAACGTTGATTTTTTTCTTGTTGCTAATCTTATTGGTGCCGGTGGTTGCATGGGGTGATGAATGTGTCGAGGGCGATTGTGTAAACGGTCAAGGCACCATGCACTATTCCACCGGCCACAAATTCACCGGGGAGTTCAAAGACGGTGTCCGGCACGGCAAGGGGGTGATGCTGATGCCGGGCGGGCGCAAAATCGTCGGGGTGTGGGTGGCCAACGAGATCCGCGAAGGAACATATACCGCGCCGGACGGGACCATTTATGAAGGGCAGTGGGAATTTCGCGAAAGAAACGGGCGAGGAACGCTGACCTTCCCCGACGGCAGGAAATATGTCGGGGAATTTAAAAGCGGCCAGCGCCATGGCAGGGGAACCATGACCTGGCCGGACGGCCGCAAGTACGTGGGAGATTTCCAGGAGGGCACCAGAACCGGCCACGGCATTATGACCGATTCCGATGGGAAAACGGTGGAGGGGGAGTTTAAGGACGGGGAATTCGTTAAATGATGAGGCCGGAAAGCGGAATGCGGAAGTCGGCAGGTTTATTTCGCAAGAGAAGAAATGAAAAACGGGGATGCATTTTTTGGGTAACAGCCATGTTCTCCGAGGCTCTGGTAAAAATCTGAGAGAAAAAAATTTCCGTAGCTGTCAGGTAAAACGCCGCAAGGCAGTTGAGCAAGCGAAGAACGTTGGGATCCTTTAACCGGGATTATAAAATTGCGGTTTGCCGGCTAAATTCATGAAAAGGCATAAAAACAAGGGTTGTCTTATTTATTCTAAGGGTTTTGTTCAAATCGAGATTAACGATATAAGCGTATCTAGGATTGTACTTGTTAATGAAGCTGCGTAAGGATACCGGAACCTTATCGTCTCTGAGATGTTTATATTTAACTTCCACGGGGATGAGCTCTTTGCCGGCTTCGATCACAAAATCCACCTCGGCCTTATCGGTTGTGCGCCAGTAATTCAACCGGGCAGCTGTGAGCCTGAGTTTTTCTTTTAACATCAAGAAAACCAGGTTTTCAAAAACAAAGCCTTTTTCCGCAGGGCTTTCAAGGTGTCCAAAAAGACCCAGGGAGTAGTTTCTCAAGCCCAGATCCCAAAAATAGGGCACCGGTGATTTGCTGATTTCTTTTCTGACATTGCGCGCATAGGGTGTGATGAGTTCTACTAAAAATATCTTCCGGGCGTACCATAGATACTTTTTAACGGTTGCAAACGAGACATTCAATGTCGATGCCATTTCAGAATAGTTCACCAACTGCCCGACCTGTCCTGCCAGAATCTTGATCAGAGCGCTAAAAACCTCAGGCTTGTCTAATTTGAGGAGATAGACAATATCCTTTTCAAGCACACTGCGGAAGATTTCATCGATGAGTTGACGTTTTTCACGTTCTTCGGCCGCCATGACAATCCGGGGATATCCACCGAAGTTCATATATTCAGACAACAGCTGCTGCGCCCTGTCTTTTTCGATTGCCAAAAAATCGGCAAGGTTGTGTTCATACCGGTAATCCGTGCGGTGGTTGATAAATTCCTCGAAAGTAATGGTGGGTAACTCAAAGAGTCGTTTGCGGCCGACCAGTGACTCGTGGATCTTTTGTTTTAGTTCCAGGCTGCCGGAGCCGGAGAGGATGAATTTATATGGCAGTTTAAGGTCAAAGAGGCCCTTCAAAAAAAGGCCGGCATCCGCTTTGCGCTGAATTTCGTCGATAAAAACATAACCGAGCTGTCGGTGACCCAGTTCCAACTCGATTTTTTTGATAAGCGCCGCCTGAGATTCAAAATGAGGTCTGTCCCATTCGACATCGAGATTTAGAAAAAGTGTCCGCTCGCCGTTTTTGTCCAGATGGGCCTTCAGCATCTCCATCAGGGTCGTCTTGCCGGATTGCCGGGGCCCGATGATAAGACTCATTTCCTTTTTCGGCAGGTGGTCCACCAATTCATTGAAAAGTTTTCTTTTTATCATAGTTTAATAATAACCCGATAATTTATAAAATCAATATAAATAAAACCAAAATTCTCTTCATTAAATTTGATTGGTTGTTTTCAAATGCCGCCATGGCGGGACTGGCATCCAGTTACAACCGCACCCATTGATTTATTCCCGAGGCACGAAATCTAGCAAAAATAAAGGTCAGAAATCGGCGCACTTGAATTAAAGCTCAGTGAGTTTTTCTTCGTGAAGCAAAGATTTCGCC
>JAFDCJ010000218.1 GCA_019312835.1 Deltaproteobacteria bacterium
ATTTTTGAAATCCCCGGGATCAGCGTTGTGGTGCTGCTGACGCCGGGCAGCTGACGGATTTGTTCATGCACGAACTGGGAGATGATCTCGGCGTCCGAGCTGAGCAGGTCGCGGGTCAGCTCGACTTTTATCAGCAGGTCCACGTCGCCGTGCACCGAATGGATTTCGCGGACCGGCTCCAGTTCGTAAATTCTTTCCATCAGTTTGATCTCTTTTTTGGCCTGTACGTTCATCAGGATGAAAACGGTAATGCCGCGTTTCATCTCCGGATATTCGTAGTCTTTTAGCTCTTCCATTTTTTTTCGAAACGCCTCCATGTCGTTTTGAATAATTTTGCCGATCCCGATGCCGTAATGGCGCTGGCGGCCCTCCTTCCACTGGTGAAGGGTCATATAGGCATACAGATCGGCAACGGTTCGTTCGGGAAAGGACTCACCCAGACGCCCGTTTTTAATGATGCTGCAAAGGGGCCGAAAAATAGTTTTATACCAGTCCAGCGCCGCATCCTCGAAGGCCATCGTTTGGCCGTCGGTCTGCTGCAAAAACGCCTGGTGCTCTGATATTTGATCCAGCAGGTGGGCATACTGGCTGACCTCGGTAAGATTAATTTCAACCGGCAGCTTGGTGCGATCGGCAAATTCGGCGCGTTCGCGGTACAAAATGCTTTGCAGGGAGTTATCGGTGGGCACCAGTTCGACAATGTGGGCCAGGATCTCATCCTGGTGAAGTTCCTTGGCCGCCGCTATCCGATGATTGCCGTCCAGGACATAAAACTCGTTTTTAATCTGGTAAAGCTTTACCGGTCCGAGATTGCGGCCCTGGCGCATGGCATCCCGGATCCATTTCAGCCGCTCCGAGGAGGCGCGCTGCCGCAACCTGAACTGGCTGTCAAAATCTTTATAGCGGCCGACGCTGCCCGTAATCCGATCCAAGGCCACATATCTGGTCCCCCGGTCATGCGAGTCATAGGCGCCTTCCGTGGCCTGCTGATCTTTAAAGCGTTTGACTTCCGACTTTTCAGCGGCCGCGGGTTTATGGTCTTCGGGCCGCTTCAGCAGCGCGCTAATTTTCGATTTCCAGGATGTTGTACCCATAGGTGTTCACCACTTTGGTCTGGCCGACCACCGTTATCCGGTCAGCCGGGTCGTTAAATGTCCGGTGGATGTGACCGTGGATAAAATAGCGCGGTTGATATTTTTGAATCAACCGGTGATAGCACTCAAATCCTCTGTGACAGGGATCTTCCGCATCATGAATATGCCGGGGCGGGGCGTGGGTGACAACCACGTCGACCCCGCCCCGCCACCAGAGTCTGGGACGCAAACGGCGGATGAGGGCCCGCATGTGAGCCTCGGTGTACTGATACGGTCCCCCATTGTACCAATGCGAGCCTTCCAACCCTAGGATATTAATATCCCCAAAGGATATGAGCCGACCGTGCAGATTGAATCCTCCTTGCGGCGGGCTCGCTTGATAGCGGATATCGTGATTGCCGCCGACATAGTAGAGGGGGGCTTTCATCGCATCGATCAGGGAGGACAGGTATTCCGGCGGAAGATCGCCGCAGGAAATAATCAGGTCAATATCCCCTAGCTGCCGGGAGCCTGACGGCTCCTGCAATCCGGGCTCAACCGTATCCGAAACCGATAGGATTTTTATGATGTTATTGTTCTTCACGGAAAAACCCAAGAAATTAGGAACATTATTTCCCAAAAATGGGAGAAAAATGCCATCCCGGCGCCCATCCCTATATACAACATATTGTAATTAATGTTTATATTTAAAACCTAATCCGAGCACGATTTTTGCAAGATACTTGGCACAACCGATTTTCGGCCATCACCCCAAGGAGTGGTATAAAAATGTATTTAAATCATTTTGGTTTGGACCGCAAGCCGTTTGACATCAGCCCCGATCCATCCTTTCTGTGGATGAGTGAAAAGCATAAAGAGGCCCTGGCCCACCTGAAGTACGGCATCATAGACGACAAGGGATTTCTGGTTTTAACCGGCGATGTCGGCACCGGCAAAACCGCTTTGATCCAGTATCTTATCCAATCCATCGATTTGGCGACGATCGTGGTGACGATCCCGGATCCGGATATGGGCAAACTGGATTTTTTCAACTTTATGGCCAGCGAACTCCGCATGGGGCAAACCTTTACGTCCAAAGGGGAATTTCTGATCGAATTTAAGAAATTCTTACTGAAGGCCTTCGCGGACTATCGCAAGGTCGTGCTGATCATCGATGAAGCGCAACGGCTCAACAACGAATTATTGGACGAAATACGCCTTCTGGGCAATATCGATTTCAGCGGGCTTATGCTGCTCAACATTTTTTTCGTGGGCCAGAACGAGTTTGCGGCCATCCTGATGCAGGAAGCCAACCGGTCCACCCGGCAAAGAATTACCGCCAATTATCAAATCAGTCCCCTGTCAGCGGAAGAAGTCGAAGAGTATGTTCGCCACCGTCTATTGGTGGCCGGTGCCGTCCGGCAAATTTTCAAGCTCGATGCCATTCAAAAGGTCTATCAATATTCCAGAGGCTACCCGCGGCTGATCAACATCATCTGTGACCGGGCCTTGATGACCGGCTACAGCAGCGGGCAAACCGCCATAACCGCCGGCATGGTGGACGAATGCGCCCGGGAACTGGAGGTTGCCCTGGGAGATGTAGCCGTTCCGGCTGCTCCGGATAACGCGGTAGACTTGATGCCCGAAAAAAATTTCCGGACCCAGAAGGCTGCGAACCTGAAAATTGCCGTCGGCAGCCGGGTCCTGGAAACCGAGGCGGATTTCGGCAACATCTCTGCCGGCAAAAAAACGCCGGTTTATCACGATCTCGATTTTATCAAGCGCGAATTGGCGCTGCAAAAACGCGATCAACACAGGCGCATGTTCGCTATCGCGGCCGGTATTGTTTTTATGATCGGCTTACTTGGCGGTGTCGGCTATCTGCTTCGCAACGGTGTTGCCACCAGCCCGCACACGATGGCAGCCGGCAACGCGGCGGCCGTTTATAAAGAAGGGTTGCGGCAGGTACCGGCCGCTAGGAAAATCATCGACATGGTTGCTCCCGCCAAACGGTCGCCGGTTATCGGGGAACTATCCGGCGCTGAACCGACCACCGGTGAAAACGAACCGTCTGCAAATTTAGGGAGTGAATCCCCGCTGCACGAACCGTTGCCGCTTGAAGATCAAAAGTTCATCGTGTTTTTCAAACACAATTCAAACCGGCTCCCGCAAGAGACCATCGACACGCTCAACCGCATCATTGATGTGGTCGCCGATCATCCGATCACAACCATACGGGTTACGGGCTATACGGATTCTTATGGCGACAGGTTATACAATGTCATGCTGTCAGCCGAACGTGCCAACCGTGTCAAAGCCTATCTGGTGCAGGGGGGCGTGCCGGCCTCGAAAATACAGGTCCATGGGCTGGGCCCGGAAAACCCCATCGAATCCAATGCTACCCTTGAAGGCCGTAGAAAGAACCGTCGCGTCGAAATTGAGTTAGGCCAGGAAGACCGCGAAGAGGACCAGTCTCTGGCCGCCTGAAGGCTAGATTTTCGTTTGCAAATTGTACAACTCCACAAATAAATTAAAAATTTATAGAGGGGTGGAAAGCTTTTTTAAAAAAACCGCTCCGTGAATAATCGACTTCTGTCCGTCATGCCGGACTTGATCCGGCATCCAGCACCGCAATTCTCTGAAAAAAGAATGGATTCACCTTCGACCTTGCTCAGGACCGTGAGCTTGTCGAACGGCCTGTCGAACCACCGTCCGCACAGAATGCCAAATAGGCATGAATTTTGTAAAGCTCAGCTTCTGGCGGGCCTGCCTTCATGGTTTTTCAAACTGTGCGCCAACGAGCAGAGAACCGGCACGACGATCAATGTCAGCAAGGTGGCAAACCCCAGCCCGAAGATTACCGCCACGGCCATGGGGCCCCACCACTGGGATGACTCACCACCGATATCCCAGGCCAGCTTGCGAAAATCAAAACTGATGCCGGTGGCCATGGGCAACAGCCCCAATATGGTGGTGATGGCAGTCAGCATCACCGGGCGAAAACGCACCGCACCGGCCCGCAGCAGGGCATCCAGACCGGTCATTCCTTTGGCCAGCTGCTGGTTGTAATAATCGATGAGGACAATGGCATTGTTGACCACCACCCCGGCCAGGCTGATGACGCCGATACCGGTCATGATGATGCCGAAGGCGGTGCCGGTCACCAGCAGCCCGACGAACACCCCGTTCAGCGACAGGATCACCGACGACAATATAATCAGCGGGGTGATAAACGAATTGAACTGGGTCAGCAGGATCAGCAGGATGATGGCAATACAGGCAAAGAACGCCTTGCTGAGAAACGCCTGGGCTTTGGCCTGCTCTTCCTGCTCGCCGCTGAAACGGTATTGATAGCCCCGGGGCCAGGACAGGTTCTGTTGAAGCCGCTGGTCGATGTCCTTGATGACGTCGTTGGCCAGGCGGCCGGAAACGTCGCCTGAAATGGTTACCACGCGCTTCTGGTCCAGCCGCATGATGGCGCCGATACCGCTGCCCAGCGATATTTCCGCCAGGCTGGTCAGGGGGATGGCCTCGCCCCCGGGGCCGGACACGGTGATCCGCTTGAGGTTTTCAATCGATTGACGATCGCGCTCGGGCAGCCGGGCAATAATGTCATATTCATTTTTGCCCTCGCGGTAGACCCCGGCCTTGACCCCGTTGATGGCCGCTTTGACCGTGTAAGCAATCGTGTAGGTATCCAGGCCCAGCAACGCGGCCTTTTCCTTGTCCACCCGGACCCGGATTTCCGGCTTGCCTTTGACGAAATTGTCCTTCAAATCCACCAGGCCGGGGATATCTCTGATTTCTTTGCGCACCCGGGCGGCCAGTTCGCCCAGGGTCAGAATATTTTCGCCGGATATTTCGATGTTGATGGGCTTGCCGGTAGGGGGTCCTTCTTCTTCTTTCTCGACCTGGACCTCGGCGCCCTTAAGGGCTGCCAGAATCCGCTGCCGCACTTCAGCGACGATTTCAGAGGAAGGCCGGGAGCGGTCGTGGAAATCCTTGAAATCCAGCACCACCCGGCTGATGTGGGTACCGGTTCCGCCCTGGGAAAAGGGGTCACCGCCCAGCGCCCCGATATTGGCGATCACATAACGGATGTCCTCATATTCAGAAACGATTTTTTCGACTTCGGCCACCAGTTTGTCGGAGGTGTTCAAATTGGTGCCTTCCGGTGCCTTGATGTTGACGTAGGCACGCCTGGGCTCGGTTTCCGGAAAAAATTCGGTCCCCTTGCCGAACAGGCCGAAGCTCACCGTCGCTGCGACCAGCAGCAGGGTGCTGGTCAGAACCACCACCCAGCGATGGCGCAGACACCATGTCAGCACCACCAGGTAAATCCGCTTTAAAAAAGGCTCTCTGGCAGACGGATTTTTTTGCCCGGGATTGACCATCTTGACCCTCTGATAGCGGGCGGAAAGAACCGGATTGATGACCAGGGCCACAAACAGCGAGGCGCTCAGGGCCATGATCAGCGTCATGGGCAGATACCCCATGAACTCACCCATAATGCCCGGCCAGAACATCATCGGTGAAAAGGCCCCCAGGGTTGTCAGGGTGGAGGTGATCACCGGCCAGGCCACCTGGTCGGCACCGACACGGGCGGCTTCCTGGCGGGATTTCCCCTGCTGCATGTGCCGGTAGATATTTTCCACAATGACGATACCATTGTCGACCAGCATGCCCAGGGCCAGGATCAATGAAAAGAGCACCACCATGTTCAGCGTCACGTTAAATCCGGTCAGCAGGGCAAAGGTGATGAACATGGAGTAGGGTATGGCCATGGCGACAAAAACGGCTGACTGCCCGCCGATGAAAAGAAAAATGACGGTCAGCACCAGCAGCAGCCCGGAAATGATATTGTTTTCCAGATCGGCCACCATCAGCCGCACGTCGTTGGACATATCGGCCGTCAGGTCGATTGTCAGGGTCTGGGGCAGATGGGGCCGCATTTCGGCGACGATGCGCTTGACTTCGTCGGTCACCCGCACGATGTTCTCACCGCTGCGTTTGGACACGGCAATGGTGACACTCTTGACGCCGTTGATCCGGCTGCGGGTTAAGGCATCCTTGTGGGAATCTTTGATGGTCGCAATGTCACGCAGGTAGACCGGCTTGCCGTCGCGCACAAACGCCACGATGGAAAAGATTTCGGAAGGGTGTTTGAAGTCCTCCGGGACCCGCACCAGATACTTGCCTTCCCCGATATCCATGCTGCCGCCAGGCATGTTGACGTTGCCCCGGGTCACCGAGCTGATGATGCTGGAAAACGGGACGTTATAGGCTCCGACCCGATCCAGATCGAACTCAACGTGGATTTCGCGCTCCAGCCCGCCGCTGATGCGCGCTTCCAGGACACCGGTGATGGACTCGATCTGGTCCTGTAAATCTTCAGCCAGACTCTGCAGCCGGCGCAGGCTGAAGGGCCCCGACAGGACGACCCGGATGACCGGCATATCCGAAAAGTTGACCTCCTGAATGACGGGCTCATCGGGCAGGTCGGCCGGCAGGTCGTTTTGGGCCTGATCCACCTTGTCTCTGACTTTCTGCACGGCGTCGTCCAGATCGACCTTGGGCAAAAACTTTATGGCCACCGTGGAAAGGCCTTCGGCCGATGTGGAACGAATTTCTTCGACATTATCGATCCCCTTGAGTTTGCGCTCGATGGGGATGGTAATCAGCTTCTCCATGTCCTGGGGCGCAACCCCTTCATAGGTGGTGGTGACAAACACGTAGGGAATGGTAATGTCCGGAAAAGATTCCCGGGGCAGGGTGAGATAGCTGTAAAGGCCGGCAATGACGATGATTACCAGCAGTGCCAGAACCGTTGCCTGTCGTTTGAGCGCCGCCTGATTGACAATCATTTCACAATCACTTTCATCCCGTCTTCGACTTCGGTGTGCCCTTTGACGATCAGGTGATCACCGGGGTTCAGCCCGCTGGTAATCTGCACGCGGTCACCTTCGATCACCCCGATGGAAATGGAGCGCGATTCGGCAACGCCGTCTTTTTCGACAAATACGATTCGCTCGCCGCCCCTGTCAATCAAGGTAAAAATAGGGACGGCGACGGCATCGGCAATCACCCGGCGCACAAAGGCCACCCGGCCGATCATGCCCGGACGGATGTCATGGCCGGGATTGTCGATAACAGATCTTACCAGAAAGGTTTTGGTGGCGGGATCAGCCTTAAACGAGACAAAATCAATGGTTCCCATCAGGGTGCGGTCCGGAAAGGCATCGATTTTAAGCGGTGTTTGCTGGCCGATTTTGACAAAGCGCACATCGAGCTCCGGCACCTGGACGTTGATTTTGATTTTATCGATGTTGACAATCTCGGCCAGGGGCTTGCCGACATCCGCGTATTCGCCCTCCTCCACATAGAGGTGGTTCATGATGCCGGTTATGGGGGACTTGGGAAAACCGTGATTATACTGGACCTTGATTTGCGTCAAATCGGCCAGGGCCAGCGCGCGCTGGGTTTCACTTTGATCAAGCTCTTCCTTGGCAATAATCTTGTGCTCGTAGAGCCGCAGACGCCGCTGGTAAAGATCGTCCGCCAGTTTGTAGGCCGCCTCGGCCCGGTCCAGGGCCGCCTTAAGGGCCGACACATCAATTTTAGCCAGCAGGTCCCCCTTGTTGACCTGCTGCCCTTCGCGGGGACCGATCCAATCAACACGGCCGGCGGTGTTGGCCGCCACCTTGACGTCTTCGAAAGCTTCGGTTTCACCGGGTAAAAATATGACATCTTGCATGGCAACCGGTTCGATGACCGTCACCGAAACCGGAATTGCCGGGGGGCCCGGCGATGTGCTCTCGGCAACGGCCATACTTTCCTGATCCTGGCAGCCTGCCAACAATATGGCTGACGTCAGAACGGTCATTGCAATTTTTAAAATAGAAAATGTGGCTTTCATTTAACGCTTCTCTCCCTGGCTTAATCCTTGAAAGGCCAGCCGCAGCAACCGCTCGGGGCGTTGCGGGTCTGCCAGCTCAGGCAGCACCTGATTCATGTTTAAGCTGAAATCAATCAGGCTGAGCACCAGAAACGCAACTTCATCCCCATCGGCTGGTTGGACTTCTCCCGCTGCCAAACCGTTGGTATAGATACGCTTGACGGCGTCGAACATGTGGCGCTGATATTTGGGAAAATCATATTCGGGGGCTCCCTGGGGTGGCCCGTAAATAAGCCCGTGGATCATTTTATACAGGTGCCGATATTCCTCGACGCCTTCCAAGATCCGGCGATAGAAATAAATAAACCGGTCCAGTACCGTGCCGGAAGTGGTAAAAATTTCGTTCAATATGGCCTGCTGGACATCGGCGGCCCATTCCAGAATGGCATAAAAAAGCCCCTCTTTACTTTTAAAATAATAGTACAATACCGGTTTGCTGACCCCGGCCCGCTCCACAATTTCCCTTACCGAAGTGCCGGCATAGCCCTTGTCCGCAAACAGCTCGGTGGCCGTTTCCAATAGGCGTTGTCTGGCATTGGGTTCCAGACCGTTGATGTCATCCCTTTGTGTCATAATGACAGTTTCCGTTGTTGCACCATCTTGATGTTAGTGCCCAGCCCCACAAGCGTGGAAAAATACGGTTTAATTGAATCTTTTCTTTATGTCAACAATTACTTTACCTACCGGTAGGTATATTATAATATTTTTTTTATCAGTTGCAAGAAATGTTTATTAACCATTCAATATCACTCAGTATAATAAAATGGATCGTGCCGGCCGGCAACCACATCGGGCAGCGGACGGCCGGGGACGGAAACCCGGCAGCAGACCGGCCCAAATTAAGGTTAAAGTTTTGGATGTCAAATACCGATATAGATTGAAACAAGACTGCCAAAAAAGGGGGTATATCACTATGGAGGCTTTGCTTTCGCTGCTTGGTTTGTTGGTGTTTTTTGCGATTGGTGCCTTTAGCATCTATCTTTTAATCGATTTTATTGAATACCTGAAAAAGTATCATTCTGAGCGATGGGAGCAACTCTCCTTCGAACGTCTTTTTGGCATAACCCAACAGGATTTCTTCTTCTATCAGATCCATCCGCTGAAGTTCATTCCCTTCCTGTTCAACAAAGATGATGCCGGCGACGCCAATGTGGCCAGTTACAAGAAACGCATCCAGCTGTCGTTTTTAGGGGTCCTCACCATGTTTGCCATTTTCTTTATCGGCTCCTATATCGGTTTTTAACCGCACGGTTCAGGAGGACACGGTTTTCAGAAAAAGCCTGCATGGCTGGCCGTCTTTCTGATTCCGGTCAGAGCTATTTTGCTCGGCATCGGCGTGCGCGGTGGGCCGATTCCTGCGCTGGCATAGCCGACGTATGGGGGTAATCTTTTGGGGGTGCCTGTCATCGACGGCAGGTATTGCAGATGATCGGGGATCAAAAACAGAAAGGGAATCGGTGACTAAGCGATTCCCTTTCTCTGGTGCCTGAATGAATAGGACTATTTTTTGCCGTTGCCCTTCGTTAATAACCTCCCGAAGCCATGTAGAAAAACACCGGCCAAAGCGCCCAGCACCGCCATCCAGCCGAGGATGTCCAGCCATTTGGCCCTGTCCCGGCCCGGCATGTAAAACCCCTTCAGTTTGGCCAGCCGGCTGTCTTTGTCGGTATGACATTCGATACAGGCGACCGCGTTATCTTTGGGCGCCACCATGTGGGTGATGGGAAATACATAGGTGGTGTCCACAAAGTCAAATTCACCTGAAAACGGAATGTCAACGGCTTCCTGGCCTTTGCGCAGGGCTCTATCCCAGTCCAGTGATGTCCAATAGCCGTCTTTGCCTGAAAGAAGCGGAACCAGCAGCGTTTTGTTTACCTTGTCATAGGGCTGCTTGCCCCGGTGCACCTTAAAAGGATAGATGCGGGAATTAACGTCCGTGCGGCTGCCCTCGGGCCATGAAACGCGCACGGTCTGGCCGGGATCGATTTGATCCTTGGCGGTGGTCGAATGGATGATGCCGCTATACCAATAATACTCGGGCTTGATGTGTTTGGCCCACTTCATCTGGCCCTTGATGGACATATAATCGAATTTTCCGAATTCGTCTTTGGTTTTATATTTCTTGCCGTCTTTGGTTTTGCCGGCCTGAGACCAGTCCCAGGACATCTTGGTGGGATTGACCCGGGCAAATTCGGGAATATGGCAGCTCTGGCAGGCCACCTTGTCGGTGTGGTCGTTGGCTTTGGATCCGGCCTTGTGGGGTGTGCCGGTGTGACAGGATTCACAAGTGATTTTGGAAGCCATATCATCTTCCACCAGACTTTTGCGCTCCTGCGCCGCCGGCAGGGTGTAAACCCGTCCGGCGATGTTGTGCAAGGTCGTCGTGTGGCAGCGCACGCAGTCGAAATTTTTGCTGTCCACCCCCATGTGAACGTCCAGCGCTTTGTTGGGTTTGGCCAGCGAGGTGTCCAGATCGCCGTGCTTGACGCCGTCACCGCCGCCGCCGTAAAAATGACAGGAACCGCAATTTTTACGGCCGGGTCGGCTGATGCTCTGGGCGGCCTGTTTCAGCTCGGCCTGAATCTCTTTGGCGATTTCAAGGGATTCCTCATCCCCTTCCTGGAGGAATCCCTTGATGTCGGTTATGGCTTCATCAAAATTCATTTCCTTTTGACTGTGGCACACCAGACAGTTGATGCCGCTATCCCGGGAAGTCCCCCATCCCGGATGGCAGGCCAGACAGCTTTTGTCATTATTTTTATTGGTTGAAATGCAAAAGTTGTTGAGTGAATTCCCGCCTTTGCCGTATTCTCTGATCCTTTCAGACGGGTCCGCCAGCCAGGTCCAGTGAACAGTCTTGTGAAACTGGGCCTCGGCCTCCGAATGACAGGACAGACAGGCCCGGGTGACTTCAATTCCGGATTTAAAATCCTGCTGCAATACTTGGTGCCGGGAATGATCGGTGGTATTCCAGGCGGTTTTGTCTTTGGTTGCCTGCTGGGCCATGGCCCGGCCGGGGGCTTCATCCTCACCGCTTTGAGCAGCGACGCTAAAGCCGGACCACAATATCAGGCAACCGGCAATCAAAATGATATATTTACAAAAAGGCTTGGTCCCTTCTGTTAAGTTCATTATTAGGCTCCCCACAGCACAGAATAAAGTTGGGTCGTGCTCAACATCAAGCTTGCAGCCGCTCACGCCGAACGGCTGCAAGCTATCATGGTATGGTTGGATACACTAGGTTTAGGATTTGGGCTCTTTGGTAATTTCAAAGCTCCCGTCCCTACTAACGGTCACGTATCCTTCAACATAATAGACGTTTTTCAACTCCGGTCTCACATCCTGCACCATGTAATAGGATTCGCCGGCGCGGGCGCCCGTGCCGCATACAAACACAACGAGCTTGTCGGTCGGCAGGGTTCTGATTTTGTCTTCAAGCTGGTCGACCGGAATGTTGACCGCGGTTTTAAAATGGCCGGTGGCAAACTCATCGGGGTCGCGCACGTCGACGAGCATCATACTGTCCGGATTTTCGTTGACCATCTTAACGAAGGTGGCGGTGTCGATGCTGCCCTCTTCGGTACCGGCTTTGACGGCGGTGGCCGCCATTGTGGCGGAACCGGCTCCCGCAGTTCCGTAGGTGGCTTGCCAGGCCGGATATCCGGCGGCATGGACGTTGACGTTGGTGTAGCCCAGATCGATGGCTTTTTTAGCCGATTTATGACTCAGGGGGCATTTGAACCCGCCGCAGTAGAATACCAGCACCTTGCCCTTGTCCTGGGGCAGCTGGTCGGTCA
>JAFDCJ010000219.1 GCA_019312835.1 Deltaproteobacteria bacterium
CAAACAGGTGTTCGGGAAAGAGAGGGCCTATTAAAATCCCCAACCCCACAACAATAATTTTTTTTGTTTTAAGTGATCGATAACCCCTTTGAGCATCGCACAAGGGGGTTTTCTCTTTTTTGGGCCCGGAGGTTTAATATTTTTGTATTAATTGGCAAGACCACCAAGACACAAAGATGAGAATTTTTCCCAAGGCTTCGGTTTGTGTTCCGGTCTATTTGTGACAATTTTTTCCGGCTTGTTGTCCCGATTAGGATAAAATAATAATCATTTAAAGCAATAGGTTGAGGTACTGGCATGGAAGACAAAACAAAATATATATTTGTGACCGGCGGTGTTCTGTCGTCTCTGGGAAAAGGGCTTGCGTCGGCCGCAATTGGCGCCCTTCTGGAAAGCAGGGGGCTCAGGGTCACCCTGCAGAAATTGGATCCCTACATTAATGTGGATCCGGGTACGATGAACCCGTTTCAGCATGGCGAAGTCTTCGTCACCGATGACGGCGCCGAAACGGATCTCGATCTCGGGCACTATGAACGATTTACCCATGCCAAACTGGGCCAGGATAATAATTTTACCACCGGTAAAATTTATTATTCCGTTATTACCAAGGAGCGCCGGGGAGACTATCTCGGAGGCACGATTCAGGTGATTCCGCACATTACCGACGAGATAAAGCGAAGCATTCGGCTGGCCGCCAAAGGGGTGGATATCGTCATTGTGGAGATCGGCGGCACCATTGGAGATATCGAGAGCCTGCCCTTTTTGGAAGCCATCCGGCAGTTCAAGGCTGATGTCGGCAAGGACAACGCCCTTTACATCCATCTTACCCTTGTGCCGTATATCGGAACGGCCGGTGAGGTGAAGACCAAACCGACCCAGCACAGCGTAAAAGAGCTGCGCAGCATCGGTATCCAGCCGGACATCCTGTTGTGCCGCACCGACCGCTATCTTTCCAAGGACATCAAGGCGAAAATCGGCCTTTTTTGTAATGTCGGTGTGGACGCCGTGGTCACCGCCAAGGATGTCGACTGTATTTATGAAGTTCCCCTCGTGTTCCACAAAGAAGGCCTGGACGACAAAATCGTCGAGCTGCTCAAAATTTGGACCCGCTCACCCAGGCTCGAGGACTGGTCCGATCTGGTCGCTAAAATTCAAAACGCAACAGAATCAGTGACCATTGCCATTGTCGGTAAATATGTTGATCTGACCGAATCTTATAAAAGCCTGAACGAAGCCTTATATCATGGCGGAGCTGCCAACGACTGCAATGTGAAGCTTGAGTTTGTGGATTCGGAGAAAATCGAGGATGGCACCTGCAGTGAAATGCTGGCCAATGCCGACGGCATACTGGTTCCGGGCGGCTTTGGAACCCGGGGCATCGAAGGCAAGATTTGTTCGGCCAACTATGCCCGCGTCAACAAGATTCCCTACTTCGGCATATGCCTCGGCATGCAGATTGCGGTGATTGAATTTGCCCGCAACGTGGCCGGCCTGACCCAGGCGAACAGTTCCGAATTTAACGAGCTCACGCCGGATCCGGTCATCTACCTGATGCTGGAGTGGTTTGATGAGAAAACCGGCAGTATCCAGCGACGGGATGAGAGCTCCGATAAAGGGGCTACCATGCGCCTGGGGGCCTATCCCTGCCGTCTGGAAAAAGATACCCTTGCCTACCAGGCCTATGGCCGGGATGACATTTCCGAGCGCCACCGCCACCGCTATGAATTTAACAATGATTACAAGGATCGGTTGATCGAAAAAGGGCTGGTGGTCAGCGGGAGCTCGCCGACCGGGGATCTGGTCGAAATCATCGAAGTCAAGGACCATCCCTGGTTTCTCGGATGTCAGTTCCATCCGGAGTTTAAATCCCGCCCGATGGATCCCCACCCGCTGTTCAGGGATTTCATCAAGGCGGCGCTGGAGTACTCCAAGAGGCGGGTGCGCTAATGTGCTTTGTATTATAACCACGGATTTTTCACGGAGTTGCACGGAATATATTAATGAATGGATTCGATTTTTAGAAAAAATAGTAGACAGGATTAACAGGATTGTTAGGATCTTTTGTTGACCATTTTCCAGAAGAAAATGGTCAAAACCAATGCGCCAGAGGCGCACAAGTCGCCTTCGGCGAAAACTAACAGAAGTGTCAATAACAAAGGATCTAAATTTATTCACTTGGCTTTGAATTCGGTGTAGTGTTTGTTCGTGTCCGCCGCAGGCGGATGGAGTTTTCTTGGTTTCTTCTGGAAACCAAGAAAAAAATAAATCCCAATAATCCTGTTAATCCTGTCTAAAAAAGCTTTTTTATAGATCGAATCCATTCCTCTAGTTTTTTTATTATTTCTTGGCTTTTGCCGCCTCCAGCTCCTGATTGATCATCGCCTCCATGCCTTGCATGCTGCGGTTTTTCACCTTTCTGCCATTTATGAATATCGTCGGTGTACCTCTGACCCCCAGCTGGAGCCCTTCCTCGTAATCCTGCCGTATCCGGGCCGCCTCGACGGGGCTCTTTTTATCTTCTTCAAACTTTTTTTGATCGAGGCCGAGCTGGGTAGTGATCTCCTGAACCTTTTCATCATTGAGGAGATTGTAATTTTTAAAAAGCTCGTCGTGAAATTCCCAGAATTTATTCTGGCGGCCGGCTGCCAGAGCCGCCAGGGCGGCCTGGATGGCAAATTTATGAGTTCGAATGGGAAAATTCTTGAAAACGACTTTCAGATCATTGGGATATTTTTCGAGCAACTGCTCGACTTGCGGCACAAGCCTTGCGCAGTACGCTCATTGAAAGTCACTGAACACTGTAAAAGTAACCGCGGCATCGGCGCGACCCTTGAACGGCGAGCCGCTCACATTGATCTTGCGGATGAAATTCAGTGCGATGACGTCCACCGTCTTTTTCTGACGGCTGGTAGCAAA
>JAFDCJ010000220.1 GCA_019312835.1 Deltaproteobacteria bacterium
ATTAAAAAATCCCGCATCGGAGCGACGCAAGCCGATTAGGGATTGTGTACTAAGCTCTGGTTGATTTAAATCGTGTAATATAGGATTGAAAAATCAATTTGTCAATATTTTTATGGTTATCCCGGTTAAAAAAAAATGTGCCGTATTGACACTGTTCTTTTGCTCGTGGTAATAATTTTAATAGGGTGGGCTGACCAAAACCGAACAGGCTATGGGGAGAAAGCGAATGCTTTTGCTGGAAGGCAACGATATGTGGGTTAATCTAAAAACGTCCTTTGTGGACATTGACGAGTTGTTGCTATTTTTAAAAGGTCAGAAATTCAGTGGTTATTTGCAATTTGAATTTGCCGACAGCCGCTGTGCCCTTTTTCTGCAGTTAGGCGATGTGGTCAATGGCCTCGTTGCGCTGGAGGAGGAACGCAATGTCGGCAGCAGAGCGGTCAAACGCATCCTGGTTCGCTCCCGGCAGGATAAAGCCGGCACGATCAAGGTCACCCAATTGCCGTTGCAAAACATGCAGTTTCTATCCGAGGCCTACGGACTGTCCGTCCGGCTGTTGCACAAAAACCTTTCCTCGAAATACTCCAACCTTTCAGAATTCATCGATAAGCTTCAGTATGAAAGCTTTTCCGGCTGCATTGAGGTCTGGTTCCCGGTGGACGACAAACATGGGATCATTTTTATTGAGGATGGCTGCACCAAGGCGATCATGACCGAAGAATTGCTGGTGGATCTGAAGGAAGGTAAGGATTCGCAACTCAAATTTGCCGAATCCTTTGTCAACCGGGCCCAACGCTCCGGTGTGCAGTATAATGCGTTTGTTGAAGCCTAAAACGAAACCCATCCTAAATGAGCCTGTCAGATTGGTTTCGTTTTATTTTGCTAAAAATTTAAGCCCGCCGATGGCCAGACAAGTCATTGCACATATCTTCAAAACCACATGGGCCGTATACCCCACTTGAAAGCCGAACTTTGGGATGAATATCAAGGCCATGTCGGCCAATAGAAAAAAAGCGATGGTGGCAATCAGAAATTGGATCACCTGGCCGACTATCCCGCCTTTATATTTTCGCTTGGCGTTTATAAATACCGCCATGATGACGCTGTAGATTGCAAATGTTAACACGATAAAAATCAGCAGGGTCAAAAAATCAAACGAAATGTTGGGCATGTTTCCTCCATTTAACATCTAAAGCCGATCTCAAAGATGGCTTGCACGCCCCGCACAAGCACGAATATCGCCCCGGCAGGCTTCGGGTGCGGCTGACTATTTTTGAGACAGGTTTCCCTCGGAAAGGCGGTCGAAGGTCTCGAGCAGATGACTTCGCATGGCCGTTTCTTTGGCATACCTTTCGATATTTTTGATTTCGGTCTGAATCTTAGCCGTGGCATCGGAAGCGAATTCTCCACCCAAATACCGGCGTATTTCGGAGCGCAGATTCCCGATTAGCTCGCAAAAAGCTTCGATAAAAAGATATCTCTGGGTCGGATCGGGATAGTGATAGGCCATATTTTTTAGAACCATTTGCTTTCTAACCCGGTCCGGATTATCCAGCGGTATATCCGCGAACATGGCCTGGTGGCGTTTATCCAAAACGATCAGGGCTCGCTGGACGACATCCCGCGTTCGCCTGCCGATCTCCCCGATGAGCAGGTGCAGGAGATAAGTGTAGATCTCCAGCAGCGTGTCTAGAATATTGGATATTTCAGTGTACTGTTTATCTTCGTATTCGATTATTTCCAGCGATTGTCTGATCATCCCGGCCGCATTCAAATGGTGAAGGGTTTCAATCACTGAATTCTCATCCATGCCGCTAAACCGCGCCAGCTGTTCAATATTGCGGGTTCCGTCGATTAGCGAAAATAGAAATCGGTCGGTATCGGTTAGCTCTTGCTGAATTTTTTCCTGTCGCGTCTCAGCGTAAGGTGAGAGGCGGAAGATAAGTTTGCGGTTGGGAATTTTTCTTCGAAATTCGGCAAGGCTCAGCCCTTTGTCCGTTGCCACGCGCGCAAGATTCAGCGGATCGTAATTGACGATGAGTTCTTCGCCAATCGGTCTTTCAAGAAAATAGAAATATCCCCGCTGCCATAAGATGATATCGACTAGAATTTGCTCCATCTGCAGCGACAGAATCTCCTGAAGGGCATCCAGGGACAGCAGGCCTTTTTCAACAAGATACTGTCCGATTTTTTTACCCTGCACAGCGGCATCATCGACCAGCATATCCAGCGTTGCGGGCGCGAGGCTTTCCCTTTCTAGGATGAGATTGCCGATTCTTTCTTCCTTGCGGTTGGTGGCGGCCCTTATCAGACGCCCTTCATTGAAGATCAAATTCTTGGACACGCCGTTGGCTTTGATGGCACCAATCCCGTTGACCTTATTGGTGTAGACTGCGTAGAGAAAAAACAGAAAGGGGACTTCACTGATAAAGCCGCCGAGAAATATTCGGTCTCTATTGCGTCTGATATTGATGGGGGTCTCGTAGTTCAGCCATCCGGCTGCTCCCCATTCCTCGGCGGCCCGTTCAAAGTCGCTAAGTCTGTAGAATTCAGTGCCCCTGAGCAAATGATCGAAAAAAGAATGGGATGGAAAACTGCTGCGTTTCAAAAGATGAATTTTATGTTTCATAATACACAATCCCCTAACCCCTAATTGTATATTATTTTGACATTTTTTCAAATAAAAACACGCATCATCGACGGCAGATGGGCACAGCTCAGGCTTTCTTCGGCATCTTTCTATATCTTTTGGCTAGCGGGCGTTGTCTGAAAAGAACGTAGGTGGCGCCGGCACCGCCATCGCACATCCGGGCACTTGTAAAGGCAACCACCCATTTGCGCCAGGGGCTGGTCGTGAGCCATTGATACACCTTGGATTTTAGAACCGGCTTGCCTGGGGAGGAAAGTCCCCGACCGTGAATGACTAATACCGCGTTTTTGCCCGCCGCAATACTTGTTTGGAAAAATTTGTCAAAGGTTTCACGGGCGGCTTCCACGCTTAAGCCGTGAAGATCTACATGGTCCTGGATTGAAAAATCACCCCGGTGCAGTCGTTGAGCAATGGCGGGATTTACCATATTGTCTGAGCCTTCAATGTATTCGGGTGTGAGGGAGACGACAAATCCGTCTCCATTGCGGACTAGATTCTTGAGCTCCTGAACGGCCTCACTTTCAGGGTTTGGCTCAGGGGCAGGGGTCTTGAAATCCGGTGGGCAAGCAAACGGGCAATTGCTCCTGGAAATTTTCTCAACCCCCGTCATGGCAGCCTTAAATAGGTCTTGCTCCTGCCGAGCATCCAGCTGTTGGCCAGGCATTTCTTCTTTTGTGGTGGGGGGCGCTGCTGGTTTCAGCTTAATGTCCTTGTCCTCAAGAAGGGCATCCAAATTTTTGAAGGGTTTGAAAAAACCGGAAGCTTTAGACGGTTTCATGAGATATCTCCGTCAGAACTTGTTTTTCCACAGTTAGCGAATACAAGATTAGCAATATCGTGCCGTTTGGTCAACTGCAAAGCACCGTTCCTTGTTTGGCTGGATTAATGCGGCCGGCCGATAACGAATGGGTCGATTTTCGATGAAATTTTTGGTATAAATTTTCAAAGGCAACCAATTGGTTTCTATTTCAAACGGGGTAAAGCCCCATAACGGCTAAGGCCGGTTTATTCAAGGGAGGAAGGCATTGGATTGGCAACACCATTACGCTGACAAAGTGGTGGCGGCACCAGAAGCGGTTTCCAAAATCATGCGAGGCAGCCGGGTTTTTATCGGAACCGGTTGTGGAGAACCCCAGCACCTCATTCGGGCCATGGTTGCAGACGAGCAGCTTCAGGATATCATGGTCTATCAGATGCTCTCTTCGACCCTGTCCCAGTTTGTTGATGATGAGTCATTCAGGCGCCGGTTTTCCTTGAAATTGTTTTTTATCAGTCAATCCATGCGCAAAGCTGCCTTTGATGGCAAAATTGACTACATTCCCGCATATCTTTCCCAGATTCCCAGGATGTTCGCCAGTCACCGCATCGGACTCGACGCCGCCTTGGTGCAGGTCAGCCCCCCTGATAAATTCGGCTATTGCAGCCTCGGGGTGTCGGTCGACATCACGCGTTCGGCTGTTGAGAATTCTCCGGTAGTTATTGCCCAGGTAAATCCCAGAATGCCTCGTACCTGGGGAGACAGTTTTGTGCATGTTGATGATATTGACTGGCTGGTACCCTGTGAAGAACCGCTGGTTGAAGCCCTGCCGAGGATAAAAGACAATGAGGTTTCGCGCCGCATTGGCCTTTTTGTCTCCCAGTTGGTCGATGATGGGGCCACCCTGCAGATTGGATTCGGCAACTTGCCTTACGCCATTTTAAAATACCTGGATGGCAAAGAAGACTTGGGAATCCATACCCAATTGATCACCGACGGCCTGCTTCCTCTGTTTGAGAAAAAAGTCATAACCAACAAAAAGAAAACCTTGCTGCCGGGCAGAGTCGTTACGTCGCTTTGTATGGGATCCGAAAAGATTTATAAGTTCGTGGATAATAATCCGATCTTTTATTTCCGATCCTCAGAGTTTGTGAATGATCCCACCGTCATTGCCCGTAATGACAATCTTGTTTCCATCAGTTCTGCGCTGGAGGTGGATCTGACCGGACAGGTTTGCTCGGACTCAATGGGATATCTTTTTTACAGTGGCATCGGCGATCAGGTCGATTTTTTGCGCGGCAGTTCGATGTCCAAAGGAGGATTTTCAATTATTGCCCTGCCGTCGACGGCGCAAAACGGGGCGGTGTCGCGCATTGTTCCGCATCTGAGTGAAGGGGCCGGCGTGGCAACCACCCGCGGCGATGTAAATTTTGTCATCACTGAATACGGCATTGCCGAGTTGAAGGGCAAAGGCATCTATCAGCGCGTAATGGAATTGGCTCAGATCGCGCACCCTAAATTTCGTGAAGAACTCATCGAGGTTGCTAAAAAGCGGCATTACATTTTTGCGGACCAGTTGCCGCCCACCACCGAGGATTTGTTGTTTCTGGAAGGCTACAAGTACACCCTAAAATTAAAAGATGGGAAAGTCGTCGAGTTTCGGCCGCTTTTGCCTTCCGATGAGTTTGCCTATCGCAATTTCTTTTACTCCCTGCAAGAAAAAACCATCTATATGCGCTATTTTTACAAAATGAGAACCTTTTCCCACGAGGTCGTCCAGAAGCAATGGTCCAGCGTGGACTATCATAAAAACATGTCGATTTTAGGCCTTGTTCAGAAAGGGGGGCATAAAGAAATAATGGCTATCGGATCCTATGCCCAGGAAAGCAAAGAACGCGCCGAAGTGGCCTTTGTGGTGCGCGAGGACTTTCAAAACAAGGGTATTGCCTCTTATCTTCTTGAAATTCTTATAAAAATAGCAATAGAAAATCATTACACCAGCTTCTGTGCCACCGTTTTGCGCGAGAATAGTGCCATGATAAGCGTGTTCAAAAAAATATTTCCCCATGCCAGAATTTTGCCTGGTGGTGGATCGGATCTGAAGATAGAAATGGATTTCAGCGAAACCACCCTGGACGATGACAAGCAGCCATCCTGAAAGATTTATCTTGTAAAAATGCTGTATATTTTGTAATTTAAGAAGTATAAGGCATGTTTTTCCAAATTGGATTACCATCATTTGCGAGGGTCTTGGCGGCCTGCAACGCCGGGACCGTTGAAAAATATTCAGTTTCGTTCAAATCTGCCCCCACCTGCGTTGTTTTTTTGGAGAAAAATTAAAGTTTTACCTAAGGTTACCGAAATCAATAACGATATAGAGTTTTTATCAACATCATCATTCTAGGGAGGTTGGCAATTGTCCTATACGCTTGGTCAGAAACAGCTCGATAAAATTGAAGATATTTTAAAACTGGACCTCATTGACAATGGCGTGCGGTGTGTCTTTCTCATTGATATGGCCGGCAACATCATTGCTAATTTGGATAATGGCGAAAAGCAGCATGACATCTACTCCTTGGCTGCCCTGGCAGCCGGTAATTTTGGTGCTGTCAGTGCAATGGCCAAAATTATCGGTGAAAATGAATTTTCATTGCTTTTCCATAAAGGGAAAAACGAAAATATTCATTTCAACAAAATAACCACCGAATTTCTATTGATTACCATATTTGGCAATGACATCTCGCTGGGTTTTTTGCGATTGAAGGTCTCCGAATCCGTTGAACAATTAAAGATAATCTTAGAGCCGCTGCTTTCTTTGTAAGCCAGCATCTTTGGAATCGGGTTCACGATTACCTGGCGGCCCATGAAATTCGCTCCGGTTATTTCTGATGGCATTTGTAAATCTGAAAAATAAGGAAATTCAGGTTAAGATCGTCTATTACGGCCCTGGCAGGGGCGGTAAGACGAGCAATCTGGAATATGTATATAAAAAATTTGCCAAGCGTATCAATACCGAGATGGTGACGGTCAAAACGCACGGTGACAGAACCTTGTTTTTTGACTTTCTGCCCTTCGATATTGGCCTCATTAACGGCTATGATGTTAAAATTCAATTGTACACCGTACCCGGCCAGGTCAAATACAATGCGACCCGCAGGCTCGTGTTGAGAGGAGTGGATGGTATCGTCTTCGTAGCCGATGCCATGGCGGTTAGAAGAGAGAAAAACATCCTTTCGTTGAAAAATCTTCAAGAAAATTTGGCTGTCTATAAAAAGAGCATTTTCAGAATCCCTTTTGTGATGCAGTACAATAAAATGGATTTAAAAGAGCAGGGGATTCCACTGCTACCCCTGCCAACGCTTGAAAAAGATTTGAACAGTCAGCTGAAAATACCCTCATTTGCCGCCAGCGCTGTTTTGGGAACCAACGTGGTTGCAACTTTAAAAAAGATTATCTCGTTGACCGTCGCATCCATTAAAAAAGATTTGAAATAGGAGAAGACAAATTGGCCGATTCAAAAGATGTTGATACATTAAGCACCGAACTCGAAAATCGGTTGGACGATCTGTTTGGTGAGAATAATCTAGCCCCAGCCGAGGCCACGGATGATGGTACCGCAGCGCATTATCCGCTGGCGGAATTAAAAAACCTGATATTATCCATTGACTGGGAAATTACGGATGATGTGCTGGAAAAATTCCTGCAGCAAATAAAAGACCTCAAGCTGACTTACAAGCACGATAAGGTTGTGCTGACGTTTCTTCAAATTCTCAATTCCCTGGGCGATTATATCAAGACCAACCGCGCCAAGTCCCATCCCAAAACTTTCAAAATATTAAACTCTGTTTTCTCCAATCTGGATAAGGTGGTGCTTTCCCGGGATATGCCCGAGGCGGCCAAAAAAAAGATTCTGCGAATCGAGATGAATCGCTACAAAAAGCTAAGGGCTCAGATTTCACAGGGCAAATCCGAGGTTCAGCCCAAACCAAAAGCCAAGCCTGTTGCAGCCGCACCGCCGGAAGTCGCCACGGTAGTCCCAGATGAACCGTTGACCCTCACCGAGCCATCGGTTCAACCCGCCGAAACCGTATTGTCTGAAGAGCCGGTGATAGATCCGACGCAGCAGCCCGATACGGTAATCGCGCATACGCCTTCGGTCGAGACCCTGGCCGAGGCCGTCGCTGAGATTAAAAAATACATACATGATGAAATTAGCGCTTTAAGGAGGGAGATCGAAGCACTGCGAAATCAATGAGACCTCGTGACCACCGCGCTTGCTGCGGGCAGAACGCCAGGATGAAAATTTGAAGCATCAACGCAACATCCTGCCCGGTGATCGGTTGTCGGCATGCTGTCTGGCTTCCGTACCGATTGCCTTTCATTTTTGCTACAGGTGATGCCATGGTATTATCCACGGGTAATATATCTTCTATGATTTACAAGCGAAAGGTCAGAGACGGCCTGGGCGATTTTTTTTTAGATGGCCAAAAGCTGCTGGTCCTCATGGAGCTGGACGGCAAGGCAACGTTGGGAGCCCTGGCCGCCAAAACCGGACTGACCATGGGTGCCATCAGGGAAGTTATTGCCCACCTTTTAAAGCTCGGGCTCATTGAAAAGGTCGAAAAGGCAATTTCCCCCGTGGACAACGATTTTTTTCGCAAGCTGCTCGATGAGCTGGCACTGGCCGTCGGCCCGATTGCAAGCGTATTAATCGAGGATGAAGTGCAGGACCTGGGGCATAATGTGAAAAGTTTCCCGAGTTTCCTCGCCACCGATCTGGTTGATAGGCTGGCCGGTGAAATCAGACGTGAAGAGAAAAAAGCGATATTCATAAAAAATATGGTCAGCATCATTCAGGCCAAAGGATATGTCAACTCTTAGTTCGTTCAAGCCTATGTTTGCTTGCAGATTCCGATTTTTGCTTACCGGGTTCAACTCTAAGGAGAAAATGGTATGATAGTTATCTGTGAAGAGTGCGGGAAAAAATACCGCATAGATCCTTCCAAAATCAAAGGTAAGGCCGCCAGCTTCAAATGCCGGTCTTGTACGCACCTCATAGTGGTGTCAAAGCCGGAACCGGCCGGGGAGCAACCTGTAGCTGAGAGCCGGCCGACTCTGGAATCCATAACGACAACTATCGAAGACAGCTCCGGCGACGCATTGACCGATACCGCCCCGGCACCGGCAAAAACCAAACGCCGAACCAAGGGCCTTGGCTTGCGTTCCAAAATGATGTTGCTGTTTTTACTGGTTCCTATCATCCTAATGGCCGGTGCCAGCTTTCTGTATCTCTGGCAGCTGGAAAGCATGTCAAACCTGCTCACCCGGGAAAGCTCCAAATTTGTCAATCAGATGGCTGAAGAGAAGATCGCCGACATATCAGCCGGTGTTGCCATGCAATGCAAACTGTATTTGTTGAGTCACCCGAATTTAATTCGTGAGGACTTCAACGAGGACATGGGTTTTAAAACCCTGGCGGTTCAAAAGGTGGGTTTGACAGGTTATACGGCGCTTTATGAGCTGCCGGGAGCCGATGGGATCTGGCGCACCTGGGCCCATGTTAACCAAAAAATTATCGGCATTGACATGAGCAAGCTCAAAAAGCCGCTGGGACGCAATTTTCCAGGTTTCTGGAAAGTTTACATCGGGGTCAAGGAAGGAAAAAAATCCCAGGGATATTACACCTGGCAGGACAAAGACGGTAAGTTCCGCGACAAATTCATGGTGTGCACGCCGGTTGCCGGGACTCGCTACGTTGTCGCCGCCACCACCTATATGGATGAATTTACCGGTCCGGTGAGGCGAATGCAGGGCCGTGCGAAAGAATTAACCGGCAGAGCCAAGCAGATTACATGGGCTGTTTTAGGCGTGACCCTTTTGTTGATAGGCCTCATCGTTTCGATTTACGGCCACCGGCTGACCAGCAAAATCAGATCATTGACCGATGTGGCCGACCGCATCAGCGTCGGTGAGCTTGGAATGGAAGTTAAAACCACTTCAAGAGATGAAATTGGAGAACTTGCTGAAGCAATTTCCAGAATGCAGGACAGCATCAGACTGTCCATAGAACGATTGCGTCGACGGCGTTAGGGGCTGATTGCGGTAGATTTTTTCGCGGTCGACAGCACGTTGCTGAAGCGGCCTCAGGCGACCGCTTTTTTATCGAATGGGTCTGAACCTGCCGCTGCTATCGTCACCGGGCGACGGTCAATGGCGATGCGCTGAGGGGATCAAGAAGAAAGAATGGTCATCATTCCAAGGGAAAAACCGGTAATAGAAAACCTGAACGTCTATTACCTGGACATAAAAAAACTGCTCGAGCATTACCAAGGCGAAATCGGCACCGGCGGCGTATATTTTAAATCCCACGCGGCCGAGGGCGTCATATTTTTCGACAAGGACGACCTGCTCAACGCTTTTTATGAAGAAAGGGATCTTGACCTGGTCGGAGCCCAGGCTGTTGAGCACCTCGTGAATGCCGGGGGGCAACATAATTTTACCGTCCATATTTACCAGCTGTCATTGGAGGAGGTTTACTTCTGGGCCAGCATCCCGTCGGCCGAAAAGATATACGAGGGGCTTAGCACCGAGTTCACGGACCTTGAAGGCTTGATTCGTAAGATGAGCTCCGAGAAGCTGACCGGCTACATCGATGTCTCTATCAGCGGTGGTAAAGAGGGCGGTCTAATTTTTATTATTAACGGAAAAATTATGGGGGGGGCGTATTCATGGGACAATGGTGAGCCCGGACCCACCCAAAAAAACCAGGAGCTTTTGATTCGCAAAACCAAGGAAACCGCAGCCACTTTCAACGTTTGCCGGATTCCCCTGTCAAAAATGAAAGGCGGGGGTGAGTCTCGAGCCAGTTTTGCAAAGCCTTCCAAGGCCGTGTTAGGCATGCTCGAGGAGTTAATGGTGATATTTGAAAATACGGTTGCTGTCAGAAAAAAGGTGAAATCTGATTTCACAAAACTATTAAAAAAGAAGTTTGTGGAAAACGCTGATAGATATGCTTTTTTGGATCCTTTTGCGGGTGAGTTTGACTATGCCAATCGGAAAATTGAGTTTTCAGGTGCGGCAAGCGATAAAGAGCTGACGGAGGGCGTTATAAACTCTATCCGGGAACTGGCCCAGGAATTGGGGATATTAGCGGAATTGCTGGAGACCTGCGCTGAATGGTCAGACCAATACGCCAGGCAACTGGAGAAATTTGACGTTAAATTTTAAAGATGGCTCATATACCTTCGATTAGTGATTTTGGTATTTCTGCTCGAGGATTTGCTGAGTTCTTCGATGGCATTCCTGCGGCGATTTACCGCACAACGCTGGAAGGCAAAATTGTATACTGCAACCGGGCCTTTGCCAATATATTTGGATTTGATTCAGCGGCTGAGCTCATTGATTCGCCTGTCATTGATCTTTATCGCAACAAAAAAGATCGTGGTGTGTTCATTCATTCGTTATTGCAGCGGGGACGCCTGTTTGATCTGCCGATTGCCTTTAAAACCAAAGAAGGCGCCCCCATCGTTTGCGCCGTTTCGGCCAAGGCTGTTTTAGACGATGATGAGATGGTGGTGCATATAGATTGTTTTCTAAGGGAAATCACCGGTCAGACGGACGTTGAAAAAGACGTCGTGAGAATGGATGGAACGGCCGATAACCTCAAGGACGCTGTCATCGTGATCGATTTGCACGGTGACCTCATCGATATCAATCAGGCCGGAGCCCGCATGATGGGCTTCGCCAGAGAGGATATGCTCGGACAGCCGCTGTCCAGTTTTTTTGCACCGGAAGACAGGGAATTTTTCCTGATTTTTCTGGCTGACATTATCAAAATAGGGCGCAATGAGACGATTCTGGCGGTGACCAACCGGGGCGCCAAGAAACGGCACCTTGACTGGCATGCCTACCTGGTCAGAAATGACAGCCAGCCCCATCACATCAAATGTATTGCCCGCGATGTCAGTGATATTGTTAAGCGGCAAAGAGAACGCAACATCGATGAAAAATTTCAGGGCGTGCTGGAAATGGCAGGCGGTGTGGCACACAGTCTGAATCAACCGTTAACGATTGTGAACAATCTGCTCAATGAAATTATGTCGGAACTGGATCGTGAAGGCACCATCTTCCCCAAAGTTCAGAAAGTTCACGATCAGCTGAAGAAGATGAACGAGATTGCGCAAAAAATAGGGAACATTAAAAAGTATGAGGCCATGGACTATGTGGCCGGTGTCAAAATAGTTGATATCGACAAAGCTTCCTGGGCCCAGACCGTCAAGGATATTCCATGATCAAGAATGTGCTGCTGGTGGACGATGATCGCGAGATGCTGGTCGCCCTGAAAGAGGGGTTCCAGAGGTTTAAAGATTCCTTTGCCATCCTGCTGGCTGCCGACGGGCTCAAGGCAGTGGAAAGCTTGAAGAAAAATACGGTCTCGCTGGTTGTAACTGATTTAAAGATGCCTGGAATGGATGGTTTTGAGCTGCTGACCCATATTATGGAACACTATCCGGACATTCCGGTCATCATTATCACCGGGTACAGTACCCCCGAAATGGAACGTCTGGCGCGTGAAGGCGGTGCGGTCGGCTATATCGCGAAACCATTTCTGATCGAAAACCTGGCGCGCCAGATTATGAGCACCCTGAGAAAGGAATCAGAAGGCGGCACATTGCACAATGTGTCTTCCGGCATGTTTTTGCAGCTGATAGAAATGGAGCAAAAAACCTGCACCATTCGGCTGGAAGATAAATTTTCGAATAAAAAAGGGATCCTTTTTTTTAACGAAGGTGAATTGTTTGATGCCAGGGTAAATGATTTGCAGGGTAAAAATGCCGCCTACGAGATCTTTTCATGGGATCAGGTAAACCTATCCATTCAAAATGGTTGCGCTTTAAAGGAAAAACGAATTCACAGCGAGATGCAGCACCTCATTCTGGAAGCTGCCCGGCGCAAAGACGAAAACGTTGTCGAGAGCGGCCAACCGGCTGTGATGGAAGAAGTTGAGCCCTTTGAACCGGAGCCGGTGGACGCCATTGCCGCCCTGAAGGAAAAAATTATCGCCAAACTGGGCCCCGCCTGCGGGCTGGAAGATATTTACCAGGACAACGCCTGGGACAGCCGCGTGCTGCAGTTTTCAAGGGCCGGGGATTTTTTTAATCTTGGTGGGTTGGAAATGGGCTATATCGACAGGGGCGAAGAAAACGATTTTATCGTACTGCCCGGTGAAAATACCACCGTGATATCGGTAAGCCCCAAATGCCCGCGGGACAAGCTGCTCCGAATCCTCAGCGAATGAATGTTGGCGGTTGCGGTTGACTGATTGACAGTTGGAAAACCAGATATGCAAGAATTGTTCAAGGACATACTCACCATGGAGGGCATCAAAGGCCTGATGATGTTCTCCTTTGCCGGGGAGCCGGTATACAGGGAATTTAACCAGGGCCCTCCGGAAGGAATTGAAAGCCGGGACTGGAGTTTGTTCATCGAGTCGCTGGCCGGAATGCGAGAGACGGATTTACTTTTTAAAAAAGGCCGGCTTTACATCCGCCGAACGGATATCGGCTATTTGGTCGTGTTGATGGGACGTTTTATGCCCATCGCCATGCTGCGACTCCAGTGTGACATATTGCTGCCGTCTTTAAAGCCGGCAAAGTCTGTTAAAGGCATCAGGCGCCTGTTTCGGAAATAAATGAATGAGAGGTTTATAAACAGCAATGAGAACCGACATAGAATCCAGAATCAATGAAGCCGAAGTTTGTCGATCCATGGGGTTATATGGCGACTCGCTTAACATTTATGAGAGCATTCTATCCATTGTTTCGCCCCAGGATGCTCAGGTCCAGGATAAGATCAAAAAACGCATTGGGTTACTGAAAAAAGAAATTGCTGACCAGGAGGAAACCAAACCCAAGGGGGTTTCCGCCAAAGATATCTCGATGCTGAAAAAGTCGTTTACCAGTCAGGGTGATGTTTCTGAAATCCTCGACAGTGCCTCGGCCTTCCAGGAGATGGGACTTCACGGTGAAGCGATTGCTGAATACGTGAAAATGTTCAAGGAAGATTACCCGAACGAAAAAGTCGTGCCCGGCCTGGTGGAAAGCCTGTTGAAAATGCACTCGCCATCCAAAGCGGTCAAGGAATTTGGCAAACTGATTGAAGGGCTGAAATTGGATAAAAAGGCGCTTGCCAGTATTAATTTTGCGGTGGGGCAGGAGCTGGAAAAGCGCGATCTGCGCGACCAGGCCCATGACCTTTATGGTGATGCCTCCAAGATCGATCCTGCCAATGCCGAAATTAAAAAACGCCTGGATGCGGTCAGCGCCAGTTTTGCTTCCGGCTCGAAATATGATTATCTCCTGCGGGAGAACATGGTCACCACCGACAAACTGCAGCAGGCTTTTGCCCTGTCCAAAAAGATGAAGAGAAGTGTGGAATATGTGCTGATCGAGCATTTTCACATTAAAAAGGATGCCATCGGTAAGTCTTTCTCTCTTTTCTACGGCTGCCCTTTCCGGCCTTACGATCCGGCAATTCCGGTGCCGGTGGAGCTGTTGTCCAACCTGAAGAAAACCTTTTTGCTAAACGAATTGTGGATTCCACTGAGCTGGGACAAGGAAGGCGTGGAAATCCTGGTCGATGACCCCCGCAACCTGAACAAGACCGACAATATCAAGACCCTGATGAAGACCAGCAAAATCAATTTTTCGGTGGCCATCCGGGAGGATATCCAGGAATTTATCCGCCACTTCTTTGATCCGGGCACCCAGGCAGCCGGTGACGCTTCCATCGATGATATGATGGATGATTTTGAAATGCTGCCGGATGTGGAGTTTGAAGAGGAAGAGGAAGAAGCCCTATCGGATGAGGTCGATGAGGCTTCCAGTCAGGTTGTCAAGCTGGTGGACCAGGCGATCATTGCAGCTTACCGCAAGAATGCGTCCGATATTCACATCGAGCCTTCGCCCATTACCAAGGCCACGAGCATCCGGTTTCGGCTGGACGGTGTCTGCCAGGAATACATGAAAGTGCCCAATTCCATGGTCCGCGGTATCGTTTCCAGGATAAAGATCATGTCCAACCTGGATATTGCCGAGAGACGCTTGCCCCAGGACGGCAAAATCAAATTCCGACGCAAGGGGGTTCCGGCTTTCGAATTGCGTGTTGCCACCCTGCCGACCGCCGGCGGTTTCGAGGACGTGGTCCTGAGGATCCTGGCTTCAGCCGGTGCCATGGCAATGGATGAGATGGGGTTAACCGATCGCAATCTGCGGGTGATGAAAAATATCATTGCCAAACCCTATGGCCTCATTCTGGCCGTGGGACCCACCGGTTCCGGTAAAACCACATCGCTGCATGCCATTTTAGGTCATATCAACAAGCCGGGCATTAAAATCTGGACCGCTGAGGATCCCATTGAAATCACCCAGGCCGGTTTGCGACAGACCGAAGTCAAACCGAAAATCGGCCTTGATTTTGCCCGGATGATGCGCGCCTTCTTGCGTGCGGACCCGGACGTTATCATGATTGGTGAAATGCGCGATGAGGAAACGGCCTCCATCGGTATTGAGGCATCGCTGACCGGTCACCTGGTGTTTTCAACCCTGCACACCAACAGTGCGCCCGAAACCATTACCCGATTGCTGGATATGGGACTGAATCCGCTTAATTTTTCCGATGCCTTTTTAGGTGTCCTGGCCCAGCGGCTGACACGCCGACTGTGCACCAACTGTCGGGAGGAACATCCGGTGACCGAAGATGAATTTGAGATGTTGGTTTCCGAATACGGTAAAAAATATATTGGGGCCAGCGGGATCGAATATAACTCGGACATGACCCTGTACCAAGCCGGCGGATGTGAAAACTGCTCCGGTACCGGCTACCGCGGCCGGATGGGTATTCATGAGCTGATGGAAGGCACCCCCAAGGTTAAACTGATGATTAAGAAGCAGGCCAATACCGAGCAGATCTTTGAACTGGCCATGAAAGAGGGGATGTCCACTCTGAAACAGGACGGTATCATGAAGGTGTTTCAGGGTCAGACGGATATGGCGGAGGTCAGACGCGTCTGCATCAACTAATAGAAGCTGTTTTAAAGCCTCATCTAAGGCCCGATGGCTGCGTTGTTCCCCAAATTGAAATGCTCACGTACACTTTAGCTCATAGCTCATGGCTCATAGCTGATAGCCTGAAAATCGGATATTCTTACAATGAGCTATGAGCTCTATCCTATGAGCTATCGAATATGAAGATCGGATCATCGGAATGGTCGAAGTTGATAATTGATGGGGCCAGGGCCTTTGATCTGGATCTTGATTACCGTCATACCGAACTTTTTGCAGCCCACGCCCGGGAGCTGCTCCACTGGAACCAGACCATCAACCTCACCGCCATTACCGATCCCTTTGAGATTGCGATAAAGCACTTTGTGGATTCGCTGGCGCCAGCCCGAATGATCTCACCGGGGGCGACCCTGCTGGACATCGGCGCCGGTGGCGGATTTCCAGGTGTTGTCCTTAAGGTGGTCCTGCCGTCAGTGGCGGTAACGCTGATAGACGCTTCGCGCAAGAAAGTCAATTTTTTAAAGCATGTCATCCGGACGCTGAAATTGGAAGACATCGAAGCGGTTCACATCCGGGTCGAAGATCTGGCTTCCGCTCCCGCCTATCGCCAACATTTTAATTTCATCACCAGCCGCGCCTTGACAGATTTGAAATCTTTTATCCGCCAGGCCCGTCCGTTGCTTGCGCCGGACGGTCAAATGATCGCGTTAAAAGGCCGAAGGGATCCTGGCGAGCAGACAGCGGTGCGCTCCCGAATCCTGGCGGTCGAAACATACAGGCTGCCCTTTACCGGCTCAAAAAGATCTATTTTCAAGCTGCAGTAAACCCAGGAGAGTTGCGCCCCAGCCGGACAGAGCAGTCCAGGCAAACCAGCCCGAGGCCTGAGTAGTTTGCCTAAAAATAACTGCTGCCATCCCAGCAATGCGTGCACAATTTTTCTTTGGGCAGCCCGATGGCTTCCACGAGGTCGTCCAGGCGCTGATATGTTAAGGTGGTTAGTCTCAACCGCTGACGGATTTGGTCGATCATGGCCAGGTTTTTTTCCGACCCGTCGGCGGCGTACTCTTCCAGGAATTTGTCGTCGGCGTCTTCGAGCTGCGCGATGGCGCTACGGCCGGCCAGATCGGTGGTGGCCCGGGAGGTGGAGAAGTTTAAAAATTCACAGGGATATGTCAGAGTGGGGCAGGCCGGTCGCATGTGCACTTCCCTGGCCCCGTAATCGTATAATATCTGGACATTGTCTTTGAGTTGGGTACCTCTGACGATGGAGTCCTCGCAGAAAAGAATCCGCTGACCTTCGATAAGGCTTTTGATGGGGATTAATTTCATTTTAGCAACCAGATCCCGGATGTTTTGATTCTGGGGCATAAAGCTGCGGGGCCAGGTCGGGGTGTATTTTACAAACGGTCTCATATAGGGGATACATCTGGCGGCGGCGTAACCGATGGCATGGCCGATGCCCGAGTCCGGTATCCCGGCCACAAAATCTATTTCGGTCGCATCATTTTTTGCCAGGGCGCGCCCGCATTGGTTTCGGACGGCCTCGACATTGATTCCCTCATAGTTCGACGCGGGGTAGCCGTAGTACACCCACAGAAAGGAGCAGATTTGCATGCTGTCGTTGGGCTTTTTTCTCTGTTCGTATCCATCGGCTGTCATCATAACGATTTCACCCGGCCCTAGATCGCGCTCGATGTTGTAGCCCAGGTTGGCAAAGGCACAGGATTCCGATGAGGCTGCATAAGCACCATCCTTACGGCCGATGATGCTCGGCGTCCGTACCAATTTGTCCCTGGCCGCATACACACCTTCGGCTGTCAGCAGCAGCAGGGAACACGATCCCTTGATGGATTCCTGGGCATATTC
>JAFDCJ010000221.1 GCA_019312835.1 Deltaproteobacteria bacterium
AAATCAGAAGGGCAAAGATAGCGGCCATGGGATTCCGGCTGACACCTGCCGGGCCGCTATGCTGGGTTGTGGTCCGAAATTGACATAATGGCATAAAAAACAAGGATGGTTGCATATGACGCCATGGCTGTATGACCTGATAATGATCTTTTTCGCAGGACTGCTGGTACTGATCAACGGCTTTTTTGTCGGTGCCGAGTTTGCCCTGGTGAAAATCCGAGAAAGTCGGATAGAAGAAATGGTTGAAGAAAGGCGCCCATTTGCTTCGACGGCCGGCTGGTTGGTTGAACGTTTGGATGCATCCCTGTCGGCCTGCCAGCTGGGCATCACCATGGCATCGCTGGGATTGGGCTGGATTGCAGAGCCGGCGGTGGCCCATTTGCTCAGACCCCTGATCGTTTCAGCCGGAATTACCTCTGAAATACTGGTTCACGGGATCGCTTTTACCATTGCCTTCACCACGATTACGGCGTTTCATCTGGTTATCGGAGAACAGGCACCGAAAATCGCGGCGCTTCGACGACCGGAAACGGCCGTGCTGTGGAGTGCCATGCCGCTGAAAATTTTTTATTACCTTTCCTATCCCTTCATGGCGGCGCTGAATTCCACCACCGCCTTTTTGCTCCGCAAAGCCGGCATTCAGGGCGCTTCGGAGCACGAGATCCCGCACAGTGAAGAGGAGATTCGCGCCTTGCTGATGCAGGCCCACATTGCCGGCGAGTTGAGCCGGTCGGAACACCGCCTGATCAATGCCGTCTTTGAATTTGATGAGCTGATCTGCCGGCGGGTGATGCTGCCGCGGGCGGATGTGGTTTACCTGGATGCCAACGATTCGCTGGCCAACATCCTGGCAATTTTTAATCAGACCAAGCATACCCGCTACCCGGTATGTGACGGCTCGTTGGATAAAATCGTTGGGGTGGTGCACATCAAAGATCTTATCGGCAGCTCCTGTGAAACCGATTTCGATTGGCGGTCTGTTATTCGTTCTCCGCAGTATGTCCCCGAGACGATGCCGGTGCGACGGTTGCTGCGCCAATTTCAGTCAACCCGCCAGCACCTGGCGTTTCTGGTAGATGAATACGGAATGGTTTCAGGAATCGTTACCCTCGACAATATTTTAGAGGCCATTATCGGACCGGTGGAAGATGAATTTGACGATGAACAACCGGCAATTATAAGCGAAGGGCCGCAAGTGTATCAAATTTCAGGCAACACATCCATGGATGAAATCAACCAGCGCTTCGCCCTCAAGCTGGAGGCGCATGACGTGGATACGATTGCCGGGCTCATGATGGCACGCACCGACAAACTGCTTGTCCCGGGTGAGCGGGTGGAATTGCCCGGTGCAACTGCCGAGGTGCTGGAAGTCAAGGGGCCCCGCGCCACCCGCATCCGGCTGACGCTTTCAGAACCGCCACCGGACCAGAAAGGAGGCAAACATGACTGAAAAAATCCAAAAAAAAATCATCGTGCCGGTAGACGGCTCCGAGAATGCCTTAAAATCGCTTGATTACATAAATCTTCTTTTTGGCCCGCAACACAATATCAAAACCACGCTGTTTTATGTGATGCCCCGCTTGCCCGCCATCCTCATCGAAGAAATGAAAAAGAGCAAGGAGACCAGCAAGCGCTTGCAGGACATCGAAAGCCGCAACACCGAAATGGCCCAGCAGTTGGTGACGGCTGCCAAAGACCGCCTGCTTGATATGGGGTTCACCAAAGATACGGTGACGGCGGTCTTTCAGAAGATAGATGTCGGCATCGCACGGGATATCGTCCACTGGTCCGAGAAGAACAAGGCCGATGCGCTTATCATTACCACCCGGGGGCGCAGCCGGTTGGAAACGTTTTTCATGGGGGAGATTGCCACCAAGGTTTTGGACTACTGCCGCGTGTGTCCGGTCTGGATGCTAAAGGGCTCTGTTAAGCATAAACACGTGCTGGTGGCCGTCGACAATTCAAAAAATGCCATGCGGGCGGTGGCGCATGCCGGTGTTATGCTGTCCGGCACCGATGTCGACGTCACTGTTTTCCACTCCAAGCGTGACGTGAAACGGTTTGTTCCCTATGCGGTCCTGAATGAGTTTCCGGAAATTCAGAAATTCTGGCGGCGCAAGGCTGGAGAAGTAATTGCCCCGTTTATGCAAAAGGCCAGAGACAACCTGATAGCCGCCGGTATAGACAGCGACCGCATATCGGTCAAAGCCGTTGATGGCAGTCGCCAGGCGGCGGCCGATATACTGGCGGAAGCCCAAAACTGCAAGGCGGGTACGATTTTTATGGGGTTGCGGGGGTATTCCGCTGTGGCGGATTATAAGATGGGAAGTGTCACCCGCAAGGTATTGAATCAGACCCGGGATATGGCGGTGAGCGTCGTACCCTAAGTGGTGGGGAGCGGGACCATGCTGGTTTACATATTGTTTATCATCGGTTTCATCTGCCTCATCAAAGGAGCGGGTTTGCTGGTCGACGGCGCCGCTGCCATCGCCCGGCGCCTGAATATTTCGGATCTCGCTATCGGCCTGACGGTGGTGGCATTTGGGACTTCCCTGCCCGAGCTGTTCGTCAATGTCATTGCCAGCTTCAAGGGCAACAGCGCCATTGCAATCGGCAACGTGGTCGGCAGCAACATTGCCAATATCCTGCTGATTCTGGGGGTTTCAGCCATAATTTTTCCCCTGGCGGTAACCAGAGGCACGGTTTGGAAGGAAATTCCGTTCAGCCTGCTGGCAGCAGTGGTTTTGTTTATCACCGCTAACGATGCCCTGCTGGACGGCCCGGGCGCATCGGCCCTAACCCGCAGCGACGGCCTGATCTATCTGGCGTTTTTCACCATATTCGTCTACTACACCGCCTCGATAGCAGCTGCCATCGACGGTCTGGCTGATCACGGGACGACCCGACAGCCGGGCCCGGCAAAGTCAATTGTTTTCATATTGCTCGGATTAACGGGCCTGGTCCTCGGCGGCAAATGGATCGTCGACGGTGCGGTGGCCCTGGCCGCCGGGTTCGGAATGAGCGAGTCCCTGATTGGATTGACCATTGTTGCCGTGGGAACCTCGCTGCCGGAGCTGGCCACCTCGGCGGCGGCGGCCTACAAGCGCAATGCCGACATCGCAGTGGGCAACGTGGTCGGATCCAATATCTTTAATATTTTTTTTGTGCTGGGCTCGAGTGCCTGTGTCAGATCGCTGCCGTTTCAGCCGCAAAACAATCTGGATATCGGCATGGTCGTGATCGCCAGCCTGCTGTTGTTTCTGTTTATGTTCACCGGTAAAAAGCGTTCGCTTGACAGGTGGGAAGGGATCATTTTCGTTTTTTTATACGGCGCCTACACCGGGTACCTCATCTGGTCGGATTAGGTTCGCATGCTTTTGGAAACTGGAGCGGTCACGGCCCCGGTTGGCAGGTCGGAGGAAGGCTACCTTTTGGCGCCGACAAGCTCATACAGCAGCCCTTTCTGGCCCATCAGGTCTTCATAAGTCCCCATCTCTGCTACTTTGCCGGCTTTCATCACCACGATTTTATCGAAATTTTTTATAATATCCAGCCGGTGAACCACGGCCACAAGCGTGGCGGTCCCTTTCCAGTGAGTGTTGAGAACATTTTGAATCCGACTCTGGGAGCGGTTATCCAGGGCCGCGGTGGCCTCGTCCAGGATTAAAATGCCGGGATCCTTCAAAAAGGCCCGGGCAATGGCTATTTTCTGGCGCTGTCCGCCTGAAAGTCTTTCGCCCCGGGTCCCGACCCGGAATTGCAAACCGATCTCCAATATGGTTTCGAGCAGGTCTTCTTCAATTAGAAGCTGGACGATATGTTCGTTAATGGCATCTTGAACCGCAGGATTGGCGGTTTTCAGTTTGCCGAAAAACAGATTGTTGAGGATGGTGTGGGAAAAGATGTAATCTGATTTGCGATAAAAGGAAAAAGCGGCCGGATGTTCTGCGGTGATCATGTTTCTAAAGCTTTGACTGGCCTTTAAAATCTTGGCTTTAAGCTCGTCGGGCATCTTAACCATCTTGTGGCGTCCGGGAATAAAGCGCAGGGCCAATTCAAGCAGCAGGTTGCGTTGCCCAGGATCGGTCAGCAACCGGCTGGTTTGCTTTACAAGGCCGGCCACGCCTGTGTAAGCCTCAAATTCATCCGCCCGGATGGGGCTCTGCTCGAAAAAGGCGGTGTCCGGGGGCAACGCTCTGAGGATGTCGACGGTCTGGAGGCAAAGTTGCGTGCCAAGCTCAACAAGCGCGTCGATAAGCTGGGCATCTTTAAGAAACTTGAGAAAAACTGGGTTCTTTGACAGATTGTGTTCCCGGAAGAATTCCAGGTTGGCGCTGCCAAATGTCAGATTTTGCGCCACGGTGGCGTAATCCAGATATTTATCTTTATTGAAAAACTCCACATGATCGGCCAGCGCCTTGCTCAGGCGGCGCACCAATTTCTTGCGAATCCGTATCAGCCCTGGAATCAGGCTGCCATGGGCGTCCTGGTCCAGCACGGCGTTGAGGCCGAACCGCAATACATCAGGAAACAAACCGGTTTGCTGGATGGCCTCGATGAGCCGGTCGCGGTCGGGCAAAACCGCCTGACTATTTGGCTGGCCGGGTCCCATTTTGGAAACAGCGCCGTAAAGCAGGTTGTCTTGAATAGAACCATCGAAAATGAAAGGCGTTTGGGATACCAGGCCGATGTTGACAGCGACGTCTCGCTTGGTCAATTCGGCAACTTCATGCCGGCCGATAAGCACACTGCCAGCGGTGTACTTGTACAGCTGGCCGATGCATCCGGCCAGGGTGCTTTTGCCGCTGCCCGAAAATCCCACCAGCGCCAGTTGTTCACCGGCTGCGAGGGTCAGGTTGACATCGTTTAACAGTTGGACGCCCTCAGCGGGCGTAAACGAAAGGCCTTTGATCTCGATGTTGCCGTCCAGTTCAAACGGCTGGCGATCTGTGGGCTCGGTTGCAAACTCGGGCATAAAATCAAAATACTCCAGGGTTCGGCGGTAACTGACAGCTGCTTCCTGGTAGGACTGATAAAGATCGATGAGCTCCTTCCATGGATCGAAGAGCCTCTCCTGGGCCGATAAAAAGGCCACCAGGGCGCCCAGCTGGATTTGACCCTTGATGGTCAGATAGCCGCCCAGCAGAAAAATAAGGAACGGGCTGAAGCTAGTAAACAAATTGCTGCTGACTTTGATGCCCTGGCGGTAAAGGTTCCAGGCAACCCGGATTTTTTGCAGCTGGCGTGCCATCACATCGAACTTGCTGATTTCGATATGATGGGCGGCATTGGAATGAATTTCATGGATGCCGGAGACGGCTTCGGCAATCTTGCCTGAGAACTCACGGGACTGGTCGACCCGTCTTTTGTTCTCCTCGTTGGCGCGTCGCTGCAGTTTGGGCAAAACGAAAAGGGCCAGGGGGTAAATGGCGAAAGAGATTGCCGCCAGCAACGGGTTGAGCCAGAAAAGATAGGCTGTAAAGGCGATCAGGCTCAGCGCACTGGTCAGCGGGACCGCCACGGCCAGCCCAACAAAGTCACCCACCGTTGCCAGTTCGGAGATGAAGGACTGGACCACCATGCCGGGTTGGGTTTTTCTGAAAAAACTCAGCGGCAGGCTCAGCATGTGACGGTATAATTGCTGGCGCATAGCGGTCAGGGCGTGTTGCCCGATGATGGTCTGAAGATAGCTGATCAGATATTTAAGGGCCCCGGCTGTAACGACGGCGGCCAGATATATGCCGCAGTAGATCAACAGCCGATCAAAGGCCTTGAGATAGATCGCCTGGTTAACAATACGTTTTTGCATTTCCAGCGGGATGATGCGGATGAGGACGACAACTATCACCGTCAGCATCAAAAAGACCTTAAGCATTCGATTTCCTGCGAGAATCCAGGAAAGCATCGATCTTTTTAAAATGGGCGTCTGGGTAGGATTCATAATCAAGGGCTCCATCACAATGAATGCGGCGTTTTTTATTCAGCGGAAACCACCCCCGTTTTTACAATTCGTGTTGTTCAACTTTTATTGACATACAGGCGTGATTAAGCCAATATCAGCCTTATACTTGCAGTCATTTTAAAGTACTTGTCAAGAATTATAGTCTGACGATTAACATGACCCCATGGACCATGGAGGCCGCCAAATGACAGAGCTGACCGCATGGAAAAAAGAAGAACTGGACAAACTCAGAAAAGATCTGGGTTTTCTATTCAGAAGATTTCGGCAGGGGTTTGGCGTGCCGCGGGCCTTTCTGGAAGGGGCTGATATGTTTGCCACCACCCTGACGGAAACCGAAGATTACATTGTTTTCAAAACCGAGCTTACCGATGTCCGGGCGGATGATATTCAACTATCCGTCACCGATGACCGGCTGCATCTGGCGATAAAATCCCGCCAGGATTCCACCCGGCAGGGCACCCATTTTCAGAGTATCACGACACGCACGCGCTCGCTTTCACGATCCATAGCACTGCCCTGCCGGATCGTGGCCGATGATGTCAAAGCCACCTACCGGGACAATATTCTGGAAATTACGTTGCGCAAATGCCGGCCGGAACAAGCGCGAGGAATCACCATAGAGGTCAAATAGGCATCCAGCGCTGACCGGCCCGAACCAATGTGCCTGCCACGATGCATTTGATTGCCACATCAAGGCTTCAATTAATAGACCTGCCGCAGAGGAGGAGAGCGATGACCCAGGAAATCTCTAACCGCCAAATTCCAATCAAGGACCTCAGGTGGAGACTGGACCCATCTACGCTGCCGTTTGATACAACGGAAACCCTCCAACCCTTAAAAGAAATTATCGGTCAGAAGCGGGGGGTCGAAGCATTTCGTTTCGGCATCGATATGGACAAACCGGGCTACAACGTGTTTGTCACCGGCGCCGCCGGGTCGGGACGAATGGCCACTGTCAAGCGCTTGCTGGAAGAGATGTCCAAAAAAGACGGGACCCCCGAGGACCTGTGTTATGTGAATTGCTTCAAAAACCCGGAGTCACCGGTTCTGATCCGGCTTCCCGGCGGAACCGGCAGCATTTTCAAACGGGATGTCAAGAATCTGGTCGATCGACTCAAGAAGGAAATTCCGCAGCTTTTCGAGAGCCAGGAATACATGAATATGAAAAAGGAGATCACCGATACCTATGAGAATCAGGCCGGTAGTTTTTTTAAAAACCTGGAAAAAAAGGTCAATGCGGAGGGCTTTGCGATTGTCGATGTCCAGATGGGCCAATTCAAACGACCGGAGGTGATGCCGGTGGTTGATGGCAAACCTGTTCCCATCGAACAGCTTGAAGCCATGGTCGAAAAAGGCCGGTTTCCGAAAGACGAATATGAGTCCCTGAAGGAAAAGCAGGGCACGCTGCGCAAGGAGATCGAACAGATTTTTATTGAGCTGCGAGAGCTTCAAAAGGAAATCCACGAAAATATCGAAACCATGGATCGGGCCATATTCATGAAAACGGCCGGTGACCGGGTGCGGCCCTTGGCTGAAAAATACGGCACCAGCAAGATCCAGGCGTACTTCCAGGGCATGTTGGAAGACATGGCCGACAATTTGAAAATATTCAGTCCCCAGACTCCACTTCAGATTCCGGGTCTGCCGCCGGTGATGACCGCCGAGGTTGATCTGTTTCAACCCTATGACGTGAATTTGCTGGTCGACAACCAGGGGCGCACTAGTCCGCCGGTCATCATTGAGGACTATCCCACCTATCGCAACATTTTCGGGGCGATTGAACGCGTCGTGGACCGCAGCGGCGTCTGGCGCACGGATTACAGCAAGATCAAGGCCGGATCCCTGGTAAAGGCCAATGGCGGTTTTCTGGTTATCAACCTGAGGGATGCCATTATCGAACCGGGCGTCTGGCAGGCGATGAAGCGGGCACTCAAGAGCAAAAAGATTGAAATTCAAACCTTCGACCCGATGTATTTTTTCACCACCACCGGTTTGAAACCGGAGCCCATCGAGTTAAAAGTCAAGGTGGTCATCATCGGCGACACCTATCTTTATCAACTTCTGGACTATTACGACGATGATCTGAAAAAAATTTTCAAGGTCAGGGCCGACTTTGACACCGCCATGAACAGGGACGATCAGAGTATTCTTCAGTTCGCGGAATTCATCAAAATGGTCTGCGTTGAAGAAAAGCTCAGACCATTTGACCGCACGGCCGTGGCCGCGCTCATCGAGCAGGCCGTTCGGATGGCCGGACGGCAGGAAAAAATTTCGACAAGTTTTCCAGCCATTACCGACCTGATCCGCGAGGCTGACTTTTATGCCGGCCGGGACCAAAAGGAGGTTGCCGCCGAAGCGCATGTCGACAGCGCCATCCAGGCGCGCATATTCAGATCCAATCTGACGGAAGAGCGGATTCAGGAAATGATCGACCGGGGCACGTTGATGATTGACGTGAAGGGTGAAGTGGTCGGCCAGGTCAACGGTCTGGCCGTCTACTCCCTGGGCGACTACATGTTCGGCAAACCGGCCCGGATCACCGCTTCGACATCGATGGGCCGCGCCGGCCTGATCAACATCGAGCGCGAGGCCGACATGTCCGGCAATACCCACAACAAGGGCGTCTTGATCCTTGGCGGTTATTTGAGAAAAAAGTATGCCCAGAACAAACCGCTCACCATGAGCGCCAGCATTGCTTTTGAACAGTCCTACAGCGGGGTCGACGGCGACAGCGCATCGTCGACTGAAATTTACGCGCTGCTGTCCGCATTGTCCGGGGTGCCAATTAAACAGAATATTGCCGTGACCGGCTCGGTCAATCAAAAAGGCGAGGTCCAGGCCATTGGCGGAGTCAACCATAAGATCGAGGGCTTCTACGATTGCTGCCGGCACAAAGGCCTTACCGGCGAGCAGGGGGTCATGATACCCCGGAGCAATGTCAAGGATCTGATGCTGCGCAAAGATGTCGTGGCCGCTGTAGAGGAGGGCCGGTTTACAATTTATGCCGTCACAAATATTGACGAGGGTATTGAAATTCTCACCGGAAGACCGGCCGGTGGATTAAAGCCCGACGGAAGCTATTCCGAGGGCAGCATTAATTTTAGGGTCGATCAAAAATTACAGGAGCTGGCCGAGGGCATCAAAGATTTCGCCGGCGGCCAGGAAGCGCCGAACCGGCCCGGCAAATGCCAGTCCTGTTGAGGGCGAAACATGAAAAAGATCATTGAAATGGGTTATGTTGCAGTGTTACTTTGCGGGCTGCAGGTAGCGGCGGCTCACGGCCAGCTAATTCGATTTTCCGATATCCAGCCGGAGCTCGAAACCAACCTGGCGTCCCTTGTCCGTATCACTGACCAGCTCGAAGAGGTCCAGGCCGCCATGGATGCTTCGGGCAAAGCCAATGAAAATTATAACCAGCAGAAAAACATATATTTGTCCTCGACGCTGGCCATTTCCACCATCAGTGCGGTCTGCGAATACGAGACCAACCTGTTGGCCCTGTTTATCGATTTAAAGGAGAAAAACCGCCGCAAGTACTACGATGTCAGAATTAGCAGCCTGGAGACCTCGGTCCGGCAAATCGAAAACATGTACCGGCAAATACAGATCAACTACACCATATTTCCGCCGAACTTTTTTGAAGCCCCTCTGGTGCGCAACGAGCGCCTGGCAATACAAGCGGCCGTCGAACGCTTAAAGCGCTGCAGCGAATTGTTAAAATCTGTCAATCAGAAATGAGGCGGGATTTTTTAACAACACCAGCACGCATTGGAAACTGGCCCCGGGCAAGCTAAGCCCGGGGATTAACTTCACACCCGGGAGCGAATACCAAATGCTGCGTTTTGTCAAACGGACCTCCAAAAAAGTCGGGTTGTCCCCGGGAATGTTGGTTCATACCGGCGAGCAGAAGATGGAAAAAACCACCATTTCCATCATCGCCTATGATCCGGAAAACCTGACCGAAAAAGAACTGCCTTCCATCGAAGAGGCCTACCCGTACAGGGACGCGCCCCCCGTCACCTGGATCAATATCAACGGCCTGCATGATGTGGAGATCATCGAGAAAATCGGCCAGCACTTCAACATCCACCCCCTGACCCTGGAAGATGTCGTCCACACCGCCCAGCGGCCCAAGGTTGATGATTTTGAGAATTATCTCTACGTGGTGCTAAAGATGCTTTCCTTTGAGGAGCAGACCGGACATATCCTGTCCGAACAGATCAGCCTGATTCTGGGCGATAACTTCCTGTTCTCCTTCCAGGAGCAGAAAGGGGATGTCTTCGAAACCGTGCGCCAGCGCATTCGCCTTGCCAAAGGGCGCATCCGCAGATCAGGGGGTGATTATCTGGCTTACGCCCTGACGGATGCCGTGGTGGATCATTATTTTGTGGTGCTTGAAAAAATGGGTGAAAAAATCGAGCGCCTGGAAGAGGAACTGCTAAAGGAACCTTCAGCCACAACCCTGGAAACCATCCACGGGCTCAAGCGCGAGATGATCTATTTTCGCAAGCAAGTCTGGCCCCTGCGCGAAGTCCTCAACTGGCTGGTAAAAGATCAGTCATCGCTGATAAAAGAAACAACCCAGGTGTTTTTGCGTGATATCTACGACCATACGATCCAGGTGGTCGATACGATCGAGTCGCTGCGAGACGTGCTTTCCGGGCTGCAGGACCTCTACCTGTCCACGATCAGCAACCGCATGAACGAGGTGATGAAGGTGCTGACCATCATGGCCACCATCTTCATTCCGCTGACATTTATTGCCGGCATTTACGGCATGAATTTTGAGTTCATGCCGGAGCTCAAATGGAAGTGGTCATATCCCTTGTTGTGGCTGGTGTTGGTGTCGATCTTTGGGTGCATGCTTCTCTGGTTTAAACGCAAAAAATGGCTGTAACGACCCAGATGCACCTGTCGGCTCTATTCTGATGACCACGGCCGCAATCTTACTGGTTGTCGGTTGCGGGTTGGTCGGAACTTTCCTCGTCTGTGCCGGCGGTATCCTCCTTTTGCTCCGATCCATCTGTCCCGGTTTCAGCATCCGAATCACCGGTTTCATTTTCGGCGGGTTCCTCGTTCGTTTCGGCGACTTCATCCGGTTCTGCGGCGGTGGCGTCGCCTTGCTCCAGCTGGCGATTGTCCTCTTCAAGGTCTGAGAGTTCCTGGTTTGGCAGGGCGGACGGCGGCACCGCTCTGGCAGGAAAAGCATAGGACCGCTGGACCGATCCGTCGTCAGATCTTCTGCCATCGAACGTATTGGATCGATCTTCAGACGCCACGACCTCATCGAAGATGATTATTTTGATGGTGCGGTCTGAACTGTAGATGATGGCGTTGTTCAACTTCCGCAGGATCCTTTTGAGACCCTTGTGCAACGGTTCATCGTTGATGGAAGCGCTGATGAGAAAATTCTCCCAGCTCTCATCGAAGATAAACCGATAGCCTGTGGTCGCCGCGATGTCATCCAGAACCTTGCCCAAAGGCTGGTCGACGAACTCCAGGGAGATGATTTCTTCTGCCACCGTCGCCCCACAAAAGCCCGGATTCGAGATGAATCCGCCGGCGATCCCCATCAGCAGAAGTACGGCCAAGATCTTCAGGTGGTTAAACTTAGGCCCAGACCGGCTGCTCGCGCTGGTCACGCCCCGGGTATTCGCGATCATGTTCTTGTGTTTTAAAAACAGCATAGCTGTTGATCAATATCCTTTTGTTAAGCCCTGCCCTGTTTCGGTTAAACTTTCGCGTCCGAAACTGATGTTATGCAAAAAGGGTGCACATCAGAAATCCACCGTAAATCGAGCTTATCGGGATTAAACCACCCCAACGACCGGAATCGGCGATTCCGAATTCAGGGCTGACCGAACGGCATTTCGGAATAGATAGTTCCGGTTTGGCTTCTGGAATTTTGATTTATCCGGTCAAACAAGGGCGAATGACAATGTGCACGTATTTTGCTTGTTACTAGACTTAAACCGATCAACGTATATATCGTCTGCCAGGGAGGAGCTTTAATGCTTGATAATAATCTAATCCGCGAAGAAGTCACTTTAATTGGTTTTGTATATGAGATTGAAGAGGGGCGCTGGGTAACCGGGATCGGGATATCCACCGGAGACGAGTCGTATATTGTCGAAAAGAACCAGATGGGCGAGGCGCTCAGCAAAGAGGTTGAAAACGATGTCCGCGTCAGCGGGTATATCTCCAAAGGGCTCGACGGCCAAAACCGAATCCTGGTAACCGCTTATGAAGTTTTGGCCGATGAATTTAATCCCGACACCTACAACGATCTGTTGGACGAGGAGATGCAGTAACAGGCGGGTACGGGCCGCGACGGACTGTTTTGGCATTCCCCCCGGCCCGACCCCATGTGGTCATTAAAAATCTAAACTGGCCGGCTCGTAGTATGCCTTCGGTTTTTTGCAGGAGGGGCACTTGGCTGGCGGTTCAGTGCCTTCAACAATATAGCCGCAAACCCCGCACTTCCATTTGATGGGCTGCTCGCGTTTAAAGACCGTGCCGGCTTCCACCATCTCCATCAGTTTTTTATAGCGCACGCGGTGATGGGCCTCGATTTTGGCGACCTGTTTGAAAGCCATGGCGGCTTCTTTCTCGCCTTCTGCCTCGGCCTCCGCGGCAAAATCCGGATACATGCTCTCGACTTCGTGGTCTTCGCCGCCAAAGGCCTCTTTGAGATTGGCGAGGGTGTCCCCGATGCCATTGAGCAGTTTCAGGTGGTCCTTGGCATGCTGCATTTCATTGAAAGCGGTTTCTTCAAAAATCTTGGCGATGTAATGGTAACCTTCCTTCCGGGCAACTTCGGCAAAAAAGGTGTACTTGTTGCGGGCCTGGGACTCCCCGGCAAATGCAGCCTGTAAATTGTCTGTGGTCTTACTCATTTTTTTCTCCTTTCGGTTTAGGTTGGTTGAATTATGTAAGAATAATCCCCAAAAGGGGGGGCAATATGGCTGCTTTGGCTTTTAAAAGTTAAGGGGTCGTGGCGCATTTTTCACATATCCCTTTGAAGACGACCCGGCTGGAAAGAACCCGAAAGTTTTGTCGAACTTCATCCGGTATATCCAGGTTGTTGTATTGATCGTTATGAAAATCGATTATGTTGCCACAGGAAACACAGTGCAGGTGGTGATGGTCGGCCACGTCGGGGTCGAAGCGCTTGGCACCGCCGTAAACCTCTGCGATATCCGCAATGCCGATTTGGGCAAACGTCAGCATCGTGCGGCTGACGGTATCGTAGGAAATATTGGGAAATTCTTTTTTAACGATTTGAAACATGGCATCCACGGTGGGGTGCTCGGTCGAAATGAGTAATTCTCGATAAATCGCCATGCGCTGTGGTGTTACCTTGAGATGGCTGGCTTTGCATATTTCAGCAAATCTCTCCAGCCGCGGATGTTTAGCCTGTCCCTGCATATGGCACTTAAATAAGAATGATTATTATTTGTCAATAAAAATTCGATCCTATACACAATATTAAAGGAAAGGCTGCATCGATAATGATCATTTTCCAATGCTTTCGGACACCGGGGGAAAGGTTGGAAAAGTCCGGGAGGTCTGGAAGACCGACATGGCTTTTGACCGATCAAGACATACTTAAAAAAATTAGGGGCTCCGAATTGGAGCCCCTTTTGGTTGGATTAAAGAAAATGGCAGAAATGAATCGACTTAGGCCGCTTCCATGTCGCGGCGGTCGGCCATATCCATCAACACGCGTTCGCGGGCCTTGTCGATGCCCAGCTGTTTGCGTTTTTTGTCGATGTGGGCAATCATTTTTGCTGCAATGTCATGGGGATCAACGGCAAATCCCCATTTGCCCATGCCCCGCTGTTCCAGTTCCTCAAACAGATGCTTATGGAACTTGGTGCCTTCGACGATGGGAAAGGTCACGCCGAACACGGTGTAGACACCCGAAGCCACGAAATACTGGCCGATGGCAATGGCTTTTTCACTCATGTATTCCGGGGCACATCCGGCCACCGGCAGATCGGCAATGCTTTCACCCAGACCACCGGTTTTGACCATCTCGGTACAGGCAATCAATATGCGGCTGTTGTCGACACAAGCGCCGCAGCCCAATACCGGCGGCATTCCGACGGTTTCGCAAACCTCTTTCAGACCCGGTCCGGCCAGATGGGCGGCTTCCGGTGTGGTCAGGCCGGCCTTGGCCAGGGCGATCTGGGAACAGCCGGTCTGAACAACCAGCACATCGTTTTTAATCAGTTCCTTGACCAGTTCCACATGAACGTAGTCCTGTTTCATCCTGGGGTTGGTGCAACCGACAACCCCGGCAACGCCGCGGATGCGGCCGTTGATGATGTTGTCGTTCAGCGGTGTATAGGAGGCCCGGAAGGTCCCGCCGAGCATGTAATTGATGTATTCATGGGAGAAACCGTGAACGCCCGTGTTGACAATCTGGGGAATTTCGATCGGCATATTGCGGTTTTTGAAGCGGCCGATGGCCTGGATGACGATTTCATCGGTGCATTCCTTGGGTTTGTCTTCATGAAACTCGACATGGACGGCGCCTTCAATGTGGCAGCGCGGGTTGGTGGTGATCAAGGGGGTATTGTAGCAGTCCGCCACTTTTACCAGGCCCTGCTTGATACACTGCACATCCACACCCATGGCATCAACGGCGCCTGTGACCAAAACGGCCTCGGTGGACATAAAGTTACCGGCATGGGGCACGCCGTGACGTACGAACATCTCCAGTCCGGAGCAGCACATGCCTACCAGGTTGATGCCCTTGGCCCCGGCATCTTTGGCGGCCTGGATCAGCGTGGGTTCGTTAACGGACTCCACCATGGACTCGAACAGATTGGGTTCATGCCCGTGGATGATGATATTGACCTGGTCCTCTTTCAGGACACCCATATTGACCTCTACCGCCACCGGCGCCGGCGTGCCGAACAGGATATCGGATATTTCAGTGGCAACCATGGAACCACCCCAGCCGTCAGCCAGTGCCGCGCGGCTGCAGGCTTTGGTGATATTTTCATAATGCTGATCCACGCCCATGGTGGAGCGGTGCATCAACTCCATAATCTCGCGCATGGCGCCGCGGGGAACGATGCCCTCCTTGCGCCAGGTTTCAAGGGTCTTGGCCGGCACGCGTTTGGCAAACGGAATCTCGCCGTCGACCTGGGTGTAGGTGCGTTCGAGCTCGTGGTAGAGATCCATGGCGATATCTTTGAAATCCCGGTCCTCGGTTTCGATACCAATGGATGCGGCCACTTCAATACATTTTTGCGGATTTTTAACGCCATAGTCCTGGATTTTGCCGCTTAAGACATCACGGAACAGATCGAGCATGCCCATACCGTGGTCGGTGTGGGCCGCGCTGCCAGCGCACACGGCCCGCGCAAAGTTGCGCGCCATGATGGTATCGATGGTGGCGCCGCAGACACCCACCTTGGCGTAAGGATCTTTGGCATTGAGGCGGCACGGGCCCATGAAGCAGTGCTTGCAGCAGGCCGAATCAGCCCCGATGGGGCAGGCCTTCATATTGGCCGCCCGGTCAAAAGCGGTCTCGACACCGTCTCTGCGGGCCTTCGCAAGCATCTGGGCGGTGGCATCACAGGTGGTTAACTCGCTGATTTCAATCTCCTTTTTTTCTTTCCCGGAGATAATTTCTTTTTTCGCCATTTATTGCCTCCCTTCGTGGAATTATGATAAATTATAGTGGCTTGATAAATTGTTTAGACGAGATTACGGAAACTCAATTAGGGCTGACATCGGGTAGAAATTTAGTAATGATTATCGTTTACGATTATTTGAATCTAAAATTTTTGTCAAGCAATAAACGTCCAGGAATCAAATAAAATTACAAAATTCATGCCACAATGTGTTAGATGGAAAAAATTCTTTCAACCCGGCTGACTATAAGGTTAACTAACTGAAATTTAATTAAAAATTTTTTTTACGGCAACATCCGGTGTGCGTATGGAACGGCCCGGATTTGTCTTATGATACAGGTATGTATCAAACAGCTTTTGAGACGCTTGGCCAGGATTGCAAGGGTTGCATAAACCCCGGGCCAGGGGCGTCACATTTACCACTACAGGCATCGGTATAAACAATCCTGTGGAATGCAACTCGATTCCGTCACACAGGACCGGTCCCCGGCGGGCCGGGCCTTCAAGCCCATGATCCACCGGACAGATGAAATGTCGGCAAACCAGCCCTGAAAGTTCCGGTTCGGCTGCTGCCGGCTAAAAGTGTCTCAAGCGTCTCATCGACGCCTATTCATCGCCCATGGGTGGGATCTCTTAAAGTAACATACTTAAATATTTAGATTTTATGAGTTTGCAGATATTTGAATGCTGTTGGTACGAATCTTGATTGCGGTTAGGTTGCGGGGCTGATGAAATTTAAAATTTTTATGTCATTATCAGGCGATTTTTGCTATGGTACCAGATTATCTAAATTTGTATCATTTTAGAGACTTGGCAATGGATGCAGGCCGTCCCCGTTTTAATATTACCAGTGGTGTTGACCCTTAAATTTTGAAAGGATAATTTCATGTCTCAAGCTGAAGAAACCCCGCAACCGGACGTTAAGATATTTTCTTTGAGCACCTGCAGTCACTGTAAAGCCACCAAGAAGTTTCTGGGTGAATGCACCATCAAATATGAATTCGTCGACGTTGATTTACTCAAAGGCGATGAACGCAAAGCCATCATTGAGGATGTTAAAAAATTTAATCCTCGCTGTTCTTTTCCCACCATCATTATCGGCGATAAGGTTATTGTCGGATTCAAGGAAAAGGAAATCAAGGAGGCCTTGGGAATGTAATGGATGCACAAGAGCTGTATGACAGAATGAAAAAAGTCCAGGAAGCCAAAGGGTATTATTTCAACAAGGATAAAGAGCGCACCTTTGAGCTGCTCGAAGCCCTGCTGGTAAACAAAGCGCGCTGCGGATACATGGGCTGTCCCTGCAGACTGCTGGCCGATGATCGGGATGCCGATCGGGATATCATTTGCCCCTGCGTTTACAGTGTGCCGGATATCGAAGAATTCGGCAGCTGTTATTGCAATCTTTATGTCTCCAGCGACTGGAATGAGGGTAAAATTGCCCACGAATATGTGCCCGAACGGCGACCGCCGGACAAAATGCCCTTTTAGTCATCCGCCGGTTTGAAAAGGCCGGCGTGCCTGAGTGTGCCGCCGGCAGCGTTCTTGACTTTTCTCTAAAAAACAGCATTTTTATGGTATGCCCGGTTGCTCGAACATCCACAATCCCGGCTTCTGGATTTTCAATGCCGAGATTTAACCATAAAGGGAGGAGTTTTCAATGAGTGACATCGTTAAAAAAGAAGTCTGTAAATGTGAAAACTGTGGCAACGAGGCTGAAATGGTCGTGACGTGCTCTTTGCCAGATGCCGAAGCAGAACAAAAGCCTGAAAAACGAGTCTTGGGGACGGCCACCTGCAGCCACTGCGGCAATGAAGCCGATATGTGGATCGACCTGTAACCAGGCATGGATTCTCTCAACGTTCAAACCACGCAAAGAGGTGCTAAATGGAAGAATGCAAACCAATCTTAAATACAGGCCTGCGGGGGGTGGTCATCGCCGATACCAGAATATGTGAAGTCGACGGCGCCAACGGGCGCCTGATTTATCGGGGGTATCTGGTGCAGGACCTTGCCGAAAAAGCAACCTTTGAGGAAGTTTCTTTTCTGCTGCTCTATGAGAAATTACCCAATAAGCAAGAGCTGGGCGCCTTCAAACAGCAACTGGCAGCCGAAAGAGCGCTGCCGCCGGAAGTAATCGCCGCGATGAAGACCCGTCCCAAAGAAGCTTTGCCCATGGACGTTTTGCAGGCGGTTGTGCCGATGCTGGCCAACCACGACCCGGACATACGGGATCAATCCCAGGCTGCCGTCCTGCGAATGGCCACCCGGCTGATCGCTAAATTCGGATCGGTTATCGCGGCCTGGCATCGAATTCGCAACGACCAGGAACCGGTTGAACCGTCTCCCGATCTGGACCATGCTGCCAATTTCCTCTACATGCTCAGCGGTGAAATTCCCGATGAGGAGGTGGCCCGGTATCTGGACAAGGCCCTTGTGCTGCATGCCGAGCACTCATTTAATGCCTCAACCTTTGCCGCCCGGGAAGTGGCGTCTACCAGGGCGCATATATATGCCGCCATCGCAGCTGCAGTGGGTTCCTTATCCGGTGACCTGCACGGCGGGGCCAACACCCGCGTGATGGAAATGCTGTATAAGATCGGATCCCCCGAAAATGTCAAGGACTATGTCAACCAGGAATTCGATGCCGGCCGGGTGATCTTTGGTCTGGGCCATGCCGTTTATGATACGGATGATCCCCGTGCTGACATCGTCGCAGAGATGTCCAAAGCGATGGAAAACAAAACCGGCAAGACCCGGTGGTATGAGACATCAGCCTTGCTTGAAAAAACCGGCAAGGCGGAATTCAAGCGGCGCAAAGGCAGCGATATATACGTAAACGTAGATTTCTACAGCGGATCGCTCTACCTGTCGCTGGGAATACCGGTTGATCTGTTCACGCCGGTATTTGCCGTTGCCCGAATTTCCGGCTGGTGCGCGCATGTCATCGAGGAACAATTTGCCGGTGCCGCCCCCAAACCCATGCTGTATCGACCGGAATCCGAATACGTCGGAGATTACTGCGGTCCCGATGTGTGTGAATTTACACCGATGGATGATCGTTAGAGTTGCGGGTTGCGTGTTACGAGATGCGCGGTGCGGGTTCTGCTATTTCGGAACGCGCAACGTGTAACCCGCATCCCCGCAACCCGGAACTATTTGCTTGACTTAGACCGCATTTCATCATAGGCAGATACGACTGTTTACCAGAAGCGGGGAGGAATGGAAGGTTTGCAAAAAAATGTAAATCTGCGGATGACGCGACAACGCCAAGTTATTCTGGAAGAATTGTGCAAAGTAGATACCCATCCCAGCGCCGACGAAGTCTACGAGATGGTCCGCAAACGCCTTCCCCGTATCAGCCTGGGAACCGTCTATCGCAACCTTGAAATTCTATCCGCAAGTGGCAAAATCCAGCGGCTTGAACTTGGCTGCAACTTGAAACGTTTCGATGGGATCGCCGAAAACCATTATCATATTCGTTGCCCGAAATGCGATCGGGTGGTTGATGTCCCGCCGGATTTAAATGTCGTCGTCAATCATGATTTGAAAAATGCAGCCGCGTTTAAGATTCTGGGGCACAAACTGGAATTTATCGGAATTTGTCCCAATTGCCAGACTTAGGGTTGCGTTCGCGTCGGCTGGCGCTATTGGCAAATTTTCCTCTAGCCGACAATTGGCCAAATCCCATATGCGCAACAAGCGCTGTCTGCCCCCTCCATTCAAAGCTTGATTTTAGCTCCGATTCATTTGTCTGTCACCGGTATAGGTTGACAAATCTCCTGTTGCTACATACCATGGACCGGTATAACGATTGTCAGCGATGCATGCTGCTGGTCTTAGGTTTTCCGACAACCACTCAAGCCGAACTCCCGAATGTCGGCCCATGAATCCGACGGGCGGGATTACGGAAAATAGGCCGGAGATACGCCATGAAAATTCTCATCACAGGCGGTACGGGCTTCGTTGGGTCGAATCTTGCAAAAGTTCTAGTCCGTGCGGGACATCAAGTCGTTGCCGTTGGCAGATCTGAGCCGCAGCCGCAACTGGATCAGGAATCCTATCGTTTTGTCGCTGCGGACACCACCCGCAGCGGTCCGTGGCAAAAAGAACTTACCGATGCTGATGCCGTGGTGAACCTGGCCGGTGCCACGATTTTCCGACGCTGGACCCGGAAGTATAAAAAGCAGATATACGACAGCCGCATTCTGACGACGCGTCATGTTGTCGATGCACTGCCATCTGATGCCAATGTTGTCCTGTGCAGTGCTTCCGGCAGCGGATATTACGGCAGCAGAGGAGACGCCGTTCTCAAAGAGGATGAGCGGGCTGGCAGTGATTTTCTGGCGCGTGTTTCCATAGATTGGGAAAAAGAGGCGTTGCTGGCAAGCGACAAAGGGGTCCGGGTCGCCGTCATGCGGTTCGGGGTAATTCTCGGAAGAGACGGCGGCGCCATGGCCAAACTGGTACCCGCGTTTAAAATGTTTGTCGGCGGCCCCCTGGGCAGCGGCAATCAGTGGTTTCCGTGGATGCACCTCGATGATCTTATGGCGGCCATTGTTTTCGTGCTTGAACATCAGGAGGCCAGCGGGCCCTTGAATTTCTGTGCACCCAATCCGGTTCGCAATCGCGAACTGGCCCAGGCCCTCGGAAAGGTATTAGGCCGCCCATCTTTTATGCCGGCACCGGCCTTTATGATCCGCCTTGCAATGGGCGAATTCGGTGATGTATTTCTGGGCAGTCAACGCACGGTACCCGACAGATTGCTAAGCCATGGATTTGCTTTCCAATATCCGGAAATCGAGGAAGCGATTCGGGCTGTCGCGGAAGGATAGCCGGGGACGCGATATTCGGTGCTCGATACGTGCTAAGGAGCAGAAAGCAGGGCAGCCCCCCGTGGCTGCCGCCTGAGGTCGGCATCCGTCTTCGATTAAACTTTGCCGGGCCAAGCGGTGGCCGACCCTAATTTCATTAAAAATCCCTGCGGACGCATGCCTGGATGACTGCATTTTCAAACCCTGTGCCGTGGCATGGCGCCCTGAGCCGGCTCATCGAGAATCCAGAATCGAAAACCGAGCATCAAAAACCAATAACCTAAACAATGAGGATAGCCCAACACCATGACTACCAGCGAACTGGATGACACCTCGCAGCAGTTTTTAATAACCCTTTTCGAACAGACCAAAGGCGATGCATCGGTTCAGGTATCCATGTATGACGTCGGCGAGTTGCTGGGTATGGACCGGGAGACGGCTTCCGCGGTGGCCCAGGAATTGATGGGCCGTCAGCTGGCAGAAATCCGCACGCTTTCCGGGGGAATCGGCATCAGTGCCGACGGGTCTGTTATGGTCCAGGAATTGGTGGGGCCGATGGCGTCGGACAGTTCCGAGTCCGAAAATCTGGGCGCAGCACCGGGGCTGACCAGTGGCGGACGGCAAATAGTAGAACAGGTTGTAATTGAGCTCAAGAACCTGGCCGGCTCGCTCGGCCTGGGTTTTGATTCCCTGGGCGAGTTGATGGCTGATCTAAAAACCATGGAAGCCCAGCTGGAATCAACCCGTCCCAAAACGGCCATTATCCGGGAATGTCTGCGCTCGATCCTGGATGTGGTCAAACAGAGCCAGGACAAGCATCTCGCCGATCGTATTCACAGATTGGTAGAAGAATAATCCCACTTGGCCAATAGCAAATTGGGAGGAAGGAAGGCAGTGTGGCTGCGGAAAAAAAGAAAATAAAACTGGTCTCCTGGAATGTGAACGGATTGCGGGCGGCGGTTAAAAAGGACTTCTTTAACGCCTTTAAACAGCTGGACACGGACATTCTGGCCTTGCAGGAAACCAAGCTCCAGGAGCCTCAGCTGACCGCTGCAATGACAAGCGTGGACGGATATGAAGCTTACTGGTCCCATGCCTCGGTCAAAAAGGGATATAGCGGCATCGGCACCTATACACGCGTACCGCCACGAAGTGTAAGACACGGTATCGGTGTGCCCAAATTTGATGATGAAGGACGCCTTCTGGAAATGGATTTCGATGATTTCATCTTTTTTAATGTCTATTTCCCCAACGGCCAGATGAGCGAAGAGCGGCTGCAGTACAAACTGGATTTTTACGAAGCCTTTTTTGCCTATACCGATGAACTCAAAGCGAAAGGCAGAAGCCTTGTCATCACCGGCGATTACAACACCGCTCACAATGAAATTGACCTGAAAAACCCGAAAGCGAACGAAAAGACGTCCGGATTTCTGCGGATCGAACGTGACTGGCTCGACCGCATCAGTGCCAACGGATACGTCGACACCTTTCGCCATTTTCACCCTGACACGGTAAAATATTCGTGGTGGACCTATCGCTTTAAGGCCCGCGACCGCAATGTCGGGTGGCGGATCGACTATTTTTTTGTCACCCGCGACATGATCGACAGGGGCTGGGTTAAGGAGGCGTTCATTGATAATGATATCTTCGGGTCGGATCACTGCCCGATAGGGCTTGTTCTTGAGATTTAATTCCCGGTTACTGAATAACAATTTTAAAAAGTCGAATTTCGGTTTTCGATATTCGTATTTAAGATCGCGAATATTCCTGATAATGCGACATGGGTAAAAAAAGGTTTTACTTGATCCGTGAGGTAAAAATGCAACGTCCAAAAATAATCGCGATCTATGGCAGTCCGCGGCGCAGGGGGAACACCGCCAGGTTGCTGCAAAGAGCCGTTGAAGGCGCAAGGGACGCCGGTGCCGAAGTAGAGGAGATCGTTTTAAGAGATTTGAAAATGTCGCCATGCTTAGAAATCTATGGCTGTAAAAATGCCGGAGAGTGTCGATTAAAAGATGATTTCCAGGCCGCACGGGACCAGATCCTGGCGTCCCAGGGCTTAATGCTGGCATCACCGGTCTTTTTTTATACCGTCAGTGCCCATACCAAGATTCTCATGGACCGGTTTCAGTCTCTGTGGGTGAAGAAATACTGGATTGACGGAGCGAACCAGCGGCAGTCAGCCTCCCAGCGCAAGGCGCTTTTCATCTCCGCAGGCGCAACCAGGGGCAAAAAGCTGTTTGACGGCATCCTTCTGAGTCTCCGATACTTTTTTGATGTGATTGATATGCAACTCTGGAAGGCACTTTTGTATCGCGGGCTTGATTTTGAGGGTGATGTCCTTAAATTTCCCGAATACCTGGACGAAGCCTATGCGGCGGGTAAGGAGTTTGCCAAAGTTGTTGGGAATGAATCTACAGATTAGAGGGTTTTAGCTTATCCTAAGAGCAAACTGCAGAATATCGAATAAGGAGCCGCAGAATTACGAAGGCTGGTTTCGCTGCGCTCAGTCATCATTTAAAATAGACAAAATTCATCCCTTCGACATTCGATATTCTTTTTAAAAGGCCTTAAACCTTATACCCTTTACCCAAGGAGTTTCTATGACCCTTCAGTTCGAACCCATAGGTCTTGAAAAACAACCGGCCTATTTGAAATTGCTGGCCAAATGTCCCCAGGTGGCCTCGGACTACAGTTTTATCAACATCTGGGCCTGGGCAGAAGATTACGGACTGCGCTGGGCCTGGGATGATGCCTGTGTCTGGATTCAGCAAAGCCGACCCGACGTCTTATACTGGGCCCCGATCGGCCCGTGGTATGATATCGACTGGGCAGCTAAAGTGGTGGAAGATCCACATCATTCGACCACATTCATCCGGGTTCCGGATCAACTGGTTGAACTGTGGCGGACAAGCTTCGGGGATCGGATACGCATTGCAGAGGAAAGGGGTCATTGGGATTATGTTTACTCAGTAAAAGAACTGTCCGAACTAAAAGGGAATCGATTCCATAAAAAAAAGAATCTGCTGAACCAGTTTCTTAAGAAATACGCGTACACCTATGTACCGTTCGAACCGGATTTAATCGAACAGGCCAAAGCCATGCAAAGGGACTGGTGCACCTGGCGTGACTGTGAATCATCGGAGGTTCTCTCGGCGGAAAATCATGCCATTTCCCGGGTACTGGCGGACTGGGAGCAGTTCGAGGGTATCATGGGGGGCGCTATCATGGTGGACGGTGAAATGGCGGCATACACGGTTGCAGATGCGCTGACCCCCCAAAGCGTGGTGATCCATTTTGAAAAAGGCGACACTCGCTTCAAAGGGATCTACCAGGCTATCAATCAGATGTTTCTAGCCCATTCCGCGCAGGCGTTTGTGACGGTCAACCGGGAACAGGATTTAAACGACGAGGGGCTTCGCAAATCCAAGCTGTCTTATAACCCATCGGAATTTCTACACAAATCCCGTGTGACCATAGCAGGATCAATCAAGCAAGACGGTTAGCCCGGCGCTCATGTCTTACAGTTAATGGCCGGCGAAACAGGGTGGCATGTTTCGCCGGCCTGAATGATGGATGCACAACAGGATTCATACCCCCGCAGAACCGCGGCAGGCTGATCAGACCCCCGGCTTTCAGCATAACTTACTGCCTTTTTACATGCCGTGAATATTCCAGCGGTTTATCCGATTCCAGCGGGACCCCGGATTCCAGTTTGGCAATCTTATCCCTGGCAGCGTCTATTTCGGCTTCAATGGCTTCTTTGGCAGCGCGATGTTCGGCCATCTTTTTTTGTTCGATCACGCGCCTGGATTCAAGCACTTTCAATTCCGCTTTAAACTTTCTGATGGTTTCAGCTCTAAGCTGGGTGTTTAACCGTTCCATCAGATGGGCATGCCTGCCGCCGGGATCCGTCAAAAAATACCAGGTTTTGGTTTTGTAACTGTACCAGGCCTCCCCGGAGACATGTTTGCCTTTCAACCGGACGCCGGCTTTCCAGATTCTGAAATCGCCCTCCTGCTTGGGTTCGCCATGGATGCGGGCCTGTCGGCGTCTTCCATCCTCACATTGGACCATTTGTTTTTCCATAACAATTCTCCTACCGATACGGTCAGGCTATGGGCTCTGATTCTCGTGCTGCTGCTGAACTGCCGCCATTTTTCAATTCGCCCATGGCTTTGGTCAATTCCATTAAAACGCCCAGCCCCTCTCTGGCCTGTTTGCTGCCCAGGGCACCCAGCATGCCGAAGGGACCCACGGGCTTGGCATTGGCCAGATCGACTTTTGATGGAAGTGCTGCCAATTTTTCCATAAATTCAGCGGCTTTGGGATCGGCGAGTCTTTTGGCCAGACCGAGGGCCACCACCGCCCCGTCACCGATTTGATCAACATCTTCGGGGCTGTAGGCTGCAGCAATTTTAGCACGGACATCGAGCATGGATGTGATGATGCGCAAAACCCCGCGCTGCTCGAGGTCATCGAGATAATTGATTACCTGGGGAACGGCGGATTTCAGCAGGGGCTCGATAGTGGTGACAAAGTCCACGATATTTTCCAGCTGCTCCAGAGTAAAAATGATGTGATTGATGCTCCTTAAAAATCGTTTCAACAGGGCCATCAGATCCTCCAGCTGAAACCCTGATTCCACATCCTCCAGTTCCCGAATCAACAGGCGGAAGGCTTGACCGCTTAACGGTATCAAGTCTTCGCGCAATTCTGAAATACTGCCGGCCGTTGAGGATATCGGGGCCAGCTGAGCCTCTATGCGATCGAGTCGCTCCAGAATTAATTCTTCGTTTGTCATGGCTGCCTCCTTATTCGGTTACCAGGGTGTGTCTCATTTTGCCGGCCATCGTCAATTGATCCTCCAGCGGCAATTCAACACCTTTGAGCATCATATTCCAGTAGACCCATTTGAACATCATTTTACCCCAGTAGTTCAAATAGCTGTCGCCCAGCAGGCTGAAGGGACCCAACCCGGGAAAGGGAAATTTTCCGGGCAGCGGTTCGTACTCGTAGTTAAAATCGATCAGAAATGCTTTTTCGTGACCCGAACAGATAAAGCAGGTGGCATGTCCGTCAAAAGTGGGTTTGGGTTCCTGGCCGTCGATTTCGCGAATGATATTGTCAACCAGGGTTTCCGACTCGTAGTGGGCCACGGCTCCCGCCTTGGAAGCAGGGACATTGGTGGCATCGCCCACCACATAGATATTATCGGCATTCTTCGCCTTCAAGGTGAAGTGATCGGTATCAACGAAGCGCAGGGGATCTTCCAACCCGGAGCCTTCGAGGAAGGCGGCGCCGAAATTGGGCGGTATGGCTATCAGCAGATCGTAATCGACTTTTTCGCCCTTGTGGGACTCGATGGTTTTTTCCTCGGCATTGACCTGGGCAATATCAAAGTTGGGGGTGACTTTGATGTTTTTCTGGATGGCAATATCACCCAGGATGCTGGAGGCGATCGGTTTGGAAAAAGCGCCGGCCATGGGGGTGACCAATTCAATTTCGACATCATCCCGTACCCCTTTGACGTCAAAAAACCAGTCCGCCATGAAAATGTATTCCAGTGGCGCAACCGGGCACTTGTAAGGTAATTCCGCAATGTTGAGCACTACGCGACCCTTGTCAAAGTATTTCATTTTCTCCCGCAGAGCGACGGCGCCATCCAGGGTATAAAAGTCGTGGATGTCTTTACGCCATCCATCCATCATGCCTTCGACTTCTTCGGGCACAATGGAGCAGCCGCTGGCAATGATCAGCCAGTCATAGCTGTACTTATTTTTTTTGCCTTCGACCGTATGGCTTTCTTTGTCAATGCCGACCACTTCATCGAGGACAAAGTTGACGCCGGGGGGGATAAATTCCCGTTTGGGTTTCTGGCAATCCTGGGGGGTGTAGACATCAAAGGGGATAAACAACCAGCCGGGTTGATAATGATGGATCTCATCGTTGTCGATGATGGTGACGTCCCACTGCTTGGGACTCAGCTTTTTGCGCAAGTTGTTGGCGACCATCGTTCCGCCGGCTCCTGAACCTAGAATGAGAATTTTTTTCATGGCATCCTCCTGCAAATTAAATGGTTGCTAAATGCATATAAGGGAGACGGCTCATTTGGTCGGCTTTGCGGCCAACCGCCTACCTTTGATAGTGAGTCGCCGAGGTCTTGGACGTGTTCATCGATTTTGGATGAGTATCTGAGACGTTGACTGACTCTTATTCGGCATCCTTTTTGTTCATCAGATCGGAGATGGTCGTGCTGTCCAGTTTTTCGAAAAGCACCCGGGTGGCTTCCTTCCAGGCCAGCCTTACCTGGCAGTCATCGGACATGTGGCACTGATCGGGATTGCTGATACATTCAACCAGTTCGCTTTGGCCTTCGAACAGACGCACAATCTGACCCAGCGTGATATCCTCCGGATTTTTCGCCAGTAAGTGACCGCCTTTGGGGCCGCGCACACTGGTCACCATGCTGGCCTGTTTCAAAGGGCGGATAAGCTGCTCGAGGTATTTGACGGAGATGTCCTGACGTTTGGAGATTTCACCGATCTGGACCGGTCCCTGATCATTGTGGCGGGCTAAATCCACCAGGATTCGCGCGCCATAGCGACTTCGCGTTGATAGCTTCATAAAACCCCGCTTTTGGGTTTAATCAGACTGCAACAATCTATATCAATTAAGTATGGTTTATATCCAATTAAAGGGGCTGTCAAGCAAAAAGTTGGATATTTTAAAATTGACATGTAACGTTGACGGGTTATGTTTTATATAGCGCGGCGATCAGCTATCCCGCCAGTTTTGCCAATAACAACTTACCCTTAATGCTTAAAGGAGGGTCGCTATGGATGCCAAAGATTACTGCCGATCCGTCGAGGTTGAACTTTACGGCTGGAAGGCAAAAATGTATGATATGGTGCGCAAGGTGGATAAATTGAGAGGTTCTGAAAAAGAAAAAGTCGCCTCCCGGGTGGCGGAACTTCACAACCATATATCCGAAATGGAGCATCTCATCGAGCAGCTTCAAACCGAATGTCCCGTTGATTTCGGACCTCAGAAAAAGCAGCTGGAGGCAACCGGGGAGGGACTGAAAAAAAAATATGAAGATGCGATGTCGGCCGTTTTTCAGTTTTAACTGCCCGTCAGGGCTGTTTGTCCCCGAAAATGCTGGCAGACACCGCAAAAATCAAAGGCAAGGCGTCAACCGCTTTGCCTTTGCTGTTTTCAACGGGACCTGCGCGTCGCTAAAGGTTTGAAATTTTTTACGGATTTTTGACAACCCCGCGTTCATGCCTTAGATTTATGTATTTCATAAAGGAGATCGAAACGGTATGGTTGATATTCTAAAAAAGGTCGATTCCTGTGAAATCGACGTTCGGCCCCTGTCTGAGATCAGAAGCCGGCTGCCCCAGATCGCCGAAAAGATCATCGACAGCTGCAATGACCAGAAATGCTACACCCATGTGGATTACGAACCGATTCCACACAGGGAAGTCGTTATTGAAATCATCGACAGGTTGCGAGAGATTCTGTTTCCGGGGTACTTTACCAGGGGCCGGCTTGATCCCGTGAATTTGCGTTACAGCCTCGGTAAATCCGCCACCACCCTTTTTGATATGCTTTCGGAGCAGATCAGCCTCAGCATCCGCCATGACTGCTTTCGCTATAATCAACCCTGCACGGATTGCGAAGAAAATGGCCACAAGATAGCGCTCAAATTATTGGAAAAAATCCCCAACATCCGCAAGGCCCTG
>JAFDCJ010000222.1 GCA_019312835.1 Deltaproteobacteria bacterium
CCGCATCGCACCCTATTTTTTCCGCCTTGACGGCATGGCGCACCGAGGTGCATTTGTGAACCACCTTTATGCCCGCCGACTTGAGTTGCGCCATATACGGCTCCGGGTTTCTACCGGCAGTCTCGATAAATTTAATCCCCTCTTCAATACAAACCTTGATGTAGGCCGGATAGTCGATGGTTCGCAGAGAGGGAAGGAAGGTAAGGTTAACCCCAAAAGGTTTGTTCGTCATCTTTCGGCATTTGCGAATCTCCGTGCGCAAATCCTCGGCTTCCTGGAAAGTGAGGGCCGTCATAAATCCGATACCGCCGGCGTTGGCGACGGCGGATGCGAGTTCTGCCCTTGCAATCCACATTAAGCCGCCCTGGACGATGGGGCGCTCGATTCCGAATAGTTCGGTGATGCGTGTTTTTAACATAAGTCTCCTCCTTGTGATTCGCACAGCTGAAAGATTATAGCTCAAAGATCAAAGCTGCCGGCATAGTCAATTTTTTTGATGCCGCTTCCACCCGGCACGGCACAAATCGGTGCAGCGGGGTTCCGATTGGATCGCGATGGGTATTTTTTGTCAAGCGGTTCACATTGATACCGTAGGCTTTGCCCTCATAAATCAATCCGAATCCGTGGGGAATCAATACACTGCCGTGGCGAATCTGGTCGCTCACCTGCAGTTCACCCACCTCACTGCCGGCCTCGGTGGTTACGCGTACCTGCTGACCGTCAGTCAAACCCAAGGCCTCCGCTTCCGCCGGGTTGATGGATACAGTGCAGGCACGTTTTCCTTCATTCCATTCCGGGTTTCGCATCAGCGTGTTGGCATTGTATTTCATATGCCGACCGGCGTTGAGGATCAGGGGAAACTCTGCCGGCAGCTTCAAATCCTCCTCCTCAGAAACCGCATCCAAAGATTTGGCCTCTTCTTTCAATTCGGGGATATAGATCTCAATTTTACCGGAGGGTGTTTGAATGCTCTCCATGGGATTGTCCACATCCATTCGACCGACCCACAACCCCTCGGGAGCGTCCAGCAGCGCTTGGAAGATGCGATCGCCCTGGTCGATGCCGGGTTCAAAACCGGCCCGCGCCGCATTTTCACGAAACACCTTGGGCGCCGTCATCAGCATGCCCCACAGTCCGGCCCCGGCGGCGCTGTCCCACACCCGTCCGAGTGTCTTGGCCAGCACGAAAGGCATACCTGACATCGCTTTGGGTTCAGTTGCCGCCCATTCCATTAATTTGGTCCCAAAAGTCAGGCGGTCACGTTCGGCCACCTGTTGGACCGCATCAGAAATTTGGGGGATGAGACCCAACTTGTCTGCCAGCAATGTATGAATCTGGGCGGCCTCCAGGCACTGGCCGGGCGGCTTGACGATGGGCCGCCGAATTTGGAAATAAACACCCGGGTAGGTCCAGGGAAAAAAGGTTGCGTCCCAGGCTTCATAGAAAGTGCGGCAGGGCAATACATAATGGGCCAATCTGGCCGTTTCGCTCATGACAATGTCATTGGCCACCAGAAGGTCCAATTGGCCGAATGCTTTCTCGTAAGCTGTCGTATCGGGATAGGCTCGCAGGGGATTGCAGGCACTGACGTAAACGGCCCGCAGGCGTTCGGGGTGGCCGCTGAGGATTTCCTCGGGCATGACCCCCGGCGGGAATGATCCTGCCGCCGCCGGCGGCAGATTCGTGGCCACGGTGCGCCAGGTCTTGGGATTACGTTCATCGGCATGAAATCCCATCGGCATCACCTTGCCCGGGATGACGTTGCCGCCCCGTTCACCGAAAATCCCGCAGACAGCACCCAATATATGCACGAAATAGGAGTTCAGGGTACTGTGGCGACCCATGTAAATACCCAGATCGGTGTGCACGCTCCAGCGGCGGGTGGTCATCAGGCGACACAGCTCCCAAACCTGTTCATAGTCAACCTGGCAGACCCCGGCGGCGCTTTTGGCGTCAAAGTTTTCGAACCATGATCGGATTTCATCCCAGCCGGCGACATATTTGCTGATGTAGTCCCTGGCTTCCCAGCCTTCGTTCAGAATAATGGCGATCATGGTCTTCATCAGCAGGGCGTCGGCACCGGGGCGCACCGGCAGGTGAATATCGGCAATTGCGGCCGTCTCGCTTTTACGCGGATCGACAGCCACCAGGATCCGGTCCGGATCCTTGGAAATTTCCATGAGCACTTTTGGCGCCCGCGGCATCTGGTGACTCTGCATGCCGTTCCAGCCCCAGGCAACCAGCATCTCGGTTTCGTGTTCGTCGGGACCGGCAAAATTGTATTGTTTACCGAACACCCGGCCGGTCACCCACCAGGCGCCGCAGAACTCCTGGCCGGCCGACGAATAATAATACTGGGACCCCATGGACCTGAGGATACCCAAGCCGAAAGCGACCTCCATGTGACCGCCCTGGGAACCTCCTCCCATGTAGGCCAGACAACGCGGGCCGTGCGTGTCGACCAGTTGACGCATCTTGGCGGCGATTTCATCGATGGCCTGGTCCCAGGAAACCGGTTTGAATTGGTCGCCCACCCGTTTCAGGGGTTCTGTCAGGCGACCTTCGGGATACTGATGATAAACAACATTGAGTCCCTTGCGGCAGGCATAGCCCTGACTGCGCGGATTTGATTTATCCGGCTTTACCTTGGTCATACGGTTGTTTTCGACCAACACCTCCAACCCGCAATTTTGTGCACACAATACACAACCGGTTTTATGCCATTCACCCATGATTCTTCTCCTAAAGTGTTGTCTTACTTGTTATTCACAAAACCCGGATTGATTTTACAGTTTTTTTTACTAAATATTCTGAATGTTCCGCAATAGCCGTTTTAGCAAAACCTTTTCCTCCAGGCTGAATCGGGCCAGCAGATCTTCATTGGTTTGATCCCTTGCTAGCGAGAGTCTCGGTTTTAGGTTTTTGCTCTTTGAGGTGAGAAAAATCCGCTGAACTCTTTTGTCCTCGACGTCGGATTTTTTCAACACCCAGCCCCCCGAAGCCAATCGATCCAGAACGCCGGACAGAGTGGCCCCATCCAGAACCAGTTTTTTGCCGACATTTCCGGCCGAAAGCCCATCTTCTTCCCAGAGTGCTTCAAGGATGAGGTGCTGGATGGGTGTCAGGCCGTAGGTATGCAATCGTTTTTTGAAGTTCCCGTGGGCTTTCTGGTAAGCCTTGGCAAGGAGGAATATGATGCAATCGTCGTAATTTTTCATAAAAATTATTTCGCATACAAACTAAATTGGTTGCTATCACCTTGTCAAGAAAAAAATACAACCACATATTCAACGGCCTTGCAAAGTCGTCTTGTCCTTTGAAGTCCAGGGGTCTCTTCTCATTTTGATCATAAACCAACCCTCGCCTCTGCATCTTTCAGCCAAAGCTTCGGTTCAAACCTTCCGTGTTTATTGAGAAAGTCGTCCCATTCAGTCTTGAAATCAACCTGGGTATTTCTCCGAGAGAACAACGCTGCCGCGGACTGATACAGCCAGGTTCCTTTTGCCCTTGACGCGAAAAGTGACCCCGTGGTATGCCCTAATTTCGAAAAAGTTAACGCTCAGTGCAAGGATTACTGAAAAGGGGATCGATGTCGCTCCTCGTCATAATGTCATTACTCAACGGCCTGACACTGGCAGCACTGCTGTTCATCACAGCCAGCGGGCTGACACTGTCTTTCAGCCTGATGCGGGTTGTCAACCTAACCCATGGTGCGTTTTATATGGCGGGCGGCTTCATAG
>JAFDCJ010000223.1 GCA_019312835.1 Deltaproteobacteria bacterium
GATACAAAAAAGAGATCGGAAGGCGTGGGGGCCGAGTTGTCACCGCCGTCTTTTACACTTTGATCTGTGCGGATCGTAAATCCTTTGTAGTCTGCAAAAATCTTTTGTCCCCCCGCCAACCTGATTTCCATTTTCTGATCCATGTGTCTGTCTCCTTTCAGATTCAGTTGCCCGAAAACCGGGTCAATTTATCGAACGCCCTTATCTATGTCAATTTCAAAACTGATTTCTAAATATTAGATGCGCAGGTTTAGCGGGGTCTGTAAAGGATAGGCTTACTGATCTGTAATAATTCCGAAGCGTTGAAGCAAGTCCCCCATCATCTGCGACACGACCAATCCTAACTTAACCATTTGATATTATTTTATATTATTAATAATATTTGACAGTTCGAGCCCTTTTTACTAAACTAGTAGAGATAGTGGCGGCCAAGCTTGATTTGCTGAAGCAACAACCCCGTAGCCAGTCAATCAATTCAACGTATTGTATTTTATATAGATATTAATAAAATTAAATCGTTCATCGGTCCAGCAACCTGGTTGTGTCTTATATCGGCTCTGCGGTTCCCTTCCGTCCCTCAAGCTCGCAGGCTGGCAGGAAGGCCAACGGCGGTCAAACCCCTACCTGGACCTGAAGGAGTATGAAGCCAATGGATACAGATCAAATGAGCTGCGCGAAATGCGGTCACTTATTAAAAGATGGCGCCGAGGCTTGTGCCTATTGTGGTACAGCGGTTGCCTCAGCAGATTCGCCGCCCCAGGCCGATGGGGGCCCCCCAAACCTTGCCGAACAGGCGGCCGGGCAGCCGGAGGTATCGACCGATGACGCTGCGGTTGCGGCCGCAACCGCAGCGTCATCGGTCCCACCTGACGTGACATCGGAAGCGGAGCCCACGGATCAGGGTCAGCCGGAAGAAACCCGGCGGTTAATTGATGAATCTGCTGCGGAAGTTACGTCAGGGACCGTGGATTCGTTGCCGGAGGCCGATGATCAGTTTGATTTTCAGCTTCCCGACGACGAGCTGATCGTTGACTTTGATGCAGATGAAACGGCCAAAGAGCCCGAGCAGCCTGCGGCGGCGGATGCCGGGTCGGTTGAGACCGAAAAGCCTGGAACCGAATCCGCTATGGATGACATTGTGGATTTGAAGCAGCATGCCGCTGAGGCAACGGCTGAGGTGATATCCCTATCCGACAAAGCATCCGCCAAAACTGTCTCAGAGGATAATTCGGGTTTACCGCCAACACCGGTATTGGAGGTAAGCGGGGAAGATCCCTCGGAATCTGAAACCCTGGGGGCGGACATTCTCGAACTGGTGAAGGATGAAACCATCGAACCCGAAACGGCCCCGGATCAAGCTTCCGGCCTGATGCCGAATGCAAACGGCACCGAAACCGAAGGGCTGGATGCCATCTTGCTGACATCGGATGAAGCGGTTCAATCGGACACGCCGTCTTCGCCGACCGATACAGCGCAAACCGCGAAATCGACGGAGGCTGAAGAGCCGGTTGAACCAGCGGCCCCAACAGCCGACGGCACGGCCAAATCCGATCCTTCATCTCCATCTGACGATGCCCGGTCCACGGCCGATGCAAACCGGAAGCATACCGATGCCCAGGCATCGCTGGAGGCTGCTAAAATCGAAAAAGCCGCCAAAAGCAAGAAAGCAGCCCTGGCCAGGGCCCTGGCCCTGAAAAAGAAAAAGCTGAAACTGGCCAAAGCTCAGGCCCTGAAGACAAAAAAGCTGAAACTGGCCAAGGCCCGGGCTTTGAAGAAACAGAAGGAAGCCCAGGCCGGTATCGAAAACTCTGATAAGGCCTCGGCCGCCGGACCCGATATGGTTCAAAGTATGGAAGCAAACACTCAATTGCTCGGCCTGCTGAAAAAGTATGAGGGGCAGACCATCGGGATCAACTATGACAATTCTGCCGATATCAAGGCGGCCGAACTTGTCGCGACCAACGCCGAATTTTTCAGCGTGTTTGTGAAGGATCAGGAATTAACCTACTGTCATCCGCTCAAAACCGTCCTGACCGTCATCGAGGGTAAAGACGGCGTAGAGTCCGGAAACCCCGAGCAAACACCAAAATTTAACGCGGTTGTTAAGGTTTATCCCCTGGTACTCTTCTAAGAAGTGGATCAAAACTCCCTCTAACGCTCGACGACTGCGTTGCAAAACGTTTTAAAATGCTCACGTACTAACGTGTACGCTCCGCTTTTAAAACGTTTTGCGCCTTGCCCTCAAACGTTAGAGGGAGTTTTGAAACCACTTCTGCTTAGAAATACCACGATCTGTTATTTCGATTTCTCCCATGCCCTGTCTGCAGAAAAGCCTTCTGCATGAACATCACTTAATTCTTCAATTCCGGCGCACGTGCCTGAAAATTTCACAGCATCCTTGACGATTTTTGATATTACGCTATAGTTGAGGTAGTTCTAAATATCTTCTTTCAGCGTTTTTTTCCTCACCCTGAAAAAACTGTCAGCTGATGCTGCGGAGCAATCGCTTTCCTGCCCTGGCGGGAGGGATCACAGGGAGAGGGACAAACCAGCGTCTATCCTTATTCGGACTATAGTTCGGAAATTATTCAACGGAGTAGAATTTGACAATGAAATACCTGCCGATTGACAAAACGCTGTTCATCCAGAACCGGAAGCGGTTCGCCCGCAAGCTTGGGAAAAAGTCGATGGCCGTATTTAATTCCAATGATATCATGCCCACCAGCGCCGACGGGACCCATGCATTTATTCAACAAACCGATTTATTTTATTTAAGTGGCATCGATCAGGAGGAGAGCACACTGGTGATCTGTCCGGATGCCAGGGAAGAAAAGCACAGGGAGATGCTGTTTTTGAAGGAAACCAACGAAAAGATCGCGCTGTGGGAGGGGCATAAATACACCAAAGCTGAGGCCACGGCTGTATCCGGAATAAAATCGGTTCACTGGAATCAGGAGTTCGAAACCGTCTTCCGACCCCTGGTTTTTGAATGCGACCACATTTACCTGAACACCAATGAACACCTGCGGGCGGATTTGACCGTGGAAACCCGGGACGCGCGGTTTCTCCAAAAATGCCGCGAGGCCTTCCCCCTGCATCAATATCGGCGGCTGGCACCGATTATGCACGATCTGCGCGCCATTAAATCAAAGCCGGAGGTGGAGCTGATTAAAAAGGCCTGCCACATTACCGCAAAGGCTTTCCGCCGCCTGTTGGGTTTTATCGAACCCGGGGTATGGGAGTTTGAAATTGAAGCCGAAATTTACCATGAATTTATCAGAAATCGTTCCAGAGGCCCGGCATTTCAGACGATTGTGGCCTCGGGAGCCGACGCCTGTACCCTGCACTATGTCAATAACAACAAACAGTGCCGCGATGGGGATCTGGTCCTGATCGACTTCGGAGCCGAATATGCCAACTATGCCGCCGACCTGACACGCACGGTGCCTGTAAACGGCAAATTCAGCCAACGGCAAAAGGAGGTCTACAATGCCGTCCTGAAGGTCCAAAAAGCGGCCATCAAACTTCTCAAACCGGGCAAGACGGTTGATACCTTTTCCCGGCAAGTCGGCAAGGTGATGGAAGCCGAGTTGATCCGCCTCAAACTGTTGAAGGCGGCTGAGGTAAACAAGCAATCCGCCGATCAACCGCTGTACAAAAAATATTTTCCCCATGGCACTTCGCACCACCTGGGTCTGGATGTTCATGATTACGGAAACAGGTACCGTAAATTTGCACCCGGGATGGTATTCACCTGCGAGCCGGGTATTTACATTCAGGAGGAAGGCATCGGCATCCGGATAGAAAACGATATCCTGATCACCAGAGACGGGCCGGTGGATTTGACCGCGGAGATACCCCGGGAGGTCGATGAGATCGAAGCGCTTATGAACAGTTAAAATTTATCACGTTAAAGCGAATTTCGAATATCGCATACCGAATGTCGAAGCAAGGTATGCCATCCTTTTAAAAGACAGAGCGACACGCGGCGCAAGCGCCTGCGCTGCGCGAGCGATTCATTCATTCGATATTCGAAATTCTTTATTCGATATTCATTATTCTCATTTCACAGTTCGGTGAGAACGAAAAACTGAAGAATCCCTGTCTGAAAGATTTGGCTCAAAGGATACATCCATGGGAAAGCACCTGGTGATCGTTGGGGCCGGCCATGCGCATTTAACGGTCTTAAAGAACCTGAAAGATTTTAAGGATGCAGGGCATCGTGTCACCGTCGTCAGCTCAAGCCCGCTGCACTATTATTCCGGCATGGGACCGGGCATGTTATCCGGCATCTACCGACCCGAGGAAATCCGGTTCAATGTAAAGAAGATGTCCGAGGACCGCGGCGCGGCCTTCGTGGAAGATAATGCTGTCAAGATTCACCCCAGGGAGAGAAAAATCGACCTGCAATCCGGCAAGCAGTTATCGTACGACGCCCTTTCGCTGAACACCGGCAGCTATGTGCCGACAATGGCAGCGTTGCCGGCTGACGGATCCGTTTTTACGGTCAAGCCCATTGAAAAGCTCCTGGCGGCGCGGCGCCGGATCAGAGAGGATTTGAAAGCCAAAGATTTGAGGATTGCCGTCATCGGCGGCGGACCGACCGGTGTTGAGGTGGCGGGCAACCTGGAACGCCTGGCCAAAGCTGAACCGGGCGGTTGCCGGATTACCCTGGTGGCCGGCACCAGACTGCTGGCAGAATTTTCAGGCCGTGTTCGCAGGCTCGCGCTGAAGTCATTGACGTCCAGGCACATTCAGGTGATCGAAGGGGCAAAAGCGACTGCCGTCAGGGATCACGTGGTTGAGTTATCCGATGGCGCAGCGGTGGAAAATGACTATGTCTTCATGGCGGTCGGGGTGCAGCCGTCCACCTTGTTTTTAGACTCCGGTCTGCCGACGGGCCGGGATGGCGGGCTGCTGGTGAACAAATTTCTGCAGTCGGTGGCCTACCCGGAGTTGTTCGGCGGCGGCGACTGCATCAGTTTTGAGCCACGGCCCCTGGCCAAGGTGGGCGTATACGCGGTTCGCCAAAATCCCATTTTGCTGAACAACCTGTTGAATATTTTGAACGGCGGTGCCCTGCAGGAATTTGCCCCGCAAGAAACGTTTCTCCTGGCCCTTAACATGGGAGACGGCACGGCAGTTGTGCGCTGGCATTCCCTGGTCTGGGGCGGCCCGCTGGGGTTTGTCCTGAAAAATTACATCGACCGCAAATTCATGAAAGCCTTTCAGGCTTAGTTGATTGAGTTGACTGGTTGATTGCGGTGCGGTTTTTCTGAAGCGGGACGTGATGAAAGGGTGATAGAGGAGATCCATTCGTTTAATTGGTTGAAATCGCGGCTGGAAGCCGCTCCCACGATTGCTTGACATGGATGTGGGAGCGGCTTCCAGCCGCGATCAACGCCAACAGGGAATAGCGAATTCATAATCAGCGCATATTCCAAAAACGGGTCAGCCGCCCCTGACTTTCACATACTATTTAACGATTCAACCCATCAACTAATCAACGGGCGCACGCGCCAGCGCGTGCGCCGACCGGATCGGCTCCGGGAGTCGATACCGACGGCAGCATTTCAAAACGATTCGAATGCAATCCTCCAAATTGATGCGATGCCCAACCGATACAAATAAGGGGTTGACTTCCGTTCGCGTCCTGACGACAGCTCCGATGATGTCTTCGCCGTCCCTGAGATAACAATAGCTGCCTTTGGCGGGATGTGGCTCCCGGTAGCGCCCGTACAACCAGGTTTTGGCACAGCCGATGGAAGGAAGGTCCAGCCACAATCCCATATGGCAGGCCAATCCGACGCGTCGCGGATGGGCAATTCCCTGCCCATCAAAAATCAGCACATCCGGCGGAGATGCGAGCTTTCTGATCGCCTCCAGCATCACGGGGCCTTCACGAAATGCAAGCAGGCCGGTCAGATACGGGAAGGTGACGCGTCGTTCGGCAGTTGCCTGCGCCACTGGCGAAAAGTCCGGCAATCGCATGCTGACAACGGCCGCGGTGGCCAGGCCGTTGTGATAATGGGTATCGATACCGGCCACTATTGTCAGGTCTTTTATCCTGTTATCAGATGTTCGAATGACCCGGGAGGAAAGGTGTTGCTGCACCTTGATGGCTTCTTCGCGACTCAGATTCCAGGGGTGGGATATTATGGAGACGCTGGCGGACAATTCTTAATATATACTCCGGTATCCATATGGTGTCGTAATCCAAATAAGCGATTAATTTCTGCCTGTCATGCCGGACTTGATCCGGCATCCATAAGCGTATGATCGTTAAACAAAACCGGATTTCGGATCAAGTCCGGAATGACAATACAGCAAAAAAAGCCGCATGGCCATTATGACCCTTCTTGATTTGAATGTTCACACAAACCTATGCGAAATTTAGCCATTTTCATATTGTTTTTCAATATAATGTTTACAGATGGGCATTGGGCTGTTGTCTCTGCCGGTGCAGCCGAAAGGAGCCGTGTGATGGTCGATATGCCTGAAGCCGAAGAACAGCTTAGAGCGCACTTAAAGGTTCTGACGGAAACCATCGGCGAAAGAAGCGTACGATTTCCGGATAACATGCAAAAGGCGGCCGTGTATATCCGGTCATTTTTCAAAGACATCGGCCTGCCGGCATGGCGCGAACCTTACGACTACAGGGGGATCGAGGTTGCCAATGTGGTCGCCGAGATTACATCCGGCCCTGACCCTGCCAGACAATATCTGCTGGGGGCCCATTATGACTCGGTTGCCGGTACGGTGGGTGCCGACGATAATGCCAGTGCCGTTGCCGTTCTGCTGGAAACAGCCCGATATCTCAAAGAACTGATCGGCCGCGAGAAACTGGACCTCAAGCTAAAACTGGTTGCCTTTGCCCTTGAAGAGCCGCCGGCATACGGCACCCGATTTATGGGAAGCCGGGTGCACGCCTCCAGGGCCAGGCAGGACAGAGAAAAGATCGACGGCATGATTTGCCTGGAGATGGTCGGCTATGCCTGCCATGAACCCGGGTGCCAGAGCTATCCTTTCCCCCTGGGCTTTTTGAATTATCCCGAGGCCGGCAACTTCATCGGTATTGTCGGAAATTTTAAATCCGGCGATTTTACCAGGGCGCTGAAAAACGAATTTGAGAAAAACGCTGAGTTGCCGGTGGTCAGGTTGACGGTCCCGTTCAACGGATGGATTATACCCGCGGTCAGGCTCAGTGATCACGCCTCTTTCTGGGATCAGGGATACAAGGCGGTGATGATAACCGATTCGGCCTATTTTCGGAATCCCTACTACCACACCCCGGCCGACACCATGGAAAAATTAGATTATCGTTTCATGGCCGAACTGGTTGAAAGTCTGTTGCTGTTTTTCAAATCGCAGCGGTGATGTTTGAGCCGAGATTTGACAGTTCGCTTTCGGTTGGTATATTAAGGGGAAAACAAATGATGAATTAAATTTGGTCCATGGAAGCACTATCAAAAAAAGACAAAGGCGGCCGGCGTTTCCCTTCCCAAAGACGCAGCCGGTTGCCGGCGAAGCCGGTTCTGGAAAAAAGAACCCTTCAAGAACGTCGCAGCGGACGGGATCGCCGCACAAATCCGGATCCCGTCATCAGAATTACCGGCGATGAGCGCCGCCAGGCGCTAAGGGAACTGGATCGCCGCTAAAACCCGAATCTTTGCCATACGCCCCTCACCTTTCTGCCCGCCAGGCGCATTATTTTTCCCACAGATAAAACCGCCGCTTCCGGCAGTTGTCAAAAATAACCGGTTAACTGTGGATGGGTATCCGCCAGAAATAAAATTCGCATTACACCCATCGCAAGGCTCGCTTCAATTCGTCTGCTCCCAGGGTCACATTCGGTCCAAGGCGCAGTCTAATGGGGCGCTTTTCGGCGATGAGCCGGCGCAATTCCGTGGTAAGAACCCGCAACCGATCATAGGTAATCAGGCTTAAATGGTTTTGCCTCCGCTGGAACGGTCGATCGGCGCGCGGCGGAACGGGTATCGCTTCGGTGGGTTTAAGGGCGCCCCGCTTGATGACAGCGCCGCCTTCCAGGACCATCAGGTTTAGCTGCCGCCCCGGTGTCCCGGCTCTATCCCAGGCCAGAGAGGATTCACTCAACAGACAAAACCAGCGGGCGCGCCGGATCAGATGGGCACTGTGCATGATCATGTGATCGATGGACCTTGCCACGGTTTCCGGTGTCCAGACGCTTTCCTCGCCGGCATCATCGGCGAGCACCGTATCTGTTTCATCCTCTTGCGGATCCTGGGATGCCGCATCAGCCGCTTCGGCGGCCGCCAGCCGCAAGCGCCAGCGCATCGCACCCAGTGCGGTCAACAACCGCAACGGCGAGCCATGCGGGTGGCCGGTGAGGTGATCCTCTCTGAAAATCTCCAGGCCTTCCCGGAGGCAGGCCGGATCCGGCCCTTGCTCGGGCGAACGGCCCACTAAATGGTATCCGTGGGCAGCCAGTTCCTCATCCGTCCAACGACAATCCCGGGTAATCCAATGCGCGAAAGACGAAGCCGCATCGGTGACCTTTCCATCGGGAAGGGGGCCGAGGAGGTTTTTCCGGTCGGCAACCGTCGAATGCCGGCTCAGATCTTTGGTACAGAAGACCAGTCGGCGTTGCCGGCGGCGAAGGGCAATGTTATAGGGCGGTGAATGACGTTTGATTTCATCGGATTCCAGCATGGCGGCTTCCAGTGCGGATTCGCTCAGCGCAAAATCCAGTTTCCGCGCCTGGGACAGCATCTCCAGGATATGTTCGGCGTGGGGGGCTTTCTTGCGGAAATAGCTGTTGACACGCATTTTAAGGGATTTGGCTTTGCCGATGTAAAGCAGATCGCCGTTGGCGCGCTGCATCCGATAGATGCCGGGCTTATCCGGCAGCTGCAGCCGTTTTTCGGGCGCCATGGGATATATCCGCCCGGAGCGGCCGGGCGGGTCGGTTGAGGTCAGCCAGTCACCCAGCTGATCCAGGGTGTCAACGCCGCGCCTGGCAGCCAGGATGCCAATCAACTGTTTCCAGATAACCGCCGTGGCAACGACATGGTCGGCACTTCGTTTGAGCTCGGGCATGCTGTGATTGAAATAACCGGCGACGGCCCGCAGTCCCCGGCGCGGCAAATCCGGCAGCAGGCGCATGGCAATTTCATGGGTGCAGATGATTCGAAAAGGAAAAGCACCGGCAGGATCGATGGTCCGGTGAAGGTCTCTCAGGAAAGGCTCTTCAAAGCGTGCAAAATGGATAACCGTCGGGCAGAGCGCCGCCTGATTGGCCGCCCTAACCTCTTTAACGGTATCCATCAGATGCTGCCAGATGAACCGTGATGATCTGGCGGCTACCAGAAATTCATCGGATATCCCGGTAATGCGTGCTACCGCCCGGGGAATTTTCTCATCCGCGGGCAAACGGTTCAGGTAAGCCTGTGCGCCGGATGTCCCGGGTCTATCCCCGGGTGATGCACTGGCTGGCTGCCAGCCCAGCTCCAGGAGATGACCTTTGTGCGGGTTGGCCCCGGTTGCCTGACAGTCAAGGGCCAGGACCGTTAGCTCGGAAAGAGAAACCGTCATAGGGCTTTAATTCCATTTTTTTGACGATAAATCCAGATTTATTTTTGTTTTAATAATGTCAATATGTTATAAAAAGGTTTTGACCGTTCAGGATAAAGTGTAAAAGAAACTGCGAACCGCAGAATGACGAAGGAAGGATCTATAGTCTATCTAGTTCGGAGATAGCTGAACCATCTACGAGCATAAGAACTACTTGAATAGATAGAGCGCCGCGATACCATCCTTCAAAATTCGACATTCGAAATTCTGCGGTCCTGCGGTTCGCTTTAACCAGAGTCCTGAACCCTGAACCTCGAACCCTGAACCTTTCTCTATCATGAAACCAGTCCTTTATGATGCCCTCAAGCAGCTGAGAGACCACATTCCCAGATTAGCGGATTCGCTCAAAATTGGCAATGACGAGTCAATCCGATCCTGGCAGGATATCGTCGATGCCAAGCTGCTCTCCCGATTCGCGCCGGATTTTCCGATGGTGGCCGCCATCTGCGGCGGCGGTTCCTCCGGCAAATCCACCTTGTTCAATTCCCTCGTAAGGGAGCCCGTTGCACCCACCGGCGGCACGGCCGGATTGAACCGCCGGGTATTGTTTTCGATCCCGGCCGCGCGCGCCGGGCAAACCCAACTGCTGGCCGATTTGGCCCGGCCCTTTCAAGCAGAGCTTCAGCCCCTGCAGGATTCGGCGCAGCTGACAACCCCCGGCGAACCCCTGTATGCATTGAATCAATCCGCTTTAAATAACCTGATACTCCTGGATACCCCGGATTTCGACACCGGTGCCCAGGGCGCCTACACCAACCGGGAGACCACCCGCATGGCCCTGGAAGCTTCGGACATCCTGATTTACGTGTTTACCAATTCCAACTACAACAACCGGGACAACACGGATTTTATCGCCCGGATGCTCACCGGCATCGGCATGCGCAAATGCTTTTTGGTTTACCGGGTATATCCGAACTTCACCCGGCAGGAGGTGCACGATCATGCCATGACGGTGGCCAGGGGAATTTACGGTGACCAGGCCAACCAGTTCCTGCTGGGGGTTTATCGCACGGATGAGGACAATCAGGTGGCGGCCGGCCGGCAGTTTATGAAACTGACGCCCCTTGAGAAGGGCGATCCGGAATTTTCCACGGCCCTGGCGTCAATTGACGGGGCTGCGCTCAGATTCGAGCTGTATGGGTCCATATTGTCCGATGTCATCCAGCAGGCCGCCCAGGTGACCAACCAGTCGAAAATCTCTCGAGACGAACTGCAACTGTACCTCGACGCCCTGCAAATGGCTCAGAGCCACAGCGTCCAGGAGGCGTTGAAACATTTCCCGATGGATCGCGTGATGAGACGGTTTGCCCAAATCTGGGCCAGGACGGACCCACCGCACGTAAAATTCATGCGCCGGACGGGAAATGTCATTGAATTTCCATTGAAAATGCTGCTCGGAGCGGCCGGCTGGGCCCGGGAGCAGCTTCTGCCGGAAGGCCGGGATCCGACGCCTGCAAAAGAGTTTGTGAAAAAATTGGATGAAGATCTGGCAACTGCCGTGACCAAGATGAATTATCAGGCCGTCAGTTCCCAGATCTCGGTATCGGGATCGCTACGCGATCCGATCGCCGGTAAAATGGCCGAAATTATTGAAAACATAAGAGCGGCCAGGCATCTTGACAAAGCGCAGCCGCCCACGGCCGCGCCCTCGGGTGAGGGCCCGGCGCGCACCCTTCTGGTGGATGCCCACCCGGTGGTTAGATCTGCGCAGGAAGAGCTGCGCGCCAGGGATTTTAAGTCCATTCTGCAGACCATTCTGGCTGAAAAAGACAATATCGTTGCCATCACCCGGGACATGGAGAAGGACCTGGAAAAACTGGCCGATCATTTCCGCAGCAAGATGGGCCTGTGGCGCAAAATCAACCAGACCTTCTGGGCCTTTCTCAATGTTTTGCCGGCAACGGTTGCGGTCACCTATGTGCTTTCCACCGGGGACCCGGTTGGCGCCGCGGGTATCAAAGTAAAACTGGCCGGCCTCTTCGGGGCCAAGGATCTGTATGCCCTGTTTGCCATTCCGGTTACGACCGGGCTGAAGAGTGCCGACCGCAAACAAATCGAGGAAATGCTGACACCCATTGTCCAGACCTGGCTGAATCATAAATTAAACACGGTGCAGCAGCTTTTCGAAGCCAACATCACCGGGGCGATTTTAACGTCGGCCCGTCAAAATTTAGAAGATGCCAATGGGTTGATCAGCGCTTCTGAAAGCTTGATGACCGCACTTACCCACCAGGCAAAGGGAGCTGAGATATAATGCTATCGAACCGGCAGACTGCCGCCCTCAAGGCTTTCGGTAAGATCGAAGGTTACAAGAATGATCTCCACATGCTGGGCACAACCCTTGATTCCCTGACACTTTGGCGGCCGGCCACGGCCCTCAGGAAGCAGTGCGATGAAGCCATTCGCATGATCAATGCCATTGCCGAGCGTTTCGACCGCAAGCTGGTGGTAACGATTGTCGGCCCCTGCGGGGCCGGCAAGTCCACTCTGCTCAATGCGCTGGCCGGCGTCGATGACCTGTCACCGGCCGGACATCAGCGGCCCACCACCGGCCAGGTGATTGTTTTCAGCAGCGACCGCCAGGATGCCGAACAGCTGGTCGCCGGTCTCGGCAGTGAAGCGGTGGCGGTTCGCTCCAGTCCGGCTGCGGCCATTCTGGAGCATGTGCTCCTGATCGACACACCGGATACCGACAGCGCGGCGTACCAGACACACGGTCCCCTGGTGCGCCAGGCCATTGCCCGCTCTGATATGCTGATCTGCGTATTCGATGCCGAGAATCCCAAAAGAAAGGACCATGTTGACTTTCTGGCACCTTTTATCCGCAAGTTCAGCGGTGAATCACTGGTTGCTGTGGTGAATAAAGGCGATCGCCAGGACGAAGATGAGCTGAAAAGCCGGATATTGCCTGATTTTGCCGCCTACCTCCAGACCGCCTGGCAAACCGGGGTGGACCGCATGCTTTGTACCAGTGCACGCCGTCATCTGCAAAACCCCCGGTTCGATGAAACCGCGGCGCCCAGGCATGAATTTGACCAATTTGACGAGCTGCACGAATTGATATTCGACACCCTGAACCGCGCCGGATATGTCGTTGACCGCCGACTTGAAAATACCCGCAGCATACGGGATTTTATCTTTGCGGAGGCCGGGCGGGAAATTTCCGGTTGCCGCACTTCCCTGGCGGCCGCCCGGCAACAGATGCGGGAGGCCGAAAAAAAATCTTTTCTGGATGCGGTTTCTGCCATGAAAAGCGATGACTCGCGACAGCTTTTCGGCGTCGGCCTGTTGATCTATCAGAAACTGTCCCAGCGCTTGGTCGGACCGCTGGGCTGGATGATTGCCATCTGGGCCCGGCTGCTGATTTTCGGTGCCGGGATTGCCGCCATGTTCAGGTTCGGCCGTCCCCTGAGCCAGATTTTGGGGATGATCTCGGCCTGGCGCCATTTTAAAGAATCCAAGGCGGCCGTGGCCGAAACCGGCAACGAGGAGCGGGTGGGGGCCGGCCTGCGGACCTATCGCCTCAGCTCGATGAGCAACTGGCCGGATATTGCCGAATCCCTCGTCGCCGGGGGGTTTGACAGCGCCGTACGCAAGGTCGAGGACACGCTGCCGGATTCCGGCGCCTTCAGCGATAAATTGGGTGAAATCTGGAGCCACTGCCTGAATGGCGAGATGGAGCGCATGGCAGGCAGGCTTTCGGGGATACTGCTGCAATTGGTGCTCAACCTGCCGATGTTTGCCGTTTTGGGGTACACCGGCTGGATCACGGTTGAGCGCTTTTTACAGGGCAGTTATCTGGCGCTTAACTTTTTCGTGCATGCCCTGTGGACCATCGGAATCATTCTGCTGTTGAGTTTTTTCCTGTTTCAGATTCTGGTCCGGCTGACAGCCGGCCCGGAACGGCTGACGGCCAGAGCATTTGAAAAATTAAAACAGCGGGCCGATCAATTCGACACCTCCGCAACCAGCCCGGTGTCGAAACAGTTGGACGCCCTCATTCAACTTGGTGACGTGCTGGATAGCATAGACCCTGATTGAGTTGCTTATATTTAGATAATTCCAAGCACCAATTAACAAATAACAAACAATATCCAAATTCCAATCCCCAAAATCCCAAACACCAACTCGGGCCAAATACTGATATCGAGCGTAAAAATCGAATCAGCTACCCCAAGTTGATCTTGGGACTGGAAGGATCATACCGCTGTTTTTGTTCATTGGATATTGGAATTTGGGATTTATTTGTGATTTGTGATTTTACCGGCCCCCCTTTTAAAGGGAAGGTCTACCGAATCAAGGTATATCATGGCGCAATGCAAACTATGCAATGATAAGGCGCCTGACATTTCTAAAGCGCTGGGGGTTTGTCTGGCCTGCATCCGGGAGAAACCGCAACAGGCTCTTGAGATCGCCGAAGGCGCTCATCGACAGAGCCGAATCGAATTTGGATTGCCGCCCCTGCCCCCGGATGACCCTGACGGGGTGCGCTGCAATCTGTGCGTGAATAGTTGCAAAATTGGAAAGAACCGCATCGGTTATTGCGGACTGAGGCAAAACCAGGGCGGCCGGTTGGCGGGGGTCTCAGCTTCCCGGGCCAACCTCTCCTGGTATCATGATCCCCTGCCCACCAATTGTGTGGCTGACCGGGTCTGTGCAGGGGGTACCGGGGCCGGATATCCTGACTATGCCCATCGTCAGGGGGCTGAATCCGGGTATAAAAATCTGGCGGTTTTTTTTCAAGCCTGTTCGTTCAACTGCCTGTTTTGCCAGAACTGGCACTTCAAAAGCGATTCCATCTCGTCGCCAACCAGATCCGTCCGGGATTTACTGAAAAATGTCGATTCAACGACATCCTGCATCTGTTATTTCGGAGGGGACCCGTCACCCCAACTGCCGTATGCGATCAACGCCTCACGCGCAGCCCGAGACAAACATAAAAAGGACATCCTGCGCATCTGCTGGGAGACCAACGGTTCGATGAATCCAAAACTGCTGAATCGGATGATGGAGCTGGCTGTCAGTTCGGGCGGCTGCGTTAAGTTTGATCTAAAGGCCTGGGATGATAATCTGCATACGGCCTTGACCGGGGTACAAAACCAGCGGACCCTGGATAACTTTGCCCGGGCGGCAGCACACGTTGACAGGCGCCCCTGCCCCCCGCCCCTGGTGGCCAGTTCCCTGCTGGTGCCCGGCTACATCGATGCGGCCGAGGTGGCGGCCATCGCCCGCTTTATTGCGGACCTCGATCCGGATATTCCCTACAGTCTGCTGGCCTTTCATCCCCAGTTTTATATGTCGGATCTGCCGCTGACACCCAAGCATCTTGCCAATCAATGCTTGACTGCCGCCCGGGAGGCGGGGTTAAAGAATGTCAGGATTGGAAATTACCATCTGCTGGTGTAATGATCGGGTGGCACCACATTGAAAACCGAGGTGCTGATGGTTCTCTCCATCACAATTTATTGACCATCAGCTGGTGTATTGGCCTACGGGCGTAATGGAAGATGACGGTGCTTGCCATCCGATTTTTGAACAATACCTCAACACGCCATCACGCCAGTACTCCCTGGGGTTTGCCTGTATGGCAGATCATTGAACTGGATCGAATCAGATAAAGCGGTCATGGCCTCTGCAATAGACAACATCCTCATAACCGGTACACCCGGTAGCGGCAAAACCACCTTGTTTAAAAGACTGCTAAAAGAGCTGGGGCACTTTGAGCCGGTGGGATTTTACACCCAGGAAATCAGAGCGGGTGGGGTTCGCAGGGGCTTTACCCTGAATGGTCTGGATGGCAGCACGGGGAGGCTGGCCCACGTGGATTTTTTAAGTGCTTTCAGGGTCGGACGCTACGGGGTTGATGTGGCTGGATTCGAAAATTTTATCGATCGTCTCTCCCTTTCAGATCCCGGAAAGAAGCTGGTCATGATCGATGAGATCGGGAAGATGGAATGCTTTTCGGAGAGATTTATAACCCTTATGTCGCAACTTTTAGACGCCGATTGTCTGGTTGTCGCCACGATTGCCAGGAAGGGCGCCGGCTTGATCGCCAACATAAAGAAACGATCGGATATTCGACTTTTTGAAGCAACTCGCAATAATCAGGACCAAATCCTTGGGCAGATCCTAAACTGCGTAAACCCGCAGTGCAAATGAACCGCATGCTTTATGCCGGCATGGAGCTCAAAGGATAATTCCCGGGAGCACACATTATTTTGCCGACACGATCCCCAAAAAGCCGGTTGCATCCTGCCCTTGATTTATTTAAACATACAATCGGAACCTTTGGGCCGCACATTCGACGTTATGACATTCACTTGTTGGGAGGAAGCAAATGAAAGGCAGCGCGAATCCATTCCGACTTCTTCCTTCAACTCGCGCCTATATTCGTGAAACCAGGCGGACGCCGGGCTACCGCGTAATTGATCTGCTACATGCCTATCTGTATTCTCGCTGGCCTTATTGTTATATAAGCATCGGCACCGGTGAACACCGCATTGTTCGCTCTCACAATGCTGTTATTAATTTCCTTCTTCGAATACTATGCCGCTTTCCGGCTGATAAGCCGATCGTTGGAAGGACCGGTGTAAGACCCGGGCGAACCGATGAATTTGGCGTCGGTGATTCCGTTTGCCCAGGCACGGGATTTGAATCGATCGTCTCCTCTTGATATAGATGAATTAATTTAAGCGCACCCTCAGGAAAGGAAGACGGTATGGAACGAATCACACTGGGCCGAACCGGTTTGACCATCAACCGTTGCGGTTTCGGGGGGATCCCCATTCAGAGTGTCAGCGAAGATCAGGCGGTTGAAACCGTGCGCCATGCCGTGGAGCAGGGAGTGGATTTCATCGATACGTCCAGGGCCTATACAACCAGTGAAAGGCGTATTGGCAAGGCGCTTAAACTGACGGATAAAAAAGTGATCCTGGCCTCCAAAAGTGTCGGGCGGACATCCAAGGATGTTCAAACGGACCTTGAAAAAAGCCTGTCCGAACTTCAGGTCGACCATATCGATTTGTACCAGTGCCATTTTGTGCGCGATCAAGCGGACTACCATCGGGCGGTGCAATCCGGAGGTGCTTTTGATATCCTTGTCAAAGCAAAAGAAGAAGGCATTATCGGCCATATTGGCATCACCAGCCACAGTTTGGAGGTACTGGATCAGGCAATCGATGACGGTCTGTTTGAAACCATCATGGTTTGTTTCAGCTTTCTGGAACCGGCCGCCAGAGAAATGATCATTCCCAAAGCGCTCAAAAAAAAGGTCGGTGTCATCGCGATGAAATCCTTTTCCGGCGGAGCCATCGAAAATCCGGTTCTGGCGCTGAAATGGGCCCTTTCACACCCCGGTGTCGCCATCATACCCGGGGTGGAGGATGCGAAGCTGTTCGACCAGAACTGGTCCGTGTTCACTGCCGGAGATTACAGGCTCAGCGCCACGGAAAAAGATGAGATCGAAAGTATCCGGAAGCGCTACGACAAGGTTTTTTGCCGGCGCTGCGACTACTGCCAGCCCTGTTCCGAGGACATTCCCATCTCGGTGGTCCTGCATGTACGCAGCATCATCAGACGCATGGGGAAGGCATCCGTCAGCGGCGCCTTTCTGTCACCTGCCATGGCGGCGGCCCGCAGATGCACAGAGTGCGGTGAATGCCTGGAGCGCTGTCCCTACGATCTGCCGATACCGGATCTGATTCAGGAAAATCTTCAGTGGGTGGATCGGGGAATGCACTAGCTGACAAACGGCAGTGGCATATCCTGTTGGCATTACGATGATCATACCAGGCCGCAACCGGCTTTGTTGACGGTCGAACCTGTTTAGTTGTATAAGATGCCATCGGCGGTTCCTAAAAACGCACGCCTGCGATCTTAATACAGGGGGCGACCTGCCGGAGGAGATCCCGGCCCGTGATAACGGGTGCCCGGGAGACCGGGTGGGGTATATACGTGTAAATATCTAAAATTAATTCAAATTTTTACCACGCCTTTGCGTGCAATCGAATTGGATCGCTGAATAATGAAATCATCCCACACGCCTTACGCCTTCGGACTGGCAATCGTTTTGGCAGCGGTCGGTATGGCCGGCAGCAGCCTTATGGTTCAGAATGCCTCGGCAGCGGAAACGATTACGATTGCAACCCTCGAATACGCTCCCTTTACCGGAAAAAACTTGAAATTCAATGGATTTGTCAATCATGTGATCGCGGAAGCCTTCAAGCGCAGGGGCTATGCGGTCCAGTTTGCCTACCTGCCCTGGAAACGAGCGGTAACGGAAACCAAAAATGGTCAATATCCAGCTCTGTCCTATGTTTATTCGACCAAAGATCGGGAAAAGGAATTTTATCTAAGTGATCCCATCAGTGATGAGAAAATCGTTTTTTTCCATTTAAAATCGAATCCAATCCAGGATTGGCAGACCTTGGCTGATCTGAAAAATTACAAAATCGGCGCCACGAGGGGCTATACCTATACACACGAATTCTGGCAGGCGGCCGAATCGAGACGATTGAAAGTAGACGTAGCGGACTCCGATAGACAAAATTTCAAAAAACTTTTTGCCGGCCGAATCGATCTTTTTCCGTCCGGTTTGGCCAATGGTTACAGCTTGCTTAGAAAAGATTTTCCGCTCAGTAAACTCCGGTTGGCAACATATCATCCCAAACCGTTATCGGAAACAACGGGGCACCTGGCATTTTCACGGAGCAGAAAAAATTCCGCCAACCTTCTGCAGATATTTAATCAGGGACTCGCCGAACTGAAGCAGACGGGATTATACGACAAGTTGGTGAAAAATTTATTAGACGGCAAATACCAGCCCTGATAAAGGTTCCGTATTGGATTAAAAATTGCGGTGGCAATAACATTCGGTGAAGACATGCAAGAGCTGAAATCAAATAAACCCCGGTCGATTGCGCGCACCCTTTCAATTGGCTTGACCATTACCCTGGTTCTGGTGGCCGGAGTGAGCCTGGGCGTGAATTTCATTCTGGCCTCCCGCGAGGCCAAGGCCGAACTGGAAACAAGAGTGGAGGATTATATCTCGGCCTTGACCGATGCGTTGAAGGTTCCCCTCTGGAATTTTTCGGAAGAGACCATCGAGGCGATCTGCACGTCCTATGCCCAAAACGAGTTTGTGGCCGAATTACGGTTGGTGGACCCCAACGGCAACATATTTTTTAATATCGAAAAAGCCGATCATGGGCTCGTTGTCGAGCGCGCGAGGGATATCTACTATCAGGAAAACCACATCGGCCGTGTCCATATTGCCCTGGCTTCCGGATACTATACTGCCGTTATTCGACAGCTATTTCAGTCATTCAGCCTCACCATCCTGATCATGATCGGGGCCCTGCTGATTATGACCGGGGTCCTGCTGCGGCAATTTCTAAAAAATCCGCTGTCACGCTTCACCGATATGGTTGACACCTATGCCGCCGGCGATTCCGATGCGTTCAAAGAAGGCACGCCCTACAGTGAATTTCGTCCCCTGGTCGGTGTGCTGGATGGGATGGGCGAAAAAATCACGTCGCAGATGAAATCTCTGAAGCTCATCCAGTATGCGGTAGATAACAGCTCGGTGGCGACCTATTGGATTGACCCGGACGCAAACATCTCCTATGCAAACGAGGCCGCCTGCCGGGGCCTGGGGTATGCCAAGGACGAGTTAATTAAGCTGTCGGTGGCCGATTTTGATCCCCAATGGCCGGCTGGGCAATGGCCGGAGATAGTTGAGAAAATAAAATCCGAAGGCTCCCTGACGTTTGAGTCGGTCCATCAGCGCAAGGACGGCAGCACCTTTCCGGTTGAGGTGACGGCGACTTTTTTCGTGTTCGATGCGGCCGAATACATCTTTGCATTTGTAAAGGACGTCACCCAGCGCAAGCAAGCCGAAGAAGAAGTCAGAGAATTGACTGAAGGTTTGGAAAGACGTGTGGAGGCGCGCACTGAGGAGCTGCGGAAATTGTCGGAAGCCGTTGAGCACAGCCCGGTTACGGTCATGATTACCGATAAAACCGGAACCATTGAATACGTTAACCCAACCTTTAGCGGGGTCACCGGCTATACCGCCAAGGAGGCCATCGGCCAAAATCCACGCTTTTTACAATCCGGACATCTCCCCAGGTCATTTTACCAGGACCTCTGGGATACAATTCTTTCCGGAAAAACCTGGCAGGGTGAATTTTTGAACCGCAAAAAAAATGGAGACGAATTCTGGGAAAGCACCTCAATTTCAGCCATTAAAAATGACGACGGCGAGATTACCCATTTCGTGGCGGTCAAGCAGGACGTCACCGCGCGCAAGCACATGGAAGAGGAGCTGCGGCAAAATGTGGAGGAACTGGAACGGTTTAATAAGCAGGCGATTGGACGGGAGATCAAGATGATCCGGCTGAAAGAGGAGATCAACGCGTTGCTCGGTGAATTACATCAGGAAGAAAAGTACAAGATTGTCAAATAACGCTCATTTAATTGGAGGAGAAAAAATGTTTAAAGAAGAAAGAGAAGATCTGCAATTTGATTGGAACATGATCGGCAATATCGGGGAGGGGCGTCCCAACCTCGGCAATACCATGGATGTGAGCGTATATCGGCTGATGCAGTTCACCCTCAGGGATGTGCTCATCAAAAACTACGATGCGGAGACCGCAGATCGCATATTTTACGAGGCCGGCCGGCATGCCGGTAAAGAGTTCTGTAAAGAGTTGATCACCCGGCAAGATAATTTTAATGAATTTGTGGTTGAATTGCAGGAATTGCTCAAAACGCTTAAAATCGGCATTTTGAGAATCGAAGAAGCCGATCTGGACAAGATGATCTTCACCCTGACCGTGGCCGAAGATCTGGATTGCTCCGGTCTGCCGGCCAGTGATGAGACGATCTGCACCTACGATGAGGGCTTTATCAGCGGGCTGCTGGGCCAGTACACCGGCAAAGACTTCACCGCCAAAGAGATCGATTGCTGGTGTTCCGGGGACCGGGTCTGCCGGTTTAAAGCCGAGGCCGTCGCCTGAGGAATGATGCATGCTGAACGTTAAAGAAGAAGATATCGACAGGATAACCGAGGTATTTTATCTGCTGTTGAAAGGCAAAAAGCCCCCCCTGATCGAGCTGCCCGAAGATTATCCGGACAATGAAATCAAGCAGGCGGTCGGTTACATCAACCGGTTCCTAAAAGAATATAACGGCAGTACCGATCTGGTGAACACATTGGCCCGCGGGGATTTGAATTTCGAGGCCCCCAAAGGCAAATTGATCATCCTGCAATCGCTGAAAAATTTACAGGCGAGCTTGCGCCATCTGACCTGGACCACCCAGCAGATCGCCCGGGGTGATTTCAGCCATGAAGTCGATTTTATGGGCGATTTCTCCGCTGCCTTCAACAGTATGACCCGGCAGCTACAGGATTCCTTCACCGAACGCAAAAAGGCCAATGAAGCCCTTCAGAACCAGATCAATGAACTCAACGATGCCCGCCGGGCGATGCTGAACATGATGGAGGACCTCGATGAGGCCCGAAGCCAGGCGGAGGATGCCACCAGGGCCAAAAGCGATTTTCTGGCCAATATGAGCCATGAAATCCGCACCCCCATGAACGCCGTTATCGGGATGGCACATCTGGCCCTGAAAACCGATTTGACCCCCAAGCAGTACGATTACCTCAAGAAAATCGATGTTTCCGCCAAGGCCCTTCTGGGAATCATTAACGACATTCTGGATTTTTCAAAAATCGAAGCCGGCAAATTGGACATGGAATCCGTGGAGTTTCAGCTGGAAGATACCATGGATAACATCTCCACACTGGTCGGCATCAAGACCCAGGAAAAGGGGCTGGAGCTGCTTTTCAAGACCGACCCAGCGGTGCCCACCGCCCTTATTGGTGATCCCCTGCGCCTGGGTCAAATTCTGATCAATCTGTCCAACAACGCCGTCAAATTTACGGAGACAGGCGAAATCATCGTTGCCGCCGAATTGGTCAAACAGGACGGCGAGCAGGTCACGTTGAAATTTTCCGTTCAGGATACGGGCATTGGCATGACGGAAAAACAGGCTGCCGGGCTTTTTCAACCATTTGCGCAGGCGGACTCATCCACCACCCGCAAGTACGGCGGCACCGGCCTGGGCTTGACCATCAGCAAACGGCTGGCAGAGATGATGGGTGGGGAAATCTGGGTTGAAAGCGAAAGGGGACGGGGCAGCACGTTCAGCTTCACCGCCAATTTCGGGTTGGGCAAAGCAACCGCCAAAAAACAGTACAAACCCTCATCCGACCTGAGAGGCATGAAAGTTTTGGTGGTGGATGACAATGCCACTTCGAGGGTCATTCTGCAGGAGATGCTGGAGTCCTTTACGTTCGAGGTTGCCTGCGCCGCATCGGGACAAGAGGGGATCACCGAGCTCGAGGGTGCCGCAGAAGCGAAACCCTTCGAGCTAATTGTAATGGATTGGAAGATGCCGGGTATGGACGGTATCGAAACGTCCAGACGCATCAAACACCATCAAGGCCTGGACAAGATTCCGCCGATTATTCTGGTGACGGCCTATGGTGGGGAAGAGATCCGGCGGCAGGCTGAGGATGCAGGCCTCGAGGGTTTTCTCCTCAAACCGGTCAGCGCATCGATGCTGTTTGATGCCATTATGCAGGTGTCTGGAGAAGCGGTGCCCGAAACTTCCCGGATTACCCAAAAACGGGAACAGGAAGCCGAAGCTTTGAAGCAGATTCAAGGGGCGCAGCTGCTCCTGGTCGAAGATAATGAAATCAACCAGCAGGTTGCAAAGGAAATTCTCGAGGGCGCCGGACTGAATGTCGCGATAGCTGCCAATGGTCGGGAAGCCGTCGACGCCGTCAGGGAAAGCCGCTATGATGCGGTGCTCATGGATGTACAGATGCCGGTGATGGACGGATATACCGCTACGCGGGAAATCCGAAATCTAAAATCCGAAATCCGAAATGTCCCGATAATCGCCATGACCGCCCATGCCATGGCCGGTGATGA
>JAFDCJ010000224.1 GCA_019312835.1 Deltaproteobacteria bacterium
ATCGGATAGTTATCCCCGGCATTATTGACTCCCACGCCCACGCTGGCCACGGATTGACCAAGACTCTGGGCACAGGCGGCATCGGAATGTCCGGCGATTGGGATGATTTCATGGAAACCATATATTTCAGGGGCACAACCACTGATTTTTGGAAGGCTGAAGCTCGACTCTCCGGCCTTGAGCGTCTCAAATTCGGAGTGACGACCGGCATGAGTATGCTGGGCTCTTATCCCCGCTATGACGATTTGATATATGCCCAGGCCCATGTGGAGGGTATGGTGGATGTCGGGGTGAGAGACATCCTGGGAATCGGTCCGCCCAATCCGCCTTATCCGAAAAGGTTTGTAGATTGGGAGGGCGACACATGCGGCCCTGAAAAAACCCTTTCCCATGCGGATTCATTCGCAAGCACCAGAGCGGCGGTCAAACGCTTTCACGGCGGTAACCGCGGCTTAACGCTCTGTTACCCCACGCCTTCCGGGGTCGGGTATCGGGAGGGATTGACGCGTGAAGAGCTTGTTCAGCAAAACGCGGCCATGAAAGCCATCGCCGACGAATTCGGCGTCCCTGTTCACGGACACGCTTACAAGGGTGACATTTTATATGCCTTCAAGCACTTTGACATTCTGGGACCCCATCTTTCCCTGGCGCATGTGTCTGGAATTTCCGAAGAGGAGATACAAATTCTGGCGGACACGGGTACCCACGTTTTGAGCGGCCCGATGACCAACGCTTACATCAGCGCACGGTGCCCGGTCGTCGAGCTTTTGGAACGCGGTGTCAACGTGGCGTTTTGTACGGATGCGAGTGCGCCGAATCGTAGCTACGACCTTTTGGAAAAACTGCGCATCGGGCTGTGGCTCCACCGATCCCACTTCAGGGATGCCGACGTGCTGACCGCGGGTAAGGCCTTTGAAATGATCACCATCGACGCTGCCAAGGCACTGGGATTGGATACTGAACTGGGCTCGCTCGAAGAAGGGAAAAAGGCTGACGTGGTTTTAATTAACGCGAAAAAGCCACACCTATATCCCCTCTGGCAGGAGCCTCTCAGACTTGTATATCAAGCCTCGGGGCACGATGTGGCAACTGTGATCGTGGACGGACGGATTGTGATGGAGAACCACACAATTCAAACAGTGGACGAGGCGGCGATACTGACCGAAGCCCAGGCGGAAGCCGAAAAGATGCTCGCCCGGACCGGATTTCAAAAAAGTGCCGAATTGCCCGAACCTTTTTGGAAAAGCACGCATTACTAAACCCGGACGTCGGATGGAAAACAAGAAAATGAATAAAGTGCTAAGCAGACCCGACAGGGGCAGGGTGGATAAGCTCATCACATTTTTGTATTACCGTGACCTTGATGCCGCCATAAGGTTTTACGAGAATGTGCTGGGCTTTTCGGTGGCAATCGATCAAGGCTGGTGCAAAATATATGGCGTAACCGCGGGCGGATACATTGGGTTGGTGGATGAATCCCGGGGAATGCACAAGGCGAATCCGGTAAAACCGGTGCAAATCTGCATGAGAGTTCCGGATGTGGATGCCTGGCACGCTTATTTAAAAGAGTGCGGCGTGGACGGACTGACAGCGCCGAAAACCTCCGACGAGCTCAAAATTAGGGCTTTTGTCTGTTATGACCCGGAAGGCTATCAGATTGAAATTCAATCCGCATGACGATACCGTCGTCGACCCGCAAAGTCGATGATGTTTACATATAAAAGGACGTATTAAACCATGAAGGAGGAAGAAAGATGATGCGTTATTTCAAACAGAGCGGTTGTGCCGTGTGCGTTATTGCACTTATTTGTCTGATGCTGTCTCCCTTTGCGGTCGAGGCTGCGGAGAAGAGCATCAAGATCGCCCTGACGGCCGACGCGGTTCACGTGGATCCACAACAGGGCAACGAACTCACGAGCAACATCATGTTTAACCATTTTTACGACACGTTAGTGCGGCGGACCGCCGACCTGAGCTTCGTGCCGGGTTTAGCTGAAAGCTGGGAACTCAAGGATGATCTGACCTGGGTCTTCAAACTGAGAAAAGGCGTGAAATTCCACAATGGAGACGAATTGCAGGCCTCGGACGTGTTGTTCTCGATAGAGCGATGCAAAAATCAACTCATGTCTAACCTTGTCCGATATATTGCCGAAGCAAAGGCGCTGGATAATTACACCGTGCAGATCAAAACGCCCAAGCCCTACGCCGTCTTACACATGGATCTTTCCGAATTCCATATTCTCAACGAAGAATATGTCAAGAAAGTCGGCGATGAACAGCTGAACCTCAAGCCAATGGGCACGGGACCCTACAAACTGGTGGAATGGGTCAAGGAAGATCATATGACGCTGGCAGCTTTCGAAGATTATTACCTTGGCTCGCCCAAGATCAAAAAGGTCACCTTCAGGCCAATTACCAATCCGGCCACCAGAACCGCAGCCCTCTTGACCGGCGAAGTAGACGTGATTCAGGACCTGGCTGTGCGCGATGCGGATCGCATCAAAGCCAATGACAAATTCAACTTGATCACGAGACCCAGTCTGCTGAACCTCGTGTTGGCCCTGGATTACCGGGAGAAATCACCGACCATCAACCTGCCCCTCAACCCGATGAAAGACATCCGGGTCCGTCAGGCTATCGCCCGGGCCATCGACGTGGACACCATCGGTAAAGTCATCATGAATGGTCTGGCTACCCCTTCCGATCAGTATGTACCATCTTCCCATATCGGGTACGTGGACGGTCTCAATTTTCGCCAAGAATATCCCTTCGACCTGGAAAAGGCCAAAGCTCTGATGAAGGAAGCCGGCTATGAAAAGGGCTTCACCATGGCTTTGGACGCTACCAACAACCGATATGTCAACGACCAGGATATCGCTCAAGCACTGGCTGGCATGTTGGCCAAAATCGGCATCACCGTCAACCTGAACCTCATGCCCAAATCCAATTTTTTTGGTTATATCCGTGTCCCCTCGAACAAATCGAGTTTTATCATGAGTGGTTGGGATACGCCGTCGGGCGATGCGGGCGGGATGTATAACTCCATGATGTATAGCCGCAATAAGAAAAAGGGCTACGGTCAGGCCAACCGCGGAGCATATGCAAGCGAAGAATTTGATGCCTGGATTGATAAGGCGGACGCCACACCTCGCGTTGAAGAACGCGACAAGTTCCTCCAGGAAGCCACCAAAATAGCTGTCAGAGACATTGTGCTCATCCCGATCCATTACGAACAGGATCTTTACGCTACCAGGAAAAACGTGGACCTGAAACCTCGGGTCGACAAGTTTATCTGGACTTTTGAACTCGATATGAAATAGTTCGCATCGGGGAGGCGCACCGCCTCCCCGGTTTTCGATTTTCGCTGCAAAAAACGAGACTCGAAACAGATAAAACGATGATTAGCTATTTGATAAAGCGTGTCTTCCAGATGGTGGTTGTTCTCTGGGTGGTCTCGATCATAGTTTTCACCATGATGAGTTTCACTGGTGACCCGACCTACATGATGGTGCCCCTGGACGCCACGGAAGACGAGATCGCCAACGCCCGGATGTTGTTGGGCCTGGACAAACCGTACATTGTGCAATACGGAATTTTTCTCAAGAACATTCTGGGCGGCGATTTCGGTCGGTCTTTCGTGTTTCGCCAGCCGGCTCTCGGGCTTATCATGGAACGAATGCCCGCCACCGTGGAAATGGTGCTGGTGGCCATGACCTTGGCCCTCTTACTGGCCATCCCACTCGGCGTATTTGCCGGCGCGTATCCCCAGAAGAAGACCAGCCGGGGGATCAT
>JAFDCJ010000225.1 GCA_019312835.1 Deltaproteobacteria bacterium
CACATAGCGGAACTTCTGCCAGGCATTTGCCCCATCGATATCGGCAGCTTCGTACAATACAAAGGGAATGTTCTGCAAGCCTGCCAGCCAAATGACCATATGAATGCCCACCGCCTGCCAGGCTGACATCGCCATGGCGCCCGAGGACTTTTTACCCTATTTAAATGACGCCGCTGCCAACTTGAATCTGCGGTTCCTGGGCAGCCCCGCGGCATTCGACGAGCTGCCCCCATCGGAAGCCGCGCTGCGGCCCTCTGAACCTGACGATGTGGCCTACCTGCAGTATACATCCGGCAGTACCCGCTTTCCCCGCGGGGTCATGATTACCCAGAAAGCGGTGTTGAGCAACTTGTTTGCCATCCTTAAATACGGCATCCAGATTCGTTCCGGGGATCGGGCCGTTTCCTGGCTGCCTTATTTTCACGATATGGGACTCGTTGGTCTCGTACTGTCCCCGATGGCAGCCCAGGTGACCGTGGATTATTTGAATACCCGCGACTTTGCGATGCGGCCGCGCCTGTGGCTGACCCTCATGTCACAAAACCGGGCCACCCTGTCCTTCAGCCCGCCGTTCGGTTATGAACTGGCCGCGCGACGGGTACGCGAGAAGGAAGTCGCCAATTTCGATCTCAGCAACTGGCGCATCGCCGGCATCGGCGCGGAAACCATCCGCACCCAATCCCTGGAGATGTTTGCCGACCTGCTGGCTCCCGCCGGGTTTGACCGCCGGTCTTACGTGCCCTGTTACGGTATGGCCGAATGCTCCCTGGCCGTGAGCTTTGCCCCGTTGGGCCAAGGCGTGGATGTCGACCATGTAGACGGCAACGCGCTGGCCGAAGAGCAGCTGGCCCTGCCGCTGCATCCGTCCCGGGACAGCGAAACCGCTTTTGCCAATACCTTTACCAATTGCGGCGCACCGCTACCGGGATTCGAAACGGAAGTCAGGGACGATGCCGGAAAAGTATTACCGGAGCGCCATTGCGGCACCCTCTTTGTGCGGGGTCCCAGCATCATGTCCGGTTACTTCGGCGATCTCAAAGCCACCCGGGAGGTATTGTCACCCGACGGCTGGCTGAACACGGGTGATCTGGCCTATCGCGTCGGCAACAGCATCGTGATCACCGGCCGTGAGAAAGACCTGATTATCATCAACGGCCGCAATGTCTGGCCCCAGGATCTGGAATACCTGGCCGAGCAACAGCCTGAAGTGCGCACCGGAGACGCTTCGGCCTTTTCAATTCCGGGCCCAGACGGAAACGAGCAGGCGGTTATGATGGTCCAGTGCCGGGAAACCGATGACGCCAAACGTGCCGATCTGCAGGAGCGCCTGCACAGCCAGGTCCGCCAGGAGTACGGCATTGACTGCCTGATTGAATTGGTACCTCGAAACACCTTACCCCGAACGACTTCTGGAAAACTGTCCCGCTCCGGGGCACGCAAGGAATATCTAAAACGGGTTGCCGAAAAATTAGATATATCCCGGGGGGACCCATACGCGGCTCCGCTGCGTCAGCGGGCTGTCTAGCCTAAATTTATTAGCCAATAGCCATCTATTCCATGAAAGTTAAACCGGTCAAATAGCCAACAAAACCGGTACCGGATGGCTATTGCCAAAATTGGCAGATAATTGTTAATAGGTATTGGTTATTTGCAAAATGGAAGCTACAATAGCGATAACCGGTGCAACGGGCTTTATCGGCGGCACCCTGATCAGGCAGCTGGCCTCCGCCGGCTGCCAGGTTCAGGCCCTGATCCGCCCCGCATCCATGCATAAGCAGCCGATCAACGGCGGGGTCAATTGGATCCGGGGGGATCTGGCCGATGGGGACAGCCTTCAGCGGCTTGTGCACGGCGCCGACACCATCGTACACTGCGCCGGCGCGGTTCGCGGTGCCTCCCGGCAGGATTTCAACCGCGTCAATGTCGACGGCGTGGCGCGCCTGGCCCAGGCGGCCGCCAAACTGAAACAGCCCGTGCGCTTTTTGCTGATGTCTTCGCTGGCAGCCCGGGAACCGCAGCTGTCGGCCTATGCCGCCAGCAAGCAGCAGGGCGAACGCATGTTGATGGAAACCGCCGGCAAGCTTGATTGGGCGGTCTTTCGGCCGACAGCAGTCTACGGGCCGGGTGAGCGGGAAATGATGCCGGTCTTGCGACTGATGGCCAGAGGGGTCGCACCGTTGATCGGATCCGGCAACCGCCGGTTCTCGTTGCTGTACGCGGAGGATCTGGCCGATGCGGTGATGCAATGGCTGGAGCGCGGCCGGGACCATAAATTGACCTACGAGCTGCACGACGGCCATCCGGCAGGCTATTCATGGCAGGAGCTTGTTGAGACCGTGGCGCGCCTGCGCGGCGGTGGGGTAACACCCCTGAAGGTGCCGCTGGTCCTGGTGAAGCTGGCAGCGGTAATGAACCTGGCAGCGGCGCGCGCGCTGGGTTATGCCCCCATGTTGACGCCCGGCAAAGTCCGCGAAATCAGCCATCCCGACTGGACCGCCGACAATACGGCCTTATCACAGCACACGGGCTGGTCGCCCAAAATTGATCTGGCCGAGGGGTTGCGGCGTACGCTGGGGCTGGGGGATGGCAGAGGACAGAGGACAGACGACAGAGGACAGAGGGCAGACGACAGATTACAGGCGACAGAGGACAAAGGACAGAAGACAGAGAACAGATGAAAGAGGACAGAGGACAGAAAGCACCATTCGGCACAGTCAATCTGTCTTCTGCCATCTGACTTCTGTCCTCTGATAAGTTAATTCGGCTGAAAGGATTATTAAGCCAATGGAACTTGATGCAAAGATTCTCAAAGAAATACTGGAAATAATCGCCCCGTTCGTCCCGGCCGGGCAGCAGGTCAGCGAAGGGACCGACATGGTGGCCGACCTGGGCCTGGACTCATTGAAAGTAATGAAAATCGTCGAAAACGTCGAGGACAGCTTTGACATTTCCATACCCTTGAATATACTTCCGGAGGTCCGGACGGTGGGCGATTTTGTGATGCAAATACAGAAAATAACCGGGGAAGGATGACGATGACTATTTTTGACAAATTTCAACAGCTGGCCGCCGCCCGGCAGCAACTCGAGCAGCATGCCAGCGACTTTTTCAATGTGGTGGTGGAAGAGATCATTTCCGGCACCGAGGCAATTGTCAACGGACGCCGCATGATCCTGGCCGGCAGCAATAACTACCTGGGACTGTCCTTCAACGCTGATTGCATCGAAGCAGCCTGTCAGGCCGCCCGGGAAGAAGGCACCGGAACCACCGGGTCGCGGATGGCCAATGGAACCTTTTCCGGCCACGTGGCCCTGGAAAAAGAACTGGCCGAATACTTTAACCGCCGGGGGACGATCGTATTTTCCACCGGCTATATCGCCAACCTGGCCATGTTATCCACCCTGGTCGGTCCCGGCGAAGTTATCCTGCTGGATGCCGACTGCCATGCCAGCATTTATGACGGCTGCCGCCTGGGCGGCGCCGAGGTCATCCGGTTTCGGCACAACGACGCGGCCGACCTGGAAAAGCGTTTGGGCCGCCTCGAGCAGCGCAACACCAACGTACTGGTGGTGGCCGAGGGCCTCTACAGCATGCTGGGGGACCGCGCCCCCCTGGCCGATATCGTCGCCGTCAAGCAGAAGTATGGTGCTTACCTGATGGTGGACGAGGCGCATTCGCTGGGCGTCCTGGGTGAAAACGGCCGCGGACTGGCCGAAGAAGCCGGCGTTGAAGAAGGCGTGGATTTCGTGGTCGGCACTTTCAGCAAAAGCCTGGGAGCCATTGGCGGTTTTTGCGTCAGCAACCACCCCGAGCTCAACCTGGTGCGGTATGCGAGCCGGCCCTATGTCTTCACCGCTTCCTCGTCGCCGTCGATTATCGCCTCCACGCGCAAGGCCCTGCAGATATTGAGCACCCAATCGCAGTTGCGCCAGCGCCTCTGGGACAATGCCAACCTGCTCTACAGCACGCTGCAGGAATTGGGCCTGGCCCTCGGACCGGAGGTCAGTCCCATCATTGCCGCCCGTTTTGAAGACATGCAAGAGGTGTTTGCCTTCTGGAGCGGCCTGCTGCAACGGGGGGTCTATGTCAATCTGGTCTTGCCGCCGGCGACACCGGACGGGCGCTGCCTGCTTCGCTGCAGCGTCAGCGCCGGACACACGCCGGAGCAGATGGATCATATTTGCCAGGCGTTTCGGGAGGTCAAGGGGTAGGAATGGCGAAGGGCGAATGACGAAGGGCGAATGAAGGAATTCTGTCGATCTTAAGAGTACATATTAAAAACGATGGAGCGGAGCGACCTCATTCATTCGTCATTCGACAATTGACATTCGACATTTATACATCGAGCCGACTTGGTTCATTAATCTAGGTAACTTTAAGAAGTTATAAAAGAATAAACAGACGAACAGCATGCGTATTCTGATAACATTTGCAAGCAGGTATCCGCTGCAAAGCGCCCTGATGTTACTCGCGCTGCTTCTGGCCGGCATCGTCGAGGGCTTCGGCCTTACCGCCTTGATGCCGCTGCGGGGCATGGCTTTCAGCAGCCAGCCCCAGGCGGCAGCGCTGCAGCCGACGGCGGTCACTGGTAACGATGCCGGCGTCGGGCAGGCCGTGACCCGGGTTCTCGCCATTTTCGGATTGGAACCCGGCGCCGGCGTCCTGCTGCTGGTGATCGTCGTGGCGATCGCCTTGAAAAGCGCCCTGGTTCTGGTGGCTCAAAAGCGGGTGGGATATACCGTGGCTCAGGTCGCCACCGAGCTAAGGCTCTCCCTGCTGCGCGCCCTGTTGATCAGCCGCTGGGAATACTTTCTCAGACAGCCTGTCGGCAGCCTGGCCAATGCCATGGCAACCGAGGCCATGCGCGCGGCCAATGCCTACCTGTGCGGGGCCCTGATGACGGCGAACCTGATTCAAGCCCTGGTCTATATCGTCATCGCCCTGATGATCTCGTGGCGGGCGACCCTGGCCTGTTCGGTGGCCAGCATCATTATTTTATTTATCCTCAGCCGCTTGATCCGCAAGGCACGGCGGGCCGGCGTGCGGCAAACCGAGGTGTTCCAGTCCTTGCTCGCGCATCTGACCGACAGTCTGCAGTCGATAAAGCCCTTGAAATCAATGGCGCGGGAGGGGGCCGCCGATGCCATGCTGCAGACCGAAACCAGGCGCCTGAACAAAGCGTTGCGCAAACAGGTTTTTGCCAAAGAGGCGCTCAGGGCCCTGCAGGAGCCCATGATCATCGGGTTTCTGGCTTTAGGCCTTTATGTAGCAATGATTTATTTTCAACTATCGCTGGCCTCGGTGACGGTGCTTGTTTTTCTGCTGGCACGCTTGATGTCGCAGATGGGCAGGGTCCAGCGGCACTACCAAAAAATGATGATATCCGAAAGCGCGTACTGGTCGCTGCAGGATAAAATTGAAGAAGCCCGCAATCACCATGAGACCACCCTGGGCGGACAGGAACCGGTCCTGAAACGGGCCATCCGGATGGACGGGGTCAGCTTCGGGTATGAGGACCTCACGGTCCTGGAAAATGCATCCCTGTCCTTTCCGGCGGGATCTTTCACAACCATCGTGGGCCCTTCGGGGGCCGGCAAGACAACGGTTGTGGATTTGCTGATCGGGCTACTGCGGCCCCAGAAAGGCGAAATATGGGTCGATGACCTGTCCCTGGCCGACATCGACATCCGGCGCTGGCGCCGGATGATCGGCTATGTTCCCCAGGAAACCCTGCTGCTGCATGATTCGGTAAAGGTAAATGTAACCCTGGGCGACCCGTCCTTGAAGGCGGCGGATGTGGAACGCGCCCTGCGCGCCGCGGGCGCCTGGGATTTTGTGGCGGCCATGCCGCAGGGCATGGACAGTTCGGTGGGAGAGCGCGGCGGCATGCTGTCCGGCGGACAGCGGCAGAGAATTGCAATCGCCCGCGCGCTGGTGCACGACCCGGCGCTGTTGATCCTGGACGAAGCCACCAGCGCCCTGGACCCCGAGAGTGAACTGGCCATCGGACGCACCTTGCAGCAACTCAGCGGCAAGCTGACGATCGTCGCCATTTCTCATCAGCCGGCTCTGATGCGGACAGCGGATCGGACCTATCGGCTGCAAAACGGATCCGTCGATCTGGTAGCGGATGCCGATGGTCCGGCGGGTCAGCCGGCGGCCGCCGTAGATGGGTCCCCGTCGTAAGCCGCCCGGTAAGGCCTAAACCCGGCGGTGGCTGGAAACGACAACATCCAGCAGGCGGTCGGCCGCATCACCGGGAAGGATGACTTTATCGAGGAAGGTTTGGCGGGACGTCTCCAGCAATTGCGGGTCCCGGGATACCTTATCAAGGAAGTCCTGCCAGTCGGCCGGGGTGTCGATGAGGGGCAGCGGTTCGTACCAGGCATAATAAGGAATCGTCTGACCGTAGCGGACCACGGCCACCGGCGTTTCGGCCAGGGCGGCATCCAGGGCGATTGTTGACGGGGTTGTAATCACAGCCGTGGCGCAGGCGATCAGTCGCGGCGTCGACAACCGGGCTGACGCGGGATGAGCCGGGAGCAGCACATCGACCCCGCGCAGGGATGCGAGGCCCTCGTCATGGCGCTGCGTGCGGACCAGGGCACCCGGATGGGGTTTGAGAATGAAGTGCAGCCCGGGATAATTTTGGGCCACTTCCTGGAGATCTTTGAAAAACTGACGGGTGTAATCATCGTCGAAACGGCTGGCGTGCAGTCCCTCGAAAACGGCGATCACGGGCCGATCGGCGGCCGGGCGCTTTTCTTCCGCCGGGGCCGCCAGGTGGAGTTTGGGACAGCCCACGGCGACACACTTGCGACGGGTCTCATCGGAAACAGCCGCAGGAATATTGTCCACCGGACCCCAGGTCAGCACCGTTTGCGCCGCAAAGCGAATATGGGGGCCATAGGTGCCGTCCATATAGGTCAGACCGACGTTTTCAAAACCGTGCTGCAGGGTAAAGGTCCGCACGCCGGCGGCATTCGCCACCCGGGTGAGAAGGTAAGGGATTTTATGGGCCGCCAGCGTCGACTCGACGGTGGTCAGCAGGGCATCGATTTTGCCAAGCTGTGCGACCGACCGGCACAAAGTGGTGTGCGCCAGGACGAATCGAGGTTTGGCGCCGTATTCGGCCAAACGTTCCAATACCCCTGAAAAACGATTGGCGGCGCGTTCGGTTGCCCAGAATAGGGCACTGACGTCCTGCCGCTGCCCGGCTTTCAGGTAGACATCGATCAGCAGGTCAATATCCTGGGGACGGCTGACGAGCATTGCCAGTCTCACCGGCTGCCGCCGGTCGGAGTTTGATCCCAGGGCTTTTTTTACACGGCCATAGGTTCCGGCCAGCAGTGAACAGATCAGGCCGTTGAGCTTGCGGAGTAAGTGTTTGGCAGGCGGCATAAGTCTACAGACCCCTGTTTTTTTGATCAGGATAGGGTTATCACACCCGCCGGTTCTTTGCAATTGCCGTGTAGGATAATTATCCGGCAGCGCGGTGTCGGACACAGCGTCAGGTGAATCGTATGGTGACGTCACACAATTTCGACATTCGCTTCGGCGGCCCGGATCTGCCGCCGGGCTGCCTGCGCGATCGGCTGGCCGAATGCGTCGCGGCGGTTCCGGCCGGCGGGACCATCGACTGGGTCACTTACTACTTTCGGGACCGGCGCCTGGCCACGGAGCTGCTGCGGGCCCAGCGCCGGGGGGTGAAAGTAAGCGTCACCCTCGAGGGCCGGCCGCGGACGGCACACGCCAATGATGCCGTGGTGGCCATGCTTTCCGGCCCGCAGGGTCTGGGCGATGGTTTGCGCACCATAGCCCTGGCAGGGATACCGACTCTCAATGGCAGGCGCTGGAAGCCGAACCTGCACACAAAGCTTTACTGTTTTTCGCACCCGCAGCCGGTCGCTTACATCGGCTCCTTTAATCCGTCCGGAGATCAACCGGAGCAGGCGCCGGATGTTATTCGTGAAATCGGCGACCAGGATCGCGGCCATAACGTCCTGGTCGGAATTTTTGATCCGGCCCTGGTGCAGTACTTGCAGGCCATGGCCCGACGGCTGTTTCAGGCACGCTATCCGCTAGGGCATCGGTTTTCCATTTCGACCAATCGCGGATACAGGGGCGCGGATACCGAGATTTATTTCTGGCCCCGCGTGTGGGGGCATCCGGTAGTGAAGTTTTTAAATCAGATCGCACCCGGAGCGCGCCTGCGTGTGGCGGCTTCGCACCTGAAGGGCACTGCCGTCGCCAATCGTCTGCTGGGGCCGGCGCGGCGCGGTGCCGAATTGGAAATTATCGCCGGCGCAACCGAGCGGCGGGTTCCGGCGGCGATCCAACAAATGTTCAGCCGCGCCGGGATTGCCTTTCGGCGCATCGGTCAAAAAGACGGTTTGCCGATGCACAACAAATTCGTCCTGGCCGAAAAAGGGGGCCACCATTGGACCATATTCGGCAGTTTCAACTGGACCACCCGCTCCTATTGGCTCAACCATGAAGTCGGCGCGATTTCCAGCAGTCGACAGCTGTGGGAGGCCTTCAGCGAGCGCTGGAAAGTAATGGTTAATAGTGAATAAGTTCTTGAGTTCTTGAGCTCGTAAGTTCGTAAGATAGAAAGGTCTTGAGTTCTTGAGTTCTTGAGAAATAAAGTTCATAGGCTCATAAGTTCTTAAGTTCATAAGATGTCAGATTATCAGCGGCTCAGCTCACGAGCTCATGAACTTATGAACTGACAAACTTACGCGCTATCTATGGCATAAAAGAGAAACCAAGGTGAATACCTCAGCATCAACTATCATCATACCGGTGGAGACCCAGGTGCGCGAATTGGACGCCAAGCTGCTGCTGGCCTGTGCGGCCGCCGAACGCGGTTTCCCGGTCATCCTCGGCTCGCGGGCCTTCGTCCACTATAAAGTGTCGGCACTGCCGCGGGGCGTCTATCTGGCCAAGAGCATGCGCACGCTGAGCATCCGCATGTTCGAGATTCTGCGCCAGCTGGGCCATGAAATTGTCGCCTGGGACGAGGAGGGTCTGATGCGCTGGCCGGATGCCGAGTACTACCGGAGCCGCCTGTCACCGGTAACCATGGGACAGATATCGCATTTGATTGCCTGGGGACCGGACAACGCCCGGGTGTTGCGGGCGTATCCCGGCTATGCCGGAACACCGATTCATGTGACCGGCAATCCACGGGTGGATCTGCTTCGCGGGGAGCTGCGTGATTATTATCAGCCGGAAATAAAGGATATTCACGATCGCTACGGTGAGTTTGTGATGATCAACACTAACTTCGGCCTGGTGAACCATTATTATCCCAATCTAGGGGCCTTAAAAAAGGCCGTGGAGGCGCAGGATTCCGGCGGCGCCAACCCCTTTGATGTGGCCAAGGGCAAACACAAGCTTGACCTGTTCAACGGGTTTCTGGAAATGCTGCCGCCGCTGTGCGAAGCGCTTGGCGACACGACCATCGTGCTGCGGCCGCATCCGTCGGAA
>JAFDCJ010000226.1 GCA_019312835.1 Deltaproteobacteria bacterium
GGCCGGGCTTCCCCGGCCCTGGGCAGCAGGATCTTTTGGCCGTCCATCTTTTCGCTGCGGAAGGCTTCCACCACGGATTCGGCCCGATAGTTTTTCGGAATGATGTCGCTTTTCAAGCCGAATCGAAGCATTTTTTCAGCCGTGGCCGGGCCGATGGCTGCCGTACGGATGTGACTCAAGGCGCGTACGTCGCGCCCGGTTGCAAACACACGGTCAAAAAAATATTTAACGCCGTTAACACTCGTAAAAATAATCCAATCGAAGGTGCCAAGATTCGCAACAGCCTCGTCCAGGGGCTTGACGTCCTGGGCCGGCACGATTTTAATGGTGGGATATTCGAGGCATTCAGCCCCCAGATCGGACAGCTGCCCTACCAGGTCGCTGGCCTGTTCGCGAGCCCGGGTGACGACGATCCGTTTGCCCAGCAAGGGCCTGGTTTCAAACCATTTCAGGCTCTTTCTCAATTCGACGACCTCGCCCACCACGATAATCGCCGGTGCTTTGAGTCCGGCTTTTTCAACCCGCCCGGAAATATTATCAAGGTTGCCGGTCACGGTTTCCTGGCTGGGGGTGGTTCCCCATCGAATCAGGGCCACCGGCGTATCCGGTGACTTGCCGTTGGCAATTAATTTCTGGGTGATATCGGGTAAATTTTTGACCCCCATAAAAAACACCAGGGTCCCGATCCCACGGGCCAAAGATTCCCAGTCGATACTGGATTCTTCCTTGTGAGGATCTTCATGGCCGGTGACAAAAGCCAGGGTGGCGGTCAATTTACGGTGGGTCAGCGGTATGCCGGCATAGGCCGCCGCCGCCACGGCCGACGTCACCCCCGGCACAACTTCGAAGGCAAGGTTTTTGGCCACTAACACCTCGGCTTCTTCTCCGCCGCGGCCAAAAATAAACGGATCGCCGCCTTTCAAGCGGCAGACCGTCAAACCGGCCTTTGCTTTTTCAACAATAAGCGCATTAATTCCGTCCTGGGACAAGGTATGATCCCCGCCCTTTTTGCCGACATAGATCATTTCGGTCTGGGGGGAAGCATACTTTAAAAGGGCGGGGGAGGCGAGATAGTCATAGATGATGACATCTGCACTCTGGATGCATTGTCGGCCTTTTACAGTGATCAGTCCCGGGTCGCCCGGGCCGGCCCCCACCAGATAAACTTTTGCTTTCATCGTATTAATGCTCAAGTGTGTTAAGTTCTTCTAGTATTTTATCTGCCCCCCGGGCAATGAGTTGCTCGGCGAGTTGGACACCGATGGCCTCCGTGTCGTCTGCCGGTCCGGACAAGGCGGCTTTGATCAGCCGGCTGCCATCCACGTCTGCCACCAGACCGGTCAATGCGAATGTGGCGGTAACGATTTCTCCGTGACCGGCGATGGGCACCTGGCAGCTGCCTCCCAGACGCTTTAAGAAAGCCCGCTCCCCCAGTACCACCGCCCGGGAATCGGGGTGGTCAAGAGCTGCCAGCATGGGGCCGATGACCGGGTCGTCCTGCCGCATTTCAATGCACAGAGCCCCCTGACCCACCGCCGGCAGCATGATATCCGCCTGAAGGTATTCCGTAATCCGGTGCGTCAATTCAAGCCGCTTGATGCCGGCTGCCGCCAGTACAACGGCGTCCAGGTTTTCAGTCTGCAGCTTTTTTAGGCGGGTATCCAGATTGCCCCGCAGCGGAACAATGGAAATGTCGGGGCGGGCATGCTGCAGCTGGGCCGCCCGGCGCAGACTGCTGGTACCGATCAGCGCACCGCGCTTTAATTTAGAAAAAGCCAGACCGTCTCTGGCAACCAGGACATCGGCGGGGTCTTCGCGTTGCGGAACAGCCCCGATGCAGAGACCGTCTGGAATCTCTGCCGGCATGTCCTTCATACTGTGCACGGCCAGGTCAATGCGGCCCCCCAACAGGGCCTGCTCGATTTCTTTAACAAAAAGCCCCTTGCCGCCGACCTTGGCAAGAGGCACGTCCAGAATCTTGTCGCCTTTGGTCTTGATGGTGACCAGTTCGATCTTTTGGTCGGGAAACTTTTCGTTCAGTGCCGATTGAACCCAGTTAGCCTGCCAGAGGGCTAACTTGCTGGCCCGGGTGCCGATTTTAATTGACGCCGGCATCAGGGACTGCACCCGGCGCAACTGCCTGCGGAGCAGCCACTGCAGGACGATCCTGCGGATGATGACACGGTCTCGCCACCGCCGCCCTTGCTGACAAACCCGCAGGCCGACATCAACTTGGTCACGTTTTTACTGTTGCAGGCGGCACATTCCGGCTGATCCGATCCGATGATCAGACATTCAAAATTTTTACCGCATTTTTCACAGCGGTACTCGTAGATCGGCATTCAATAATCTCCTTCTGGAAGCTGTTTTAAAAATGCATCTTACACGCAATGGCTGCGCTGCAGTTCGGTTTAAAATGCTCACCGACGAATCACGCCGCCGGCGTGACGGCGCTTTGAACCCGAATCGACGGCCCTGAGGCATACCTTGATCTGTTAAGATTAGACATGGCATCCCGCGTTAGCGAGGCCCCTGATCGTAACCGACAATTTTGAAACAGCTTCCACTACTCACCCCCCGGCTGTTGAATAATAATCATCGGCCCAAAGAATGCAAGAGCGGTCTATTCGAGCAGCTCTATTACCCCGGCAGCAATCAGCGGCAGGAGAATTTCGTGATGCCCGACGATGCCGATTCCCTGTCCGCCTCTGGCGGTCGGCCTGGCAATCACGTTGGTCAGCGGACGATAATGTTTAATGAAATCCAGGTTGACCGTCGTAAATTCATCCAGTGAATATCCGAGGTTGCGCACAAGGGTGGTGGCCTTTAAAAATATTTCCGGTAAGATTACCGCAGATCCCACGTTTAGGTAAACCCCTTTTTCAAGGGTAGCCACAATGGATGCAAACTGTCGAAAATCGCGGTGGGTCGCGGCCCCTGTTTTCTGGGGATCAAAGCCCGGGTGCATGTGAATGATATCGGTTCCGATGGCAACATGGACGGTAACCGGGATATCCAATCGCACCCCAGCCGCCAGGATACTTTGATCCATCATGGGCAGCTGCTGATCGATGATGGCTTGACCGACGGCTTCCCCCAGGCCGGTTTTATGGCCTTTCACGGTTTTGATGGCCTCGCCCAAAAAGTTACCGGTTTCACGGGCCATGCCGAAAGTGCCGTCTCCAATGGCCGCGGCGACATCCTCTGACGTCTGGCCTATCATGGCGAGCTCCGCATCATGGATAATACCGGCGCCGTTCATGGCAACCGCGGTAATGAGGCCGCGTTCCATCAAGTCGATGACAATAGGATTGAGCCCGACCTTGATCACATGGGCGCCCATACCGAATATGATGGTACGGTTGTCGACATGGGCGGCAGCGATAGCGGATATAACCTCGCGGAGGTCCCGGCCTGCCAGAATATCTGGAAGACTATCCAAGAAAACCCGAAAAGATGACCCCTTTTGCCAGATCCTGGCAAAGTCATCGGTCTTTACCTTGCTTGGGCGATCGGAAAGGCTGTAGGTCTTTAGTTTGCTCAAATCGAGGGGTTTAAATTTTTTGGCCATGGAATTAAGTCCCCGAATTTTTCAGGTTTTTGGTAGAAATTCTTCCGGGTAAAGCGCTCTTTCCAGGAGCTCACAAAGGATATGACCCAACATAATATGGATTTCCTGGATCCTGGCCGTGGTGTCGGACGCCACGGCAAATACGAGGTCGGCACACCGGGCGATCTTGCCCCCCCGACCGGTCATGCCGATGGTGGCCATCCCAAGCTTTTGGGCGGTGCCGAAGGCCTTGATGACATTGGGTGAGTTGCCGCTGGTGCTCAGCCCCCAGGCAATATCCCCCTTTTTACCCAACGCGCTGATTTGTTTAGAAAAAATTTCATCAAAATGGTAATCGTTACCAATGCTGGTCAATACGGACGAATCGGTGGTCAGGGCAATGGCGGCCAGGGGAGGGCGCTCTATCTGGAAACGATTAACCAATTCGGCCGCCAGATGCTGCGCGTCGGCAGCGCTGCCGCCGTTGCCAAAAATAAGGACTTTGCCGCCTGCCCGCAGGCAGGCTGTGAGCAAGTCTGTCCCTTTGATAAGATTGTCCACGTTGGATTCCACACAGGTGCGTTTGGCAGTGACGGCCGCCTCCAGGATGCTTAGGATGACATCTTTCATTTTTCAACCTTTTTGCGCGCTTTGATGGCCTTGATATCTTCAGTGGCATCATAGCCGAGTGATTTGGCTCTGACAAATTCCTTCAAGGCATCGTCGAGGCGCTGCTGATGGGAGAAATGCCGTCCGAGCCGATGGTGAAAAAGGCCGTTTTCAGGTGAAAGGGCGATGCTTTCGCGCAAAAACATCCGCGCGATTTCCGGATTTTCACCCTGGTCGTCAAAAATTTTCCCCAGGGCCGACATTGCGGCGGCATCCTGCGGATTGTGCTTAATTGCCTTTTTATAGGCTGCGATGGCGGCCTGGAGCTTGTGACCGGCAGCGTAGCAGTCCCCCAGATAGCGGTAGGCTTGACCGGATGTCGGCTTTAATTCAGCGGCGCGTTCGAGATAGGTCCTGGATTTTTCAATATGGCCTTTTTCCAGGTAAAGCTTTCCGGTTTGAAAAGCCACCTCATAATTGTCCCCATTGATTTTATCAGCCGCGAGAAAGAGTTCCAGGGCACGATCCTTCTGCTCGATCAAAAGATGGATCAGTCCCAGGTTGTACAACGCCATGTATTCCTCCGGCTCCAGTGCAATCGCCTTTTCAAATTCGGCAATGGCTTCATCATACCGATTCTGGAGACCATAACACACGCCGAGACTGTTGTGCACGTTTACATTACGGGGATCGAGTTTAAGGGCCAATTTAAACTCGTGGATGGCTTCTGCAATTTGGCCCTCTTCGTAGAAATTATCGCCGCTGATGTTTAAGCTGACATCATCAAAGGCAGCGGAACTGTCAGCCCCAAAAAAAGTGGCGTGGTCAAGCGCTTTGCGGGCATTGTTAATGATTTCCGATTTTGGATAAGTGATCGTGGGAAAAGCGGCGATTCCGATGGTAACCGTATGACCGGTTTGCTCCTTCAGCTGGTGCTGAAAATTACGGGCCAGCTCCAGACCAGCCGATCCGTTGCGGTCCGGGAAAAAGCTGCCGAAGAGTCCGTTTTCCAGGATGCCCCACAAGCCGCCTTCCAGGCGGCACAGCTCATTCAAAATGCCAGCGGCATCAACCGCCCCCTGATGATCCCCGGCCGGGTGGTTCGGACCGCTTTTTTCTATCAGCTGATCAAGCCGGATGACCAGGGCGCTGAATTGCGCCGCACGCTCCAACTGTTCAAGGGCCTGGTCGATGAAATCACTGCCGCTGAGTACATCCGGATGAGCGGATTTGACGGCCTGATCGGCATCAATGGTTGCATGGCTTTTAACTTCCTTTAACCGCTCGGTGTCGGTCTTCGAAAACAAAAAATCACGCGTTGATTCATGGCTGTGGTGCAGTATTTTTTTTTCAGTTGTCATAACCTAACTTCTAATCGCGTTCGATTTTCATCTTTTTCCTGCGGGCTGAAAGGGTGTCCGCTTTCATGGTCAGGCGAGCCCCTTTATAATTTTTTTAAACGCCTGGCCTATGATCGGCAGATCGTCATCCGTCAGGGTTCTGGGATCGATGATATAGACATCGCTTTCGATGCGCCCGATAATGGGCGGATCATTTTGACGCAGGCTCTTTTCCAGTGCATTGGGCGACATGCCCTTGATCGTTATGCCCAGGCATTTGCTCGGCAGTTCCAACAGCGGCAGAGCCCCGCCGCCGGCCCTGGAAGATCGCTCCATGATGGTAATTTCCATCCGCCTATTGCCGATAGATTGCAGTTCCTCAGCCAGGGTGACCGCCCGGCGCTTTAAATCGCCCGGCTTCATGGTCAACATTCGCAGCGTGGGAATCATTTCAACCGCTTTGTCTTCATCCCGATAAAGCCGCAAGGTACTTTCAAGAGCGGCCAGCGTCATTTTATCGAGGCGCAGCGCCCGGGCGAGAGGATTCTGCTTGACCCGGTCCACGATCGTTTTTTTGCCCACGATGATTCCCGCTTGAGGGCCTCCGAGTAGTTTGTCACCGCTAAACGTGACGATATCGGTGCCGGCCGCCACTGATTCTTGCACGGTGGGTTCTTTCGCCAGGCCGTATTTTGAAAAATCGATAAAGGTACCGCTTCCGAGATCCTCCATGACTGGAATCGTATGGCGGGCACCCAGTTCAACGAGTTGCTGTAAACCAACCTCAGCCGTAAACCCGATGACACTGTAATTGCTGCGATGCACTTTGAGCAGCAGGGCGGTGTTGACGCCAATTGCATTTTGATAATCTGTTAAATGGGTGCGATTGGTGGTGCCGACCTCTTTTAGAATCCCCCCGCTTTTGGCCATGACATCGGGCACCCTGAAAGAACCGCCGATCTCGACCAGTTCTCCCCTGGAAACAATGACTTCCCGGTCTCTGGCAATGGTCTCCAGGCAAAGTAAGACGGCTCCGGCATTGTTATTGACGGCCATGGCCGCCTGGGCGCCACTGATGTCACACAGCAGTTCTTCGACCACGGCATGCCTGGAACCTCTTTTACCGGCTGCCAGGTCATATTCCAGGTTGGAATAACAGCCGGCGATGACAGCCACGTTTTCAATCACCGTTTTAGGCAGCAACGAACGACCGAGATTGGTGTGCACAACCACACCGGTAGCATTGACCAGCGGCTTCAAATTGGGTGTCATGGCCTGGAATACAGTTGCCATGACCACGGCGGTAATACTGTTATCCGACAGGCTTTCCGCTGCGATTTCGCCTTCGGAGTCAAGGATGCCGCTACGCAGCGTACCAAGGATTCTGCGGATGGCGTTCACGAGCACGGCCTTTGGAACATCCTTGGAAAAAGGCTGTGTGCTGCAGATTTCCAGAACGTGATCAACGCCGGGAAGCATCCGCAGCATGTTTTGCTGGTTTGGTGATATTTTCTTCGGGCTCATATGCTGTATGTTTTAATGTGGTACGGTTCGATGTATTGAAAAATTGTTTCACCACTAAGGGTAAAAAGTCTCCGGAATAAACCATCTCATTATCAGTTGATCAGAGTCTCTGGGCTCTTCGTGTTTTGTTTTCATTTTGGTCTGGCCTGGTCCGGGTCAGACAAAAGCAACCTTCTGCAATCACATCAAAAATGTCATTTCCGGTGATGATCCGAATACACCGAGTGGTATCAAGTCCACAATCTCAGGAAATTTTTCAGTGGACAGCCCGATGGCCTCCATTCTTGAGGCGAGGCTTTCGGTGTCCAGCCGTTCCAACTCGAGGCCGCAGTGGAATCTGGTCATGAGTAGGTCCGCCAGGTAAACCACATGCGCCAGCTCCAGGTGGCGGCTTGCCTTTTCAGGCCCGTGATGGTGGCGGATAATGTCGCAGAGTGATTCCGGAAACGACCACTTGCGGGCCAGTTTTGCGCCAACCTGGGTGTGATCGAAACCCAGGATTTCGGTTTCCGCGTCTATAGAATTATGTTCCCCTTCCATCAGCCTCCGGTAAAAAAGTGGATAAGCCGAGGCGATAGCCTGATCGAGGACAACTTTGCCAATATCATGCAGTAGTCCGGCCGTGTAAGCCAAGCCGGGTTCGGCGCTGCCGGTGTAATCGGCCAGCTTTTCGGCAATGATGGCCGTGCCGATAGCGTGATAGTACAACCCGCCTTTGCACAAAGAATATCCCAGGCCCGAGTGGCTGAAAAGCTCATTGACCGAGACCGAGATAACCAATTTTACGAGCAGTCGCAACCCCAAAAGCACGAGGGCCTGATCCAGAGATTCGACCTTGCTGCTGCCGGAAAAGGCCGCCGAATTGCACAGTTTAAGCGTGCGGGCACTGATAACCTGATCCTTGCGGATTTCTTCAGCCAGGGTTTTGATCTCATATTCTTCATTGTCAATCAATCTTAAAATTTTCAGCGCCACCTGGGGAATCGGCTGGATGGACTCCATGGCGCGATCGATGTCTTCGGCCGTCGATAAACGGATGGCGCCGCGGATTGGATCCCTGTCCAACGGAGCCGGCTCGATGGTGCATTGCCCGGTTTGCATGTTCAGGTTTATGTTGCAGGTGAAGAACCCGCCGGTTTCCGATATCTCAACCTTAATCTTCTCCGCTCTGAGATATTGCCGGACGGTTTCCACGGTCCGGCCACCGATATCCAGGTTCAAATCGGCGTCATTCAACGGTCCCACCAGGGCGCCGCCGGCGATATACGCTTTCAGACCATTTTGCCGAGCCCCCTGGTTATAGAGGGCTTCAAGAAACAGGGGAAAGCCGGTTGAAGCATACTTTTCAGGCTGGGTGCGGTCGGTCTGGGAAGCCGGTTCCGGCAGCAGTAGATGAATTAAGCCACCGACTTGCGCTTCGGCGTCAAAAAGGGCCACACCGACACATGTCCCGAGAAAAGACTGAAGGATCAGCGGCTTGCTGTGACTGACATAAAAACTGCCGGCAGCCACATGGTGATGTTGTTGGATTTGCATGGATTGTCTGGGTTATTTACCTGTAAATATTACAAATATATATTTATACATTTTATACTTGATTATTTCAATAGAATTCTTGATGCCCGCTTGGGCATGTATGAAAAAGTGCTTTATGGCTCTGGAAATTTAGGATATGAAAACAGATGAACCTGTGTTAACGCAACAGCAGCAGATGTCTCTTATTCAGCCTGGACCAGGAGGATCTATGAAGCACATGATGGTTGCCGGCGGGTGCGGATTCAGCGGAAGTGTATTTATCCGCCACCTGCTGCTGGCGTCCGATTGCGGCGGAGGCGTTATTAATGTCGATAAGCTAACCTATGCCGGGAATCCTGAGAATCTCGCCGATGTCGCTTGCAAATTACCCGGGCGCTATGTGTTCATTCAAGCCGAGGCGGTCGCTGTGAGCTTGCCATTATTGATACCGTCAACATGATTTGTGATCTGATGGATGACATGCAGCCCCGAGCCGATCGGACCTCCCGCAGGGATTTGATCACTTTTGTCAAAGACAGACCCGGCCATGATTTGCGATATGCGATAGATTGCAGCCAACTGGAAGGAGAACTGGGCTGGGTGCCCCGGGAGTCTTTAGACATTAGACATTTGATAAGGATTTCAGTATGCGCAACGCCAAAGACTACATTGTCTTTCCCCTGGATGTGGCATCAGACGATGAAGCCAAGCGCTATGTCAAGCTTTTAGCTGATCGCGTGGGGCTGTTCAAAGTGGGGCTCGAGCTATTCATTCGCTCGGGTCCTGAGATTGTTCGATTTATCAATTCAGCTGGTTCGGCCGGGGTGTTCTTGGATTTGAAGCTGCATGACATTCCGGCGACGGTATCCCGGGCCATGAATGGCGTCGCTGACCTGGGCGTTGATTTTGCAACTGTTCACTGCGGGGAAACGCCCAAAATGCTGGAGGCCGCCGTGGCGGGCAGCCGGGCAAAGGTGCGCATCCTCGGCGTAACGGTTCTGACCAGTATTGCGGCGCACGATATCGAAGCCGCCGGCTATCGCTCTGAGTTTTATTCGGATATGTCCAGGCTGGTTTTAAAACGGGCTCGGATGGCCGCAGAAGCGGGTTGTTCCGGTGTGGTATGTTCCGGGCTTGAGGCCAGGGTGATCAAGATGCAAATCGGCGCTGATTTTGTTACCGTCACGCCGGGTATTCGCCCCGACTGGGCTGTCGGAAAGAAAGATGACCAGCAGCGCGTTACCACACCCGCCCAGGCCGTCACCAATGGATCCGACTACCTTGTCATCGGCAGACCCATCCGGGATGCAGCCGACCCCCGGGAGGCTGCCCGACGGGTTGCCGAAGAGATCGAGCAGGCACTTGGAATGACGAATGAAGAATGACGAATGTTGAATTTAAGGTATTCTGTCGATTTTAATTCTTCTAAACGATAGAGCCTGAGCGATTCCAGCATTCGTCATTCGAACTTCGACGTTCGTCATTCATGTTTACAGAATACGGCTGGCAGTGCAGGCGTGGCAGGAACCGGAACGGAACCTGGCGGCATCTGAAAGTGACAGGACACCGACGATTTGCGAGGGGTCGGCAGTGTGGATGAAGATTCGCTGCACATCCCGGAGCAACATCAGTTGGATGGCGTCGGATAATTTCGCTCCTGCGCTGCAGGACTTTACCGGTTTACTCATCACCGCTCGGGCGCTGACATCCGCTCTGACGCCATGTTTGTAAGCCACGATCAAATCGGTTTTAGACACCACCCCCACCGCCTTGTTTTCGGCGCCGGTAATTAACACCGCACCACAGCGGTGTTTGGTAAGCTCCTCAATGACCGTCACCAGGGTGTCAGTTTGCAGGCAGGCCGTCACATGGCCCGTCATGACGTCTTGGACCTTCATGCGGCGGTATTCATCGGCTGGGTCGCTTCCTCTGGCCTTTATAAACCCTTTGTTGCAGGCCCGGCAATAGCGATACAAAAGTCCGACGATGTCCGGGTAAGCCAGAACGCCGATGACCTCTGCCGCATCCGTTCCGATCACGTAAAGCCGATGCACGCCGTTCTGGTGCATGCAATCCAGGGCCAGTTCGAGTTCGTCATCCGGATGGCAGCACAGGGGCGGTCCCACCATTATGTTTTCTGCCGGTGATTTGATTGGCAATTCGGCGTAAAAGGCACTCATGATGTCAGTTTTGGTTACGACTCCAGCGGGACGCTCATCGCTGTTATAGAGCAGGACCGAATTGATTTTATATTTTATCATCCGGTTGATGCAATAGTCGATGGGCGCGCTCTGGGACAAATTGATCACCTGCCGGCGCATGGCTTCTTTGACGGTAATGCCGCTTAACACATGTCGCTTGATGACACGGGGCATATCATGACCTCTTTCGGGGGCTCAGGTCAGGGGCGGGGCCTGGATTGGCCGCCGGCCTGATGGGTTGTTTTCAAATCCGCCTGAGGCGGATGACAACCGCAACGCTCAAAACACTGACGTGCTGTTGTCTTCCCTCGCCCATGAGGGCGGGAAAATCCGAGCCACCCGCTTTGCGGGTGCTCGTTGACGCTGCCTGGTACGGGATCATCTTCCGGCCATTAAGACCGGCGGCTGGAAGCGGTTCCGGGGGGAAAGAATTGTTCCAATAAATGGTGAAACACATCAGAAACATAAACGATACCGACGACTTCGCGATCATCGACGACCGGCAATCGCCGAATATGCTTTTTAATCATAATATCGGCAATCACCATCAGATGGGTATCCGGAGATATGGTTACCACCTCAGCGGTCATAATATCACCGACCAGAATCGATTTCACTTGCTGAAGCCGTTCCTCATACAGCTCTGAAGGATCCAGATCCTCCATTTCGCCCCATATTTGAATATGCTTAGGTTGGATGAACAACAAAATGTCGTACATGGACAGCATACCCACCAGATGATCGCTATCGTCTGTGACCATCAGGCCGAATACTTTTTTCTTCTCCGAGGCAGCCGCCCGGTGAAATGTGTTGACCGCCTCAGCGATCGTATCGGAGGGGGCAAGGGTAAGATAATGGGTCTGCATTATGTCGCGGGCGATCATGGCTCAATTTATCCCCTTATTTCGAGATATGCCTGCAGGGCGGGATGTTAACCGCTAGTGACGGGCACGCACCTGAGATTCCTTGGATTGGTGCGAGATGCAGCTTCACCGGGGCCGACCTAAAAAATACTGATGATCCGATAAATCGTCAGTCCCATAATGATGGCCCCTAACAGCAAAGCCAATAATAATTGATCGGGGCTAAATTTTCTCATCGATTCGTGCTGCGACTTACGGGTTGCTAGTTGCGGGTTGCGCGTTGCGAGGTGAATTCTATGCCAATCTGCAATCCCTCATCCCAAATCCATTCATTCCCGAGTATCCAGCCCAAAGGCGGTATGCAGCACCCGTACCGCCAGCTCGGCGTATTTCTCCTCGATAACGCAGGAAATTCTGATTTCAGATGTACTGATCATGGTAATATTTATGTTTTCGTTGGCCAGGGCAGCGAACATGGTGGAGGCGACCCCCGAATGATCCTTCATGCCAACGCCGATGACGGATATTTTGGCAATATTTTGGTCTCCGAACACTTCTTCAGCACCAATGTCAGCCGCCACCTCTTTTTGCAGTTTAAGGGCTTTTTTAAAGTCATTTCGAGGCACCGTAAAGGTCAGATCGGTTTGTCCTTCGGCCCGTGTATTTTGGATGATCATATCCACAACTATTCCGGCACTGGCCATGGGCGAAAAAATCTTGGCCGCCACCCCGGGTTGATCCGGGACTTTTTTAAGGGTGATCCGGGCTTGGTTAGTATCGTGGGTGACACCGGAAACGACCAAACGTTCCATGCCGGAATTTTCATCTACTACCATGGTTCCCTCCTCTTCGCTGAAAGATGATCTCACATGCACCGGAATTTTGTATTTCTTGGCGAATCCCACCGACCGAATTTGCAGCACTTTGGCACCCAGGCTGGCCATGTTCAGCATTTCGTCATAGGATATGGTATCAAGCTTGCGGGCTTTAGGGCAAATATTGGGATCAGCGGTATAAATCCCGTCCACGTCCGTGTAAATTTCGCAGACATCCGCCTTGACAGCCGCGGCGATGGCAACAGCGGATGTGTCGGACCCTCCCCGTCCGAGGGTGGTGATGTTGCCGTCGGGGTCGCAGCCTTGAAATCCAGCCACCACGACGATATGGCGCTTCTCTAAGAGCTCCCGGATACGATCGGCCTTAATGTCCAGAATGCGGGCATTGCCGAAGCAGTGATCGGTCATTACCTCAACCTGGTGACCCATCAAAGACTGAGCCGGATAATTCATTGATTTCAAGTTCATCGCCAGAAGGGCGCAGGTGGTTTGTTCCCCGGTGGCCAGAAGCACGTCAAGCTCCCGATTGTCGGGAGATTCCGAGACTTTGCGAGCCATTGCGATCAAGCCGTCGGTGACGCCGGCCATCGCCGACAAGATCACCACGACATCGTTTCCCTGGTCATAGGTTTTGGCAACCCGTTTGGCGACATTCATGATGCGCTCCGGATCCGCTACAGAGGTGCCGCCGAATTTTTGTACAATTAGGCTCATTTTGGTTACATAACTCCTTAGATCATACAAGGGGCGAACTGTTGAACCCTTCGACCCCTCGGATTATTCGATTTGGGTTGAAACTATTCCGCCAATGCGTCCATCAGAGCTAATAGCAAATTCACCTCATGATGTCCAGTCGCATCCAGACTCAGGGTGCGGCAGTTATCATCGATGATTTCCATGCTGACGGCGAGATGGCTCGCCGGCAGTCTGTCCGACAGCTTATCGGCCCATTCGATGGCGATGACGGCCTGATCATACAAGCTTTCGTCCAGGCCGAGGTCTTCAAGGTCGGCAATGCCATCCAAGCGATATAGATCCACATGCATCAGGCGCAGACGCCCTGGATATTCATTGATCAGGGTGAAGGTCGGGCTGGTGATGTAATAGTCGTCCGGGACCTCCAGACCCATGGCAAGGCCTTGCACAAAAGCGGTTTTACCGCTGCCCAGATCTCCGCTAAGGGCAATGATCAGTGGCTGGTTTGTCAGGGTGCCGATTTTTTGACCCAGTTTCCGGGTTTCATCAGCCGAATGGGTCTTAATATTTATTTTTTTATTGGCCATATAAGCGGATTTGGGTCATTGGGATTTGCTTGAGATTTGGTATTTGGTGCTTGGAATTTTACTCATACCTCCATAAAAATTGTCGACTCGTTGCAAACAATTTTCTTAATTTCACCAGGAATTGCCTCCATAACATCCCCGGCCAGATAGCCGTACGGGCCCATTTTTTGGGCGAGGCTGTCGGCTGCAGCCCCGTGCAAATAGACGCCGACCCGGCAGGCCTCGGGCGGTGCAATCCCCTGGGTTATCAGACCGGCAATCATGCCGGTCAGAACATCACCCATGCCGCCGGAGGCCATCCCGGCATTGCCGGTGGGATTGATAACCACCTGACCGTCGGGGTGTGCGATCACCGTATGGGCGCCTTTCAGGATGACATGGACATTGTAAGCGGTGGCAAAATCCCGGGCGCATTTTATGCGGTCCTGCTGGACGGTGCCGGTTGGGATATCCGCCAGGCGCGCCATTTCACCGGGATGCGGCGTCAAGATGACGGGAGCGCAGGCGCCTTCAAGGACCCGGGGGCTGGCAGCCAGGTTGTTCAGCCCATCGGCATCGATGACGATTGGAATAGGGGAGGATTCGACGATTTTGTGGACAAGGCGTTTGGTCTCCTCATCCTGCCCCAGCCCCGGGCCTATCGCCACACATCTTTTTCCTTCCATCAAATTACTTATGATCTCGAAAGCGGATTCACCCAGAACCCCGGCCGGGGTCTCCGGCAGTGGTGTTGTCA
>JAFDCJ010000227.1 GCA_019312835.1 Deltaproteobacteria bacterium
GAATTTTGAAGCGCATATTTATACAGGTTGGGATACTTTTCGCGGGACGGTTCCTGATCACGAAAAATAAATGCACCGATCATGTCATTGGCGTAACTGGTCATTAGATCAAAATACCGCTGGATGGCATCTTGTTCTTCGGGAAAGGCTTCTTTCAACACGGCAATGGTTTGATCACGATCCGTCCTGAGGGTAATGTTGAACCCGTCCGGTGCGGCCACGTGGTAAAGATCGGAGATTTCCACGAACTCGAGATCATCCAGCACCCCGAGCTTATCCAGATCCAGGCGCAACAGGCCGGGCTTTTCCGGTGTGCCCAGCCCGCTGAGCTGATGCAGCGCCACCTCGAACTCGAAACGGCCCCGGCAGAAACTCGTGGCGGCACCCCCGGGAATATTGTGCCGCTCGAGCAGCATCACATTCAGACCCTTGCGCGCCAGGGTCGCCGCGGCCGTGAGCCCGCCATTGCCGGCCCCAATCACGACGGCATCGTATTTTTCCATAAAACCTCCGATGGAATCAGAAAAATAGTTAAATAGCAATTTATATTGATAGCTCATAGCCTAGAGCTCATAGCTCAAAGTAAAATGGATTTTAATCCTTTAGACTACCAGCTATCAGCTATGAGCTATGAGCTTCTTATAGGCCCATGAACTTGGCCGCTATATTCTTCATCACCTCGTTCGTGCCCGCAAAAATCGTCATGATCTTGGCATCGCGCCAGGCCCTGACGATCTTGCACTTCTCAAGGGTGCCGAAATTCCCGCATAGATCCAGGCAGCGGTTGGCCACGCGGTTCAACATCTCGGTGGTCCAGTATTTGGCCATGGATGTTTCAATGATGATATCTTTTTTTTCAACGTGATCCGCCACCAGTTTTTCGACAAAGGTTCGGCCCAGCTTGACGTCGGTCGACAACTCCACCAGGGCAAACTGCACCGCCTGTGATTTTGAAAGGGGTTTTCCGGAAACAGTGGTCTGTTTGCAGTAATCGACGGTCCACTCCAGGATGCGCTCCGCGCCGGTAACCGCCATAATCGCGCATACCAGCCTTTCCTGCTGGAGCTTATCCATCAGCATCAAAAAACCCATGCCCTTTTCGCCCAGGCGGTTTTTCCGGGGGATACGGCATTTTGAAAAAAACAGCTCCGCAGTATCCTGGCTCCACATGCCCATCTTTTCCAGGTGGCGCCCGGTTGAAAATCCGGGGGTCTGGGTCTCAACCACGAAAAGCGAAAGGGCTTCATAGGGATTTTCGACGGCCGGGTCCTTGGCGGCCACCACAACCAGATCGGCATTCAAGCCGTTGGAAATAAAGGTCTTGGAGCCATCGATGACGACCTCTTCACCTTCCTCCACCGCCGTGGTGGCAATGCTCGCCAGGTCGCTGCCGGCACCCGGTTCGGTCATCGCCACCGCCGTCACAATATCACCCGATACGCAGCCGGGAAGATATTTTTTCTTGATTTCTTCTGAACCGAAGGAGGTGATATAAGGAACCACGATGTCACTGTGCAGGGGGGTCGCCAGCCCGGTAATCCAGGTCTGGGTCATCTCTTCGGCTGCGATGAAAGCGTACAGAAAATCGCCCCCCATGCCGCCGTATTCGGCGGGGACATCCATGCACAAAAAGCCACCCTGCCCCATTTTCTGCCAGGCACTTTTGGGTACAATCCCGTCTTTTTCCCATTGATCACCGAAGGGTGTTATCTCCTTTTCCAGGAAGGCCCTCAACCGTTCTCGAAATTCGTTGTGATCCTTAGAATAATTTAAAATTTCCATGTCTGGTAATCTCTTCGTTCGTGCGTTAGGATCGCTGCGCTTAAGGTTGGAGGTTGGAGGCAAAAAAGGATTGGATCTTTTTATATTCTGACACCTCATCCTCCAACCTCTAACCTCAAACCGCCAACCGCCGAAGGCGTTGCCCTCAACCTATTATCCCTCGTACCTCCCTACTATGGCAATACTGCAAACGTTCATAGCGGGAAAGCCGCCCAGGTTATGGGTCAGACCGAATTTAGGATCTTCCAGCTGCCGCTCGCCGGCACGTCCATGAAACTGAAGATACATCTCGTAGAGCATTCTGAGACCCGAGGCGCCGATGGGGTGCCCGAAACATTTCAAGCCGCCGTCCACCTGGCAGGGAATTTTGCCGTCACGGTCGAAGACCCCATCCATCACGTCGCGCCAGGCTTCACCCCGCTCGGATAAATGCAAATCTTCCATCGTCACCAGTTCCGTAATGGAAAAGCAATCGTGCACTTCCATCATACTGATCTCCTCTTTGGGATCTTGGATGCCCGCCTCCTCGTAGGCTCTGGTGCTGCATTTGCTGGTGGTGACAAAATGATCGCCGTCCCAGTCGTTGTATCCCAATTCCTCGCCGCTGCTGAGCGCCAGCTGCAAGGCCTTGACGGTGATAAAATCCTTTTTACCCAGCTGTTTGGCCATCTCGGGTGTGGTGACAATGGCGCAGGCCGCGCCGTCGCTTACCCCGCAGCAGTCGAAAAGCCCCAGCGGATGGGCAATGATCGGGGCCGCCATAATCTGGTCCTCGCTGACGGCTTTGCGCAGATGGGCTTTGGGATTCAAGGCGCCATTGGCATGGCTTTTGGCCGAGACATGGGCAATCGCCCGTTTGATGTCCTGATCGGTAATGTTGTATTTGGCGGTATATGCACTGGCAAGCTGGGCAAAAGCACCGGGAGCCGTCATGTTGGGAAACCACTGCCACATCAGGCTGCCGGAATCCGATCCCGTAAAACTGGGCAGGCCGCCGTATCCGGTATCTTTGAGCTTTTCCACGCCCAGGGCCAGCGCAATATCATAGGCCCCGGAAGCCACCGCATAACAGGCACCGCGAAAGGCCTCGGTACCGGTGGCGCAAAAATTTTCAACCCGGGTAACCGGTATGTTGGGCAACCGCAGGGTAATTGAAAGCGGCAGGGCACTGCGACCCACATTGATGCTGTCAAAACAGGTTCCCAGCCAGGCCGCACCGATCTCTTTTTTTTCGATACCCGCATCCTCCAGGCACTCTTTAAAGGCCTCGACCATTAACTCTTCTGCCCCCATGTCCCAGCGCTCCCCGAATCGGGTGCAGCCCATACCGATGATTGCAACTTTATCTTTTATTCCTGTAGCCATAATTTTTCCTCCGGAAAAATTGGTTGATTGGTTGATTCGTTAATTAGCTGATGGGTTTGAAGTTACTGACCCTGCTGATCACACCATCTGACCATTCGACTATTTTCTATTTAACTGATTCTCTATTCGACTCTTTTTCTATTTGACTATTCTGCTGCCTACCCTATTACGAAAAGTTTTTCCAGCAGCTGCGATTTCATCACATCGCCTCCGATCTGCAGCTTGCCGGAAGTGAAGGCCTGCATGGCCGGCAGCTTGCCGCCCATCATGGCCAGAAAGTCTGCTGCCGCCATTTTGATGGTGCAGGCGGGTTTTGCGTGGGTTCCCTTCGCAACCGTGCAGGCCGCATCTTTGATGATGCAATACCACTCGCCGCCGCCTTGGCCGGATATACTAAACTGGAAGACGACATCGACACCGGCAGCCGCCTCCGCTTTGAAGCTGCCCATCATTTTATCGAAAATCGCCTGCACGTCACTGCCTTGCTGGGAGGCAGTTTCCTCTGATTCTGCCGCTTCGGAGGGCGGCGCGATCAGGGCGAAAATGGCCGCGTTGGCGTCCTCCATTACCCTGGCACCGTCCATTGAATTGATTTTGTCCCAGTTTTCGTGGATCTGCTCCGGGGTGGGCGGATTGTCCGGATCCCCAAGCTGAACGGTGGGACCCGTATGGATGACGGCCCGGTTAAAATATCCCATGCCGCTGTTGAATATGGCCCCGGATTCGGCACAGTTCTCACCGCAAAGATACATCACCATGGGAACGACAAACTCAGGTTTCGATTTTTCAAACAGATCCGGCGGCATGACATCTTCGGTCAGCCGTGATGCGGCGATGGGGGCAATCGTATTGACTTTAATGTTGTATTTCTGGCCTTCCAGCTTGAGGGTATTCATCAAACCTACCAGCGCCATTTTGGCGGCTGAATAATTGCTCTGGCCGAAATTGCCGTACAATCCGGCTGCCGATGTGGTCATGACGATCCGGCCGTAGCCGTTTTCTTTCATCGCGGCCATGGCCGGGCGGGTCACATGGTAGGCACCATTGAGATGCACATCCATCACCGCCTTCCAGTTCTCCGGCTCCATCTTAATAAAGCTCTTGTCCCGTAGAATCCCGGCGTTGTTGATGACGATGTCGAGCCGACCGAAGGCGTCCAGGGCCGTCTTGACGATATTCTCACCGCCTTCGGGGGTGGCGACGTTGTCGTAATTGGCCACGGCTTCACCGCCCAGGGCCTTGATTTCATCTACGACAGTGTCGGCCGGCGACGCCGATCCTTTGCCGGAGCCGTCTCGGGCACCGCCCAGATCGTTGACCACGACCTTGGCGCCCCGCCTGGCCAGTTCCAGGGCATAGGCCTTTCCAAGACCGGCACCGGCACCGGTGACTACCGCCACGCGGTCATCAAAGCGGATCATATCCTTTTCCGCTGCTGCTCCGGGTATTGGCACGGCTTTCCAGAAATAGTTTACAAATCCGCGCTCCCTGTCAACCCCTTTGCGCTTGAAGCCCATTTTGACGGGCAGACCGACCCTGACGTCATCGAGTTCACAATCGGTAAAATCCAGCACCGCCCGGCCGCCGCCTTCAAACTGTACCATGCCGTAGATGGCCGGCGGATCGACCGATACCGAAAGCAGGTCGCCGGTAAAGGTTTTGACCCGGGCGGGAACATCGGCAAATTCGTAATCCTCCTGGCTGTGAAACGCACCGCATTCCGGATTGACACAGATATCGGCTTTGGGAAACTGGGGGGTGCCGCATTCGGTGCATTTACCCCCAACCAGTCCCAAAATCATTTTATTCTTGCGCCATAAAACCGAGGTGGCGGTCTGGGTCGGGGCCTCGGCCCGGATCCCCATTTCGGTTTTGATCAGATCCCTGAATTTGAGCCATTTGAAATAATTGTCCGTTGTCTTTTTATTGGCCAGTGATCCGGCAACCCCGTTTCTGGCGGCCAGTTTGGTGATATTGTCCGTGACCTCGAAATACAGTGCATTGGCGCCCTGACCGAAACCGCACATCAGAATTCGATCCCCGGGCTGAGCCTCTTCCAGGGCGCTGATAAACATCATAAATGAATGAGCCGCACCGGTCTCGCCGCAGACCTCATGCATGTTGTCCACCAGCTTTTCCGAGGTCGCTCCCAGCCCGGCGGCGATATTGCGGTGGTCGCGTTTAAAAAAGCAGGGGTAAACCAGCCGATCGACATCATCCATGCCGATTCCCAACTTGTTAAACAGGCCGTTGACGACCCGGGGAATAATCTCGGCATATCCGGCATCTCTGGTCCAGCGCTCTTCCCAGACATAGTCGTATTTTTTATCGGCGCCGCGGTAGTGATCGACAAAATCCATGGATAACGAATAGGAGCCTTTGTATTCGGCGATCACATCGTCATCGCCCACGGTTAAGGCGGCTGCCCCGTCACCGAACCACATTTCATAGAAATAGGCCGTTTTGGTTTCCCGGCTGTCGCTGGCCGTCACCATAATATTGTGCCGCTGTCCGCTCTGGATCGACTCGAGCGCCGTTATGAGCGCAGTGGTGGCCGCCTTCTGGGAAGCGGTGTGGTCGGCGGTGATCATCTCATCTCTGAGGTTGAGGGCGGCCGACACGATTCCGGCGTTCTGGCGATCTGCAAACGGCAGGGTCGTCGAAGCCAGGTACAGGGCGTCCAGCTGGCTTTTATCCCGGCCGCGCAGACAGTCACGCGAAGCCTCCACCGCCATGGTGATCGCGTCTTCATCCCAGTTGCACATGGATCGCTCGCCCTGCGCCACCATCATAATGGCAGGCGCAAACCAGCCCATCCCTTGAAAGATGGCCATACGGTCCAGTCTCAACCGCGGAATATAAGCACCGTAGGAAGTAATTCCGATCATCTTCATTTCTCCTTTATAAATTGGGTTAGAGCTCATAGGTGATGGGTGATAGGTGGCGGATTAATTTCTTTCACCTATTACCCATTACCTCTCACCCATTACCTTTTATCTATTCCATTTGAACACCTTTTCGATCAACTGCGACTTCATGATGTCACCCTCGATTTTGAGCTTGCCCGAGGTGTAAGCCTGCATGGCCGGCAGTTTCCCGTTCATCATGTCCAGAAAATCGGCCGCATCCATTTTCAAGGTGCAATTCGGTTTTGCGTGTGAACCCGAAGTCACCCGGCAGGTTTGATCTTTAATCACGCTGTGCCAGTCGCCGCCCCCTTCACCGGAAATGATGTACTGAAAGACAACGTCCACCCCCGAGGCCGCATCGGCCACGAAAGCTGCGGGCATCGCGTCGAAAACGTCTGTCGCCGAACCGAACCCCGCGGTTTCTCCGGTCGAGGCTGCGGCCGGTTTCGAAAAGGCCGCCAGCAGATCTCCGATTTGCTCGGTGACATCCTGATATTCTCTGGCCCCTTGCAGAGATGTTATCTTTTCCCATTCGGCCACCAGCTGTTCCGGAGCTGGCACGCTTTGGCCGTCGCCCACCACTGCGCCGGGCCCGGTCACCATGGCCACCCGGTTGAAGCATCCCAGCCCGGCGTTGTAAATATTTCCGCTGGCGGTGCAGACCTCGGACACCAGATACAGGGCCATGGGGGTTACCAGCTCCGGTTTCAGCTTGTCCAGAAAGTCCGGCGGCAAAATATCCTCGGTCAACCGGGAGGCTGCCACCGGCGCGATGGTGTTGACGTTGATGCTGTACTTGCGCCCTTCCAGCTTCAGGGTGTTCATCAGTCCCACCAGACCCATTTTGGCGGCGGTATAGTTGGTCTGGCCGAAATTGCCGTACAAACCCGCCGCCGATGTGGTCATCAAGATGCGACCGTACCCCTTTTCTTTCATCACCGCAAACGCCGGACGCGACACGTTGTAGGCACCGTTGAGATGGACATCCAAAACCCCGGCCCAATTTTCGGGCTCCATTTTCAAAAAGCTCTTGTCCCGCAGAATCCCGGCATTGTTGATGAGAATATCCACCGTCCCGAATGCATCCAGGGCCGTTTTGACGATGTTCGCGCCGCCATCGACCGTGGCCACATTGTCATAATTGGCCACCGCCTCACCCCCCAGGGCCTTGATTTCGTCGACCACCTTATCCGCCGGTGCCTGGGAGCCGTCTCCGGACCCGTCCCGGGCGCCCCCCAGATCGTTGACCACGACCTTGGCGCCGCGTTTGGCCAGCTCCAGGGCGTAGGTGCGGCCCAGCCCGGCACCGGCACCGGTGACAATGGCCACGCGGCCGTCAAAACGGATCTCCGTTTTGGGAATGTCGCCGTATTCGAACACGCCGTTGTCGATGACCACTTCCTTGGTTTCGGTATTGATGACCTTCCAGACGGCCCGGCCTTCATCGGTTTTCCAGATGACGATCCTAACGGGCATGCCGGGATACAGGGGTCTTTTAAAGCGGCAGTCCATGCGCCGGGCCTTTTCCGGTTCACCGGGGATAAAGGTCTGGATCAGAGAACGGCAGGCGTAACCATGGGTGCACAGCCCGTGCATGATGGGTTTTTCAAACCCGGCCATTTCCGCAAATTCCTGATCGACATGCAGCTGAAACACATCCCCTGAAAGCCGGTAAATCAGGGGCTGGTCTGCGGAAGGACTTGCGTCGACCACGAAGTCCGGATCCCGGTCCGGGAAAGCGACCTCTTTCGCCGGGGCGTTTTCGCCGCCAAAGCCGCCGTCCAGGCGGGCGAAAACCGTCACGATGCTGGTGAACAATTTCTGGCCGTTGGAATGGGAGGTCTCGAATTCGCCCACAATCAACGCCCCCTTGTCCTTGCCCTTGTCGTAGTAGTGCTTGATGGCCCCCTCGGTGATCATGGCCCCCTCAGGCGGGATCGGATTGTGAAAGATGAGCTCCTGCTCTCCATGAAGGATCCCGGCCAGGTTGACATTGCTGGTGGTGGCCACCTCGGCCATAAAATCGTAGATCGTGGTGATGCCGAAGCTGGGAATGACCTTCAGATCTTTTTCATAACAGTACTCCAGATCGGAAAAGCCTGCACCAACACCAAGTGCATAAAGGACGGCATCCTTCCAGGTGTAGTCCTTCGTAAACGGGCCGATCTTCTTGCCGACCGCATCAAGATTGAGCGCCATTGTAAGGTTTCCTTTCGTTGTCTTTGGTTGGTATGTACTTGAGGTTCAGGGTTCAGGGTTAATCTGCAACTCAGAAGAACTGAAATACTGAACCTCAGATTCTTCAACCTTTGAACCCAGAACCCTGAACCTTTGAACCCAGAACCCTGAACCTTTGAACCCAGAACCTTTGAACCGATGAACGGTCATGGTCTATGGCCGTTCAACTCTTTTCAGCCGTGAAGGCCGGAACAAGGATAAATTTAAGCGTCTCCTTGACCACCTGGATATATTCATCCCGGTTGGTATCCAGCAGCGGCCGGAAAAAATTTTCGCCCGAGATAAAATTCAGCACCGTATTCCAAACGGCCAAAATGCGGGCCTTCGCCTCGGTCGAAACCGATTCTCTGTTCTTCGAAAGCCCCATGGCAACGGCAATATTGGAAATGTGCTTTGACATTCCGATGTCCAGGGTGACACCATGCTGGGTCTTGTTGAAATATCCGAACAGAATCAGGTTTGAGACTTCGGGATGGGAAAAAAGGTAGTCCGACATCATGTCGATGGCCAGTTCAAGACGGGTTGCCAGGGATTGCCCGCTGACTCTTTTTTCAACTTCGTTTAATTTGTTCTGGATCTCTGCGCTGATTTCAGCCAGAACCGCCTCGTACAAATCCTGCTTTTCGCCCCAGTGATAGTAAAGCGTTGATATGTCGATTCCCACATCTCCGGCAATCATCCGGGTGGTGGTATCGTTGTACCCGTATTCGCCAAAAAGTTTCCGGGCTGAGCTCAGAATTTTGGCCTTCATTGAATTGGGATCTTTACGGGCCTTTTCCAGGCGTGAAGGCATTCACCGCCTCCTTTCAAACAATAGCTTCCAGCTATAAATTCAATCAAATGTTTCCATCAACTGATGGAGAGATTAGCCGATGTGGCCCTGCCCTGTCAAGGAATTTCTAAATGAGGATACGATTGCTTCCATTGAACGACTGAAACAGATTGCGGCAACCAGCTGGCTGACCGGCCATCAAGCCGGCCTATTCGAAGAAAATCCCACAAACCCCCGGGATCAATACCTGGCGGTAATCGGTCAATGCGAAGGCCAGTTGCTGGACTACCTGGTTGAGCCCCACACCCTGGAGGAAATCGTCCATCAGCGGATAGTGTGCCGGCACCCGGGGGAGCCGCAGGATTTCTATGCCATGGCCGAGGAGATGATCATGCAAAAGCACCTGAATTTTCTGATAGCCCGATCCATGGTGCTCAAAGAGGCAGGACGGTTTCGCCGTGTTTAGAGTGTTCGAGCATCAGCGAAGTAGAGCTGCGGATGGGACGTGGCCTAATTGGAGGTCGATTATATGATATTTGATCTCAATGCTTCTCCGGCACCAGCAACTCACTCAACAGGCTATCCCGGGGATGTTTATCCAGCTGAAGGGAGTAATACCGGGCCAACGCTTCGGTCATGATTTTACCGGTTTCGCTGTCTGCAAACAACTCCATACCGTAGCGCACATCCTTGGCGCCATTTCCCAGGCTGAAGGCGTGCCCGGTATAATCACCTTCCAGGGCCGGCGGAACCATTTTTTGCAGGGTGCCGGAATTTGCCGCTCCCCGGGAAAGTATCGCATATAACGTGCGCGGATCGATGTCTGCGCGAGCGGCTGCCTGTATGGCTTCAACTACCAGAGCGACCTGGCCCATGGTGATAAAGTTGTTCAGCAATTTGACCTGCAGAGCCGAGCCGACTGGGCCGATGCGGACAACCGATTCCGAGTAGCAGGCAATCAGCGGGCGGGCTTCTTCATAAACGGACTGATCCGCGCCGACAAATGAGACCAGCCGGCCGGCTTCGGCGTCTTTGGGGCCGCGGGTCACCGGCGCATCCATAAAATCGACCTTAAATTTTTCGAGGCGACGATGAAGTTTTATGGCTGTCTGTGGTTTGGATGTCGTGCAATCTATCCAGAGTAAATTTTTATCCAGGTGGGGTTCGGCACGGTTTACCACTGCTTCGATCTGCTCGGCGGTGCCCACACAGGAAACTACTGCCTCGGCTCCCGCAAGCAGTTCACCGTAGCCTTTCGCCTCGGCGGCCCCATGCCGGACCAGTCTTTCAATGTTTTCGCGCTTGCGATTGGCAATCACCCGCAGCGAATGGCCCGCTTTCAGGAGGTTGGAGGCGATTCCGTATCCCATAAAACCGGCCCCAATGAATCCAATCTGCATGAAAGGTTTCCTTTTTCAAACACTGCAAGACACTATCATTGCAGTGGCGGCGGTCTGGAATTCAGGGAAACATTAGCAACCCACATATTGCCTTTTATCAACTCTGGTGGCGCGGTATTTATCTCGCCGACTCCAGGCGGTGCTGCAGCCCCATGCGGCAGGCCAGATCGAAAGCGTGATGCATCGCTGAAACATTGGCCGTTCCCTTGCCCATGATGTCGAAAGCCGTGCCGTGGGCCGGCGTGGCAATGGGGATGGGCACCCCTCCGAGAACCGTGACACCGCGATCAAAGCCGGCCAACTTCATCGCTATTTGGCCCTGATCGTGATACATGGTCACAATAGCATCGTATTCGCCGGACAATCCCTTCAAAAAGATGGTGTCGGCCGGAAAGGGACCGTCGACCTGAATGCCTTTATTTCGAGCCTTTTCGACCGCCGGTGCGATGATGTCAATTTCTTCATGGCCGAAGTTGCCACCGTCACCCCCATGCGGGTTGAGAGCTGCCACCCCGATGCGCGGAGCTTCAACCGCAGCCCGTTTCAGAGATCTGCAAACAAGGTCAATGGAAGCGATGATCCGCTCTTCGGTTATCAGGGAACTAACATCCTTAAGCGCCACATGCGAAGTAACACGTGCTGTCCATAACTCTTTGAGCACGTTAAGTTCGCAGAAGTAGCTATCATATCCAACGCGATGGGCACACCAGTGCAGTTCGTCACTTTCGGTCATACCCGCAAGATGCATGGCTTCCTTGTTAAGAGGGGCAAAACAAACGGCATCCGCCTGGGCGTTGAGCGCCAGATCCAAAGCCATTTGCATGGTTTCCAGGCTATAGCGTCCGCCTTCGGCGGTGGCTTGAGCGTCGGTGAACCGCCCTTTGACCGGACTGTGATAATCGAATAATACGGGTCGATCGTCTGAAAAATCCGCGTCATCGAAATTGGCGACCTCGCTGGCTGCAACGCGAACGCCAGCAATCCGCTGTCCTTTTAAAAACTCGTCTTTATCGGCAATTAAAAATAAATTGGCCTGCTGGGATATATCCTTTATCGCCAATAGCTTGGCAACCAGCTCCGGCCCAATGCCTGACGGGTCCCCCATCAGTAGAGCAATCGTAGGCTTGTCAATCGTCAATCTCGCGATCTCCCATATGCAGAATCATTTGTAGAAAAAATCAACCAGTGTCAGCGATATGGCCGGCACGTAGGTGACCATCAAAAGTATACCCAGCAACACAGCTATGAATGGAATGTTGACCTTGGTGGTTTCCCAGATATCGGTTTTGGCAATCGAACAGGAAGTGACCAACACGCTGGCGACCGGCGGCGTTTGCTGCCCAACGGCGATATTGAGCGTCATGATCAGGCCGAACTGAATGGGATCTATACCGATTTGATGGATCAGGGGCATGACGATCGGCACCACCAGAATGATGGCCGCCGCGCCGTGCAAAAACATTCCGATCACAAACAACCCGCAGTTCAATAACGCTAAAACCGCATACTTGTTGTTGGTGAGTTCCATAACCCAGCGCGCAAAATTCTGAGGCAGCTGGATCTCGGTCAGATACAGACCCAGCACGGCTGAAGTTGCAACCAATAGCATCACCACGGCGGTTTGCATGACCCCTTCGATCATCGCCTTGCGCAGATGCTTCCAGCTCAGCTCCCGGTAGATAGCCCCGCCGATAACCAGAGCGGCCACCACGGCCAACCCGGCACCTTCCGTGGCGGTTACAATCCCGCCAAAAATGCCCCCCAGGATAATCACAGGCAACAGCAGGGCCCATCCGGCTTCCTTGAAAGCCTTCCACAACCGGCCGAGATCAAAGGCTTCCTCCCGGGGCAAATCGTGGCGTACGGCATACCAGTAACACAGTGCCATCATGGCCAGACCGCCCAGTACACCCGGAACCACGCCGGCAACGAACAGTTGCACGATCGAGGCATCGGCCAGGGCCCCGTATATAATCATGGCTATCGAGGGTGGAATAATGATAGCGATGGAAGCCGAGGACGAGGTCACCGCTGCTGCCAAACGGGCGGTGTAGTTGCGGCGCACCATCGCCGGAATGAGCACGGAACCGATGGCAGCCACATCGGCCACGGCCGACCCTGAAATTTCTGCAAAAAACATCGAAACGCCGACATTCACCATAGCCAGACCGCCCCTTACAAATCCGATTAAGGCTGATGTCAGATTGATCAGACGCCGTGAAATGCTGGTGGTATTCATCAGAGCGCCGGCCAGGATAAACAGGGGAATGGCCAGCAGCGGAAAATTCGTAGCACCATCGAACATGGTCAGGGCGGCATTAAATACACTGTCGAATCCGCGCGATATTATCATGCCGACAACGGCAACGACACCGAGGCCAACTGCAATGGGCACGTTGATCATTACGAGTATAAACAGCCCGATAACAACGAGTGTGATCGTCATGATGATTGCCTCGCTTCCTCGATTGCGTCTTCTATCGCCTCTTTTTCAAAATCGGTTCCTGCCATGGCCTTGCGCCAGGCATCGGGAATACTGAGAACTTCGGCAACAATAAAGAGAGCGGACCCGACGGGAATGACTGATTGGGTGAAGCTAAGCGGCACCCAAGGCAGGCTGATGAGCGACTCCTCACCAAAAACTCCCAGCAAATACCAGCCGGCCCAACCGATCAACACAAAAAAACCGATCACAAACCCCTCGGCGAGGAAAAAAGCCGTGGAACGCACCTTGGGGGGTAAGGCCAGAAAAAGTCCGGCAAAACCCAAATGTCCCCGTTTCAGCGCCGCCAGCGCAGCGCCGTAATAGGTTAACCAGGCAAGCTGGACCGAAGCCACTTCGTCATACCAGACCAGCGAAGATCCTGAGAATCGGAATATGACGGCCACAACGACCACCAACGCCAGGCTGATCAATAGAATGATCGAAACGATTTCAAGAAGCCACTCAAACAAACGGTTCAGCGCGCTTATCATAATGTTTTGCCTGTAAAGGGAATTAACACCTGCACTTTTGCCGCAATCCATGCCTCGGGTAAGCTAGGGATATACACCTGTGTTCATGACTGGTCATGACAGGTGTAAAATTCAGGCAGCAAAAAGCAAAGTGCTGCCGGCCCTGCATTTCAAAGCGGGTCCGGCAGCGGAGATATCACATTTAGTCTGCCAATTGTAGCGCCATATCTATCATCTGTTTGCCGGTAGCAACCTCTTTGGCAAATTCCTCGTAAATGGGTTTGCTGGCCTCTACAAAAGCTGCGCGATTGGCATTGTTGATTTCCATGCTGCCCTGCAGCCTGCTGATCAGGTCCAGATCTCCCTGGGCTCCCATAGCGTACATCCAGCCCTGCACATCGCGTGCTGTTTTTTCGAGAATTTCCCTGACGTCCGCCGGCAGCTTGTTCCACTGATTGGCACCCGTGGTGAGGTATGACGGCGTGTAGACGTGACCGGTGATGGAGAGGTATTTTTGCACTTCGTTGAGCTTGGCGGCGGAGATGTTAGTCAGCGGATTTTCCTGCCCATCTATGACGCCGGTCTGCAAGCCGACAAATACTTCAGAAAACGACATCGGGGTTGGGTTGGCACCCCAGGCGGTAAACATTTTAATGCGCCAGGTACTCTTGGGGGTTCTGATTTTAACACCATTAAGATCGGCCGGGGTGTTGATAGGTTGAACATTATTGGTGATGTGCCGGATGCCATTTTCCCAGAATCCTATTACCTTGTATCCCTTTTTCTCGATGGCAGGCGCAATCATTGGCCAGAAAATAGTGTGTTCGATGCGGTTTAGGTGGGCGCGGTCCTTGACCAGAAAGGGCATGTCAAACAGACCGGCCTCTCCGGCGATTGAAGACATGATGGAAGAAGGCATGGACAGATGCACCGTGCCAAGCTTGAGCTTTTGCATCAGATCCTTGTCTTTGCCCAGTTGAGCTGCACCGTAGAAAGTAACCTTGCCTTTATCACCGAGCAGATCATTGGCCCGGCGAGTGAACTCTTCAGCCGTGATATACTGGGTTGAACCCGGTGCGGCACTGATAGCGAAGACGATTTCAGTTTGGGCCATCGCATTGGAGATGAATACAACCGACATGGCTAGCACAGCAAGAAAAGAAACTTTTTTCATAACTACCTCCTCGAGTTGTAGATTGCATGCAATTTTTAAAGACTTGACTAAATTAGGCTATTGCACTATTAAAAGCTATCTAAAAATCTAAAAAATTGCATTAAATTGTATTCAATTTTGTTATATCATCAAATTTTTATTGTCAACCCTTTTATGCGTTTTTTTTGAATATATATAACTAATTGAATTATTTAGATATTAATAACTGACTTATTAGACGAAAAAACTTTTTGATTTTTTTAATCTGAAAATATATTTGATTTTTGCATGCAATTAGTTTATGCAAACGTTGAGGGTATGCCGTGAAACCAAATGGATGAGCTAAGATGACCACATCAAACACCATATCGAAATCGCTGGAAGATGAAAATTCCGCGGATCATTTCCATCCGAAAGGGACCAGGGAAAACACCGTTCAGCCCTTGGCGCAACAGGTTGCCGCCCGAATTCGTGACATGATCATCCAGGATCTGCTGACACCCGGTGAATGGATTCGCGAACAGGCGCTGGCAGACAAATTGAGTGTCTCGCGCACACCACTGCGCGAGGCCCTTAAGATGCTGGAGCTCGACGGTCTCATCCGGTTATTGCCCAATCGCGGCGCCGTGCTAATGGAGTTGACCGTTGAAGAAGTCAAAGAAAAACTGGAGGTGTTGGCGGTGCTGGAAGCCCTGGCCGGCAAACTGGCCTGTCAGAAAGCAACGGACGCAGAACTGGCAGAAGTCAAGGCGTTGCATTATGAAATGCTGGCATGGTTCAGCCGAAAGAATCGGCTGGAATATTTCAAGCTCAATCAACGTATCCATCTGGCTATTGTTGCGGCAAGCGGCAACCAAACCCTGATCGAAACCCACGGTCGGATCAATGCCCAGCTATATCGTGTGCGTTATCAGTCGAATCTGCAAAACGAATTGTGGGGCACGGCAGTCGACGAGCATGAGGAGATGGTAGCAGCGCTGGAAGCGCGCAGCAGCGAGGAACTGTCCAAATGCATGCTAAACCATCTTGGCCAAACCTTTTCTAAATTCAGCAAAAATCTGGAACTCAAAGAAAAGGACATACCCCCTAAAGAATTTTAAATGCATGAATTGCCCTTCCATTGGAATTGATGTTTAGCAATATCATATGGGTAGAAACGACACGACAGACCATGCCCATCCAGGGAAGATATGGCATTCAGGCACTAGCGAGAATGTTTAGTTTGCCGGCTTGGCCGGGTTAGGTAATCAATATGCTGAAAATAGTTGGCGTTGGTGATCCGGTTATTACAGCGGACACCATGCAGGAAATCTTCCGGCAACAAGATCGCCTTAGGGGCGAATTTCAAAAAATTACATGGGGTGTCACTGATCAATCCCAGTTGCAACACCAGCGCAGCCTCTATGAAGCAAACGGCCCGGAGGCCGTCCCCGTTCCGGGACACATCCTGCAACAGGGTGCCGCAGCGCAGATCCTGTTGGTGCATTTTGCACCGGTATCCGCGCAAATCATCGCGGGTCTGCCGGAGCTGAAAATTATCGGTGTCGCCCGCGCCGGAGTTGAAAATATCGATGTTGAGGCCGCCGATCAAAGAGGGGTTCTGGTCTTCAACGTAACCGGCCGCAATGCCGAAGCGGTATCAGATTTCACCGTCGGACTGATACTGGCCGAATCTCGCAACATCGCCCGGTCCCACGTGGCCCTGCTTCGGGGAAAATGGCGCAAAGAGTTTGTTAACACTTCCTACTGCGGAGTGCTGCTGGACAAAACGGTCGGCCTTGTGGGCTACGGCCGAATCGGCCGGCTGGTGGCACGTAAACTCAAAGGGTTTGGTGTGAGTATCGTTGTTTATGACCCTTACACGCCTGCGAGCACGATTCTTGAAGACGGCTGCGAGCCGATCGGCGTTGGTGAGCTATTTAGACAAAGCGACTTCATCTCGCTTCACGCCCGATTAACCGCTGAAACCAAACAATTTATCAACGCCGAACTCATCGCAGAAATGAAATCTTCCGCCTATTTCATCAACACGGCACGCGCCGGTCTGGTGGATCATCGTGCGCTCATCACTGCGCTCACAGAAAAGCGCATCGGAGGAGCCGCGCTTGATGTATTCGAGCTTGAGCCTTTGCCTCCGGGCAGCCCGCTGTTGGAACTTGACAACGTCACGCTGACTTCTCATCTGGCTGGCGTCACCCAGGACACGTACCGCCTTTCGATGGAACTTCTTTATAAAAATCTGGCTGACTTCCTTGAAAAAGGCCGGCAAGATAACCTGATAAACCCCTCTGCAGCCGATCAGCATGACCTGCAGGATTGGCTGGCAGCGCAAAGATGAAACATCAGGCCATCATAACCGTTGACGCGGGAACCACTTTTTGCAAAACCCTGGTGTGGGATTCAAATGGTGCAATTCTGGCCAGAGCCCAGCGTATGAACCAGCCAATATATCCACGACCGGGATGGGCCGAGCAAACACCCCAACTCTGGTGGGACAATACCCGATACACCATAAGGGCCGCTTTGCAGCAGGCCATTTCCAAAATGGGCGATCTTCAGATCTGTTCGATAGGCCTGACTTCCTGCCGGGACATTGTCATTCCGATTGACCACCACGGCCAACCACTGGGAAATGCAATTCTATGGATGGATACCCGTGCTATAAACGAAGCTGAGGAAATCGCAGCGCAGTTAGACGCCGCCAGCGTTCACCGCAAAACCGGGATGGTCATAGGGCCAACTTTTCCCGCCTGCAAAATTCTCTGGCTCAAGAAACATCAACCCGGACAGCTTGAAAACTGCGCTTATTTCCTGCAGCCCAGAGATTACGTATTTTTCAGGCTTACCGGGGAATTGCTGACCGACTACTCCATGGCCTCGCGCACGATGATGCTGGACCAGAAAACCTGCACCTGGTGGGACGCTATGTTCGACCTGCTGGGAATCAAGACCTCACAGTTTCCAGAGCTTTGCCCTGCATTGTCATTTCGACCCCTCCAACCCGAAGTCTCCCGTCAACTCGGCTTGCCGCCCGACACACCGGTGATTCTGGGCGGCGGGGATCGGCAGTGCGAAGCCCTCGGTGCCATGGTGTCGGAAAAGCGGGCTATGGATTCAACCGGCACCGCGACCAATATCTCCTTGGCCGGACCTGCAGCAGGCACAACCTTGCACCCCAAAGTCGTCCGCTCGATTCATGTGGTTCCCGATCATCTTTTGATGGAAGTCACTATCAACACCTCCGGTCTGGCAATGGAGTATTTCCGGGAACTTTTCAGGGGTGACGAAAATTATTTTAAGCAGATCGCAGCCCAGGTCGCCGGTGTGCCGCCGGGTTCAAACGGCCTGATCATGCTGCCTTTTTTCATGGGTGCGCGTTCGATCCGCTGGAACCCTCGCGCTACCGGGGCACTTTTCGGCCTGACCTTTGTCCACAAAGACAAAGAAATCATCCGCGCCCTGATGGAAGGCATCGCTTTCGAAGAAAAAGCCGCTCTGAAGCTTTTCCGGGAAATCGGATTTGCACCCCATGAGATCAGAGCAATAGGCGGCGGATCGCAAAGTGAAATATGGAATCAGATCAAGGCCGATGTTACCGGTATGCGCGTGGTGACTTTGAATGTCTCTGACTCGGCTTCTTTCGGGGCCATGGCCTTGGCTGCTGCAGCTATCGGCATGGCCCCGGAACCGGAAACGGCAGTCAGGCGTCTGAGCAAAATCAAGAAGGAATACGTGGCCGATCCTCGCAACACAGGCAGATACGACGAGATATTTCAACTTTACAACGATTTATATGCCGCCAACGAAAACATGTTCGCGCGGTTGGAAAAAATAAAGCAGGTCTTTTGGGACTAATTGGAGGAAAGCAATGAATGTAGGCAAAGAAATCAGGATGAATAGAATAATCAACTCTAAATCCGGCAAAGTATTTTTCGCCACCATCGACCACGGATTTCATCGCGGTGTGCTACCGGGAATAGACAATATAGCGGCGGCTATCCAAAAAATCGCCGATGGCGGCCCGGACGTGATGACTATGCACAAGGGCCTGGCCAAAAAGTACTTCCCTCCCTACGCCGCCAATATTTGTCTGGCCGTCAAGAGCACGACCTTCTCACCCTACCATCCTAACTTGGATGTGCCGGTAGCCGATGTGGAAGAAGTACAAAAATTGGGGGCTGATGCGGTTTCGATCGGCCTTTTGACCGGCACCAGGGACCAACCGGCCATGTTCGCCCACATGGGTCGCATTTCTCGTCAGTGCGAGGAGCGCGGCATGCCGCTGATCGTGCACGCCTATCCTAAAGGCGAATTGATCAAGGAGGATGAGCGCTATAGCTATGAGCATGTCTCATACTCGGTGCGGGCGGCCGTCGAGTGCGGGGCCGATATCGTCAAAACCTGGTACACCGGTGATTACGATTCTTTTGCCAGGGTGGTGGAAGCCAGTCATGGACGCGTGGTGGTAGCCGGTGGTGCCAAAATGAAAGACACCGAGTCATTCTTCAAGGTTACCTATGATGTCATCCGAGCCGGCGCACTTGGGGTCGCCTACTGACGAAATATCTTCCAGGCCGAAAACCCCACCAGAATGGTCACTTCCCTTAAATCTATCATTCATGAGGGATCCACCCCGGATCATGCCATGGAGGTTTTACGCGGATAAAGACACTTACCGGTGAATATCAAAGGGTTTATTTATCCAACCGCTCTTTTTCTGCCAGTAATTTGTTCAGGGTTGCGTTGATTGCCCCAAGCGACGCTTTGATATCATTCAATTGGCCGATAATGGAGTCACGGTCAGCGGCGCCGGCCTGTGACTGGCCGGCACCGCTGCCGATTTTGCGGGAAATGTCATCCAGGCGGATGCCCAGGGTGACAATGAAATACAATAGCAGAAGGAATGTAAAATCTTCGGCCTGCCAGTAAAGCACCTGCCAGCCGATGATCATAATAACCAAGAAAATGGCGCTGGTAACCAGATAGGGACGATCCGTTATCCACTTTTTCATTTAGCCTTCTCGAGCTCCTCGTCTCTCAGCACCCTGCGCAGGATCTTACCAACGTTTGAAACCGGCAGGGTGTCCCTGAACTCGACAATTTTGGGCCGTTTATATCCGGCCATATTCTCTTTGCAGAATTCAAGGATTTCCTCTTCGGTTGCCGTTTCTCCCGGTTTAAGCTCGATGTAGGCTTTGACGACTTCGCCGCTTTTCTCATCCGGCACCCCTACAACGGCCGCAAGTGCCACCTTGGGATGGGTAAACAGGATATCTTCCACATCCCGCGGGTAAACATTGAAACCGCCGACCAGGATCATGTCCTTTTTGCGGTCGGTGATCAGGATATACCCGTCTTCATCGACATGGCCGATATCCCCGGTCAGAAAATACCGCTTGCCGTCGACCTCACGAAATACTTTTTCGTTCTCATCGGGTCTGTTCCAGTAGCCCTGCATCACCTGGGGACCGCAAATGGCGATCTCACCGTCTTCACCCTGGGGCAGGGCCTGGGTCCCGGTATCGATATCCAGCACTTTAACGTCTGTGCCGGGTATCGGAAAACCGATGGTCCCTATTTTGCGTTTTTCCTTGCTGGTTGGATTCGACGTTGCCACCGGTGCCGTCTCGCTGAGGCCGTAGCCTTCAAAAATAACCGCGCCGGTTTTTTCCTCAAACTGCTTGCAGACTTCCGGGGGCAGCGGCGCGCCGCCTGAAAAACATCCGATCAACGATGTCAGGTCGTACTGGTCAATCTGCGGATGATTGGTAAACGCCACAAAAATGGTCGGCACCGCCGGCATAACGGTGGGCCGGTATTTTTGAACGGCCTTGAGCACTTCGGTGAACGGTGGGTTGCCGGCCCGGGGATCGGGGATGCAGATGAGGCTGCCGCCGATCGAGCAGGAGGACATCATGGCCACCGTCAAACCGAAACTATGATACCACGGCAATACCCCCAGATAAGTGTGAAAACCGCCTTTGCGAAGCTTTTCGGGCTGTCCGCCGGGCTCGTGGACGAACACGCCCCATTCACCCAGGGCCGCCAGGTTGTACATAAAATTGGAATGGGTCAACGCCGCCCCTTTGGGAACCCCGGTGGTGCCGCCGGTATAGATGATCAACGCCGGATCCTCGGTCGGATTGATGTCAGCCGCTGGCGGCTCGGGTCTGGCCCCTGCCACCACGTCATCAAAGAAAAGGTGGCCCGGCTGGTGGTTATCGGCTTTTGGAATTTTGCCCAACAGTCCGCCCAGAATTGCCTTTATTTTGGGCAGGTAAGATTTGACGCTGCAGACCACCACCGTGTCTACATCGGTATCCTTGATGGCCTGGGCCGTGGTCGGATAAAACTGGGGGTGATCCATGCAAAATACGGCCTTGGCGCCGGCATCCTTCAACTGGTAATTCAATTCGTTGCCCGTATACAGGGGGTTGCAGGTCACACAGACGGCCCCGGCCTTGAGGATGCCGAAAAAAATGGCTGGATAATGGGGGATATTCGGTAAAAAGATCGCCACCCGGTCCCCTTTTTGAATGCCGCGGGAAACCAGAAAATTGGCGATCCGGTCAGCGGTATCTTTTACCTGGGCATAGGTCCGCGTGGCATCGTTAAATATGGTGTAGACCTGGTTGGGGTAATCCCTGGCAGAGTCGTCTAGAATCGTGAACAGGGGTCTTTCGTAATCGGTGACATCGCGCGCCACACCCTCCGGCCAGTTGGGAGTCGGCCAAGTCGTAGCAACCATTTTTACCTCCTTGTGATGATGGTTAGATTGAACTGTCGACGCTGATTATAGATAACGGCCATAGCTGAATACCAGCCGGCCGACACAGCATTGAGTCATCAGGTCAGTATATTGAAAACAGGGATAGGTGTCAAACAAGAAAGTCCTCCAAATTCAACCAATAAATAATGGAACTTAGAGATATTCGGCGTATTCGGACAGGATCAGATCGTGCAATTTCTGCCCGATGGCCAGACCCAGATCCAGGAATTGAGGGCCGTACTGCCGGCCCGTTTCTGTTCGAAAGGTGGTCTTTATTTTTTCCAGGCTTGCCATACCCTGCGGATACCGGGCCATGAATTTTGACAGGGGCGGATTTAAGAATGACACCATGTCCCAGAGGGTGTCGGTGAAATTATCCGGGCCCCACCGGAACTTATCGGCATCGTACAGGCAATCGGCTATCAGAAGGCCTTCGGCGGTCTCGATCGGAATATTGTCTTTGAAGGCCTCGTGGTCTTCAATGGCCCGGCACACGTCCTCGATTTCATCATAGGAAAGTGAATAGCCTTCGAGCACGGTACGGGCATAATCCGCTCCGTGCCTGGAATGATCTTTCTTCTTGCGCATGGTGTCGTGCAGCAGCCCGGCACACTGAACGATCAGGGTCCGGCGCCTGAGCTGGGATTCACCATAGCCGGCGGCCTGCCCCTCGATATTCATCAAGGCACCGGCATCGATGGTCACTTTGATGGCATGCTGCAACCCGTGACCGAAATCATCGTCCAGGTTGTCGCTGACAAAACGGCATAATTTTCGAATCTCCGGATCGGCTCTGAACAGCCGGCTGGAATATTCGTAGGCTTGTGAATGATCTTTATAAAAATCAGGAGGGGGGAAGCTGGAGACGATTTGGCGTGCCTGCTCGCGCAAACGAGCATAGATCGATTGCATGCTTAAAAAAAACCCGAATAAAAGGCAGAAAGTTGGCGGTTAATGTATAAGCCGGCCCGCTGGTTATTTTCAGGGCCTCAAGCCCGGCGGGCCGGAACCGAATAGAAGATAGAGGCGGTTTCAAAACCCCATCCAACGCCCAGATACGGCGTTGCGCGTCTCTTAGAAATGCTCAATACTACCGTGTATTCTGCGCTTTCTAAGATGTTAAGCATTGACCCCTACGGCGTCTCGCGGCCTTGAGGCATACCTTAATCTATTTAAAATAGGCATGTCATCCCGCTAGGCGGGGTCTTTGGACGTGATCTGATGTTTTGAAACCACTTCTAATTTAAAACGTCTTCTGGAATGGCTTCTCAACCAAATTATAAATACGCCCAGACGGCCTCAACCTTCAGTCAGGTCAAAGGGCTGACCGCAAACTTTCCAGCCGTCTTCTTCTTTTACCACCGTTAGGGTTTCCTCAACTTTATAGGTATCGCCAAGAAAGAATATTTTGGCCACCGCCGCATAAACCGGATTGATCGATCTTCGGCGTTCGCCGGTAATTTGGATCTTGGCCGTGTTTTCATCCACCATCTCGGTTTGCAATTCGAGGTGCGACAGGGCCATTTTCTTCCAGCTGGGATCAAAGCCCTCGGCTCGGGCTTCGGTGGCAACGCGATGGATATAATCATCAACGACATTGGTATCTTCATCGCCTGCCAACTCGGCGCACAGCATGTCGGCCATGTCGGCATCCAGATAAAAATAGGCCTTGCTGAAATCAACGGCTACCGCTCCGGGGGATTCATGCCGATCGATACCGATCAATGCGATCTGCAGGATGAAGAACACGATAACTACTGCCCCTAACACCACGAATTTGCTGCCGCTACCCATTGGATTTACCTCCTTTTTTAATGCTGCCGGAAAGGGCCTGACGCTGCCGCTTAATTCAAATCGTTAAACAACTCACCTAACATGAATCATAATCGATGACAAGAATTTTTCTGTCTGCTCTCCGGCAATCAGTTGAAAACAAGACCGATGTAAAACAAGGCTTGACAGCAAATCCCTTACCCTTTATTTTGAGATTAAGCTCATAACCATTAACCCACCCTTCTTGTCTTTAACGAAGCATTAATATCACTGAAGCGGGACGGTCATGAAACCGGTTGTTGCCACCAGAATATACTGACCATGGCGGAACCTGCGCAAAATAAAATTGCCGGCGGAGACAATCTGTATGGGGTTTACGGCGGCCTGCAATCACTGCACCGGCCTGCCGGCAGTAGAGAAGATGCTGGAACTGGGTATTCCGGTGGTACAGGGATCGGCAAAGCATGGCTCCAAGAGCAAATTATATGTCGGCAACGGAGATGAGGTCGTGTTTGGATAACATCCCCCGGGGATCAAATGAAGCGGCATTGCCAAACTCGTGCGAGGCAGATCTGATGTCTGCCTCGCTTCATTTGGGGCCGCTGAAAATAATTTGACTCCTGATATAGAAAATAGTTTATAGGAGTTTAGAATTCATTCGGGTAAAAAGGCAGACGCGTATGGGAAACAAAAATGAAAACCTGATCGACCACATCGTCAACGCGTTTAGATATACCTTTGCCGGATTCAAATCGGCCTGGCAAAACGAGCTGGCCTTTCGTGGTGAGGTGGTGGTGGTCACTGTCATGCTGCCCCTGGGCATCTGGCTCGGACAATCGGCTGCCGAGCGGGCCCTGCTGATCGTATCTCTCCTGTTGATTCTGATCACTGAACTGGTGAACTCAGCCCTTGAAGCAGTGGTGGACCGCATCGGGCCGCAGAGGCATGAATTATCAAAACGCGCCAAAGACCTGGGCTCTGCCGCCGCATTTGTCAGTATGGTTGCGGCTGCGCTGGTGTGGATCATTATAGCTTACGGTCGTTTTTTAGTTTAAGATTCCGGGCGTCAACAAGCATAAATCGCGGCTGGAAGCCGCTCCCACTAGCCCGTAAACGTGCGTGGGAGCGGCTTCCAGCCGCGACAATCCAATGGCATCAAACGACTTTGTCCTCATTAATCGAGCGTCAAACTGCCCTGCCATTTAAGGTTTTTATCTGAGGATGCATTCGGTCACCCAAGGGGAGGCGACCGCCTTCAATTGCTGCAACTCCTCATCGCTGTATTCATTTTCAACCCCACCGAAAAATTCGGGATGCAACACATCACTGCTGCGAAAGTGCTGCAGGGCATACAGCCGGGCGCCTTGAATGAGGCGGGAGATATTTTCGACGGTCTCGAGGGTAACAATCGGCTTGACGCAGGTGGTCCTGAATTCATAATCGATCCCGGACGCCATGAGAATACGGATGCTGTCAAGGATGGGATCCGGACCATAGCCGGCTCTGATGTAAGATTTGTACAGCACCGGATCGGTTTTTAGATCCATGGCGACATAATCGACCAGTTTTTCAACAATCAACCGTTCCAGCACCTTCGGACGGCTTCCATTGGTATCCAGCTTCACCGCAAAGCCGAAGCCTTTGATCTGCCTGCAAAAATCCTCCAGATCGGGTTGCAGGGTCGGCTCCCCGCCGGAGATGACGACACCATCCAGAAAACCCTGCCGTTGCTTGAGAAACGCATAGATATTTGAAGCGGTTAAGTCAGCCGGGCAGGCGGCGCTGCCCCTGGCAAGGGCCGGGTTATGGCAGAAGGGGCAGTCAAAGTTGCAGCCCGATAAAAAAATGACCGAACTCAATTTGCCCGGGTAATCGATTAAAGAGCTTTTCTGGAATCCACCTAGCTGCATAGCACTCTCCCTGATTGAGCACATGGTGCTCCATCAGAGGTTATTGGTTATTCGACAGTGAACAAGCCTAAAGACATAAAGAGGAATTATTCCTTATTTAGGCTTAACCAATAACGATTAACAAATAACTGCCAATTGGCAAACTGTTGTACGGAAGCCAGAGGGCATTCTATTTTTGCGCCATCATCTGTTCTCCTCTGAATACCCTCTGGCTTCCGAAATCTGATAGGAGAATTTTTTTCACCACGGATTTTCACGGAAAAACGCAGCATAATTTAATCCGCAAACAAATCTTTTAATTTTCTTCTCCGTGCGCTTCCGGGTTCTCCTTCCGTGGTTAAAAATTCTGCTGCCCGCTAACTCGCTACTCTGAAATTCTTGCGGTCCCCGTACTCAGCCTGCTTGCCTTCATTCCATTGTCTAACCGGTCTTAAATACCCAACGACCCGCGAATAAACCTCCGTTTTTTGATCGCAGATCGAGCAGGTTTCCTGTTCCCCGTCAAGATAACCGTGAGACGGGCATATGCTGAAAGTCGGCGTGAGGGTAAAATACGGCAGCCGGTAATTGTTGGAGATTTTGCGAATCAATCCTTTAATGGCTTCCAGGTCGTTGACATGTTCACCCAGAAAAATATGCAGCACCGTTCCGCCCGTGTACTTGGTCTGCAGCTCATCCTGCAGCCTCAACGTCTCGTAAATATCATCGGTATAATTTACCGGCAGCTGGCTTGAGTTGGTATAATAAGGGGCCGCACCCTGGCGATAATCGGCCTCATTGGCGCAGATGATGTCGGGTAATTTCTGTTTGTCCAGCATCGCTAGCCGATAGGACGTCCCTTCAGCCGGGGTGGCCTCGAGGTTGAAGATCGCTCCGGTCTCCTCCTGAACCTTCGCCAGCGTATCCCGAATAAAATCCATAACCTCCATCGAAAACTGCTGGCCGTGCTCGGTGGTGATGTCCTCTCCGATAAAATTTAAACAGGCCTCGTTCATGCCGATAATGCCAATGGTGGAAAAATGATTCTTCCAATAGAGACCCGCGCCGTTTTTGACTTCCCTTAAATAAAATTTGGAATAGGGATACAGATCTTTCTCGGTGAATTTTTCCAGAATCTTGCGTTTTATCGACAGGCTTTCCACCGCCAGCTGGAGCCTCTCGATAAGATGGGCATAAAACTCACTTTTAATTTTACTCGCATATCCGATGCGCGGCAGGTTGATGGTGACCACCCCAATGGAGCCGGTCAAGGGATTGGCGCCAAACAGTCCGCCCCCTCTTTTTAACAGCTCCCGGTTGTCCAGACGCAGGCGGCAGCACATGGATCGGGCATCTTCGGGCGACATGTCCGAGTTAACAAAATTGGAAAAATAAGGAATCCCGTATTTGCCGGTCATTTTCCAGACAGGCGCCAGGTTCGGATTCTCCCAATCAAAATCCTGCGTGAGGTTGTAAGTCGGAATGGGAAATGTAAATACACGGCCCTTGGCGTCACCTTCCATCATTACCTCGGCGAAAGCTCGGTTGATCATGTCCATTTCGGGCTGGAACCGGGCATAGGTCTCCTCGCGGTCTTCGCCGCCCACGATTACAGGCTGATCCCTTAGAATCGAGGGCACACAGAGGTCCATGGTGATATTGGTAAAGGGGGTTTGAAAACCGACCCGGGTGGGGATGTTGATGTTAAAAATGAATTCCTGGAGGGCCTGCTTGACATCCCGATAATCGAGTTGGTCACAGCGGACAAAGGGGGCCAGTAACGTGTCGAAATTGGAAATCGCCTGGGCGCCGGCCGCTTCTCCCTGAAGGGTGTAGAAAAAATTTACGATCTGACCGAGCGCAGAGCGCAGGTGCCTGGGCGGTGAGCTTTCAACTTTGCCTTCCACGCCCTTGAATCCCTGGCGGAGAAGATCCTGCAGATCCCACCCCACACAATAGACCGACAGCAGGCTGAGGTCGTGGATGTGGATGTCACCGGCTTTATGCGCATTTCGAATCTCGGGCGGATAGATGCAATTGAGCCAGTATTCCGAGGTTACATCCGAGGATATATAGTTGTTGAGCCCTTGAAGGGAGTAGCTCATGTTGCTGTTCTCTTTGACCTTCCAGTCCATTTTTTGGATATAATGGTTTACCAGATCCACATTCAGCGTGGTGGCCATTTGCCTGATCTGGGCATGCTGCTCACGATACAAAATGTAGGCCTTGGCCGTTTTATAATAGGGAGAGTCCAGCAAGACCCGTTCGACGATGTCCTGAATCTCCTCGACTTCCGGTGTGGGATCCGGTCTCATTTCATGGGCCAGGGTCAGCACGCGCAGGGTTAGTTTTCTGGCCTCCCGTTCGTCAAATTCCCCGGTGGCCTTGCCGGCCTGTGCGATGGCCGTGGTTATTTTGGATGAATCAAACTCGACAATTCTACCGTCACGCTTCTTGATTTTCTCAAACAATTCCGACACCTCTCCAAATTTTTCTGGGTTGCGTAAATGTCTCGCCAAAGAGCCTAAAGGCCCGTTCCGGATAAGGATGAGCTCCGGAAAAATCAATCTTATCGCCAGGCTTCTGAAATCGAATCGGGCAGAGATAACGGATCTCAGATATGATACGGTTCGGAAGTAAACCGAAAGAAAAAGGGGTCTTGAGGCCGTCCTGAAATCTAACCCCCTTTTAAGAAAAGGCATGCGGCCCAAATCGTGGGTCACCTGAAATTCTCAGCTGATAGACCATGTATACCACAACATATGGACGAAAGTCAAATTTTTTTTCTATATATAGTAGGGGAATCTGATGGAGGATTTAGCAATCCGTGACGAATTATGATATATATTGAAGCAGGAGACCAGGGGCGAGCGTCGAACATCAGAGCCTCTGACCATCATTCCATTTGTGGTAGCCAAAAACGTGCATCGCTAATGACAGCAGGTTAAGTAATAAATTTAACTTTGAGACAAAGAGAATGTCCACCCGTGCCATCCAGTTTTTGAGTCAAAGAAAGATCGGCTTTGAAGTGGTCAAATACGATCATGAGGAAAAAGGGGCCGAATTCGCAGCCAGGGCTTCCGGGTTCCCCCTGGAAAAGACGGTCAAAACCCTGGTGGTTGATCTGGGGCGAAACCAACATACACTGGTATTGATGCCGGGCGACAGACAGCTGTCCATGAAGCGCCTGGCCCGGGTGCGGGGCGTCAAACGCGCCGCCATGGCCGACACCCGGACAGCCGAACGCCTTACCGGCTATCTGGTGGGCGGCATCAGCCCGTTTGGAACCAGGCAACCGCTGCCGGTCATCATGCAAGAAGGCATATTGAAATTTGATGACATTTTAATCAATGCCGGTCAACGCGGAACCATGCTGAAAATAGCACCCCAAATTATTCCCGCGGTACTGGACTGCACGGTGGCGGATGTAGCTCAGCGATGATGAAAAGTGGTTCTCAAACCACTCGTGGCGGCACGCCCGGGAATTCGTTTTAAAAGCCATCCCCAAAAAATCTCTGTTTTCTGAATGGCACGCCGGATTTGACCCCCGCTGAAGACGGGATCACGTCCGGCATGACAAAAAGCCCTAAAAACAATTCCGACAATTGGAACACCGCCTGTCCAGGAAAGGGAAGTGCGCTGTCGGACAGCATGTTTTAGCAGGTATTCCAGGAGCACAGCGCAATCCACCAACGCTTTATCTCCATGCTACAGCGGATGAAACCATTTCATAAAGCGTTCGTCTCTGAATTGCATGATGTCATCCATCAGCTGCATGACCCGCGTCGTTATGGGCCCGGGTGCCGTCAGTTCCCGGTCTTCAAAACGGGCGACGGCTTCAATTTTGGTGCCTGTATGGACAACAAAAATTTCGTCGGCTGACAGCAATTCATCGGCTGTGATGGGTTTTTCAACGGTGGTCAGGCCGAATTCCGGCGCGGCCTCCAAAACCGACCGACGGGTAATGCTCGACAGGACCCGGCCCAAAGGTGGTGTCATCAACACACCCTCTTTGACGATAAACACCGATTCAATTGAGCCTTCGGCCAGAAAGCCATCGGTTCCCAGCAGGATACCAATGTCAAAGCCCCGCGAGACGGCATCTTTGCGCGCCAGATAGCCATTCAGATAATTGGCGCAGGCCTTGGCCCCCACCGGAACCGTTTCGGGGTGCAATTTGCGCCACTTGGCCAAACAGGCTGAGATGGTATGCTTCTTGTCCAGGACCAGCTCCTCGCTTTCCGGGATGGCAAAAACAGCAACATCCAGCCGGGAATTCAGAACCAGCTCGGTGATGACTTCCTCACTCCAAAAGGCCAGTATTTTGATAATGCCGCGCCCGATGTCGTTGGCCTTAACCGTGGCTTTAACCGCCTCGATAATTTCCCCGGTCGTATAGCGAAGCTCCATCTCCAGGAATGCGGCACTATTTGTGAATCGTTTCAGATGGTCATCCAACCTAAACGCCATGGGGCCGTTTGGTCCGGGATGAACCCCCAGTACATCGAAAATGGCTGACCCCCGGGAAAAACCATGGGACAAAATAGGAACCGTCGCATCGCGACGCGCAACCAGCTCTCCGTTTAACCAAACTTGCAAATTGTTGTTCATATCAACTCCGTTTCATTGTTCGTCATATGTGGTGCGCTCATATCAAACGCTGTATTTCAAACGGTCGGGCGTTAATCGTTTTAAATAATGGTATAAGGTGTCAGGTGTCAGGTGTCAGGATCCGCCATTCTGAAGCTCAAGCTGACACCTGAAACCTGACACCTGAAACCCACAACCTTTACTTCGTTACCCAGATGTAATCGGCGATATCCGGTTCCACCTCGGCACCGACGGGGGCCGTGTAAATGGTTGTAAAGGCTTTGCCGGTCCGCTTAAAGGCCCGATCGGGAATGCCATACTTGAACTGAATATGTCCATTGCCGGCCAGCACGACCATGACATCATCTTTCAAATTTTCGGCAATGGCGGCTGCCATGCCCTCTTCCCAGACGACCTGGGCGACATAAAAATTATCAAACTCAACCTCGCCACTGAAATGGTGCTTGTGGGTCTCAAAAACGTTTTGGACATAGTCGCGGTGGGCCGCGATGGATACATCCATCTGCTGGGGAAGGTGCTTTTTTTCATCTTCCCTCAGGCTTTCGATACCGCCTTCCCGAATCCTGGGCGGGATGTAATTGGGAACGTTTAGTCCTACCAGCCGGAGGCGGTTGTCTTTGATAAAATTCAGAATATCCCGGTATAAATCGAAATCGTAGCGCCAGTTGACGTACCAGTGCACTTTTTGCAAAAATTCCTGTTGCTCCAACTCGCCGGCAGACCATTGATCGAGCACCTGCTGGTAGGAATGATCAAACATCTCCATCCCGACGGCCAGATGGGGAGATTTCCGCCAAAGGGCCTGGATAACCTCCAGCTGAACCCTGTGGGCCTCCTGGCTGGTGTGTATTTCTCCCACATAGATGATCCGGCTGTTTTGGATGTCTTCGATCAGCGCTTGAAAAGAAACCGCAGTGGATTCGCTGGTCGCAATAATGGTACCTTCTCCAAAAGATTCCGGCTCACCTTTTATGACCAATTTTTGAGGTGTCACGGCACATCCCCATAACATGATCGGTAGAAAAATACATAAACTAATGCAAAATCGCCATTTTGCATCCCCCAGTGCCATCATCATCGTGCTGGCTTTTCTCATAACTTGATTTTTTTTCCCCAAAGACATAAGATTGATGGATGGGGCTTGGCCCCTATTTGATTGTAGTTACGTAAAGATAATTCATTACGCTGTTTTATCAACTTAAATCCCATGCCATCGGAAAAAAACCCGGTATTTAGAAAACCCGTTATACCCTGGTACCAGTCCAAAACGGCCTACGGCCTTACCATTGCGTTTATGCTGGTCGTTCTTTTTGTTGGTCTGGTGGGCATCGCCGTCACGCGAGAATACGAGGCCTATAACGGCTACACCTGGGTCCCCGCGCTCCTGGTAATATTAGGCGGTTGCCTGATCATCACCAACATTATACGCCTTATCCGCAGATATACTTCCAAATAAAGGGTATAAAAGCTCGATGAGACGATGCAGGATTCGGGCGGTAGCACCCCAGATGACGACATCCTCGAAAGGATATCTAAGCTCATCGATGGTGGGGATGCGACGGTGAAAATTAGCGAAGTGGTGGGTTCGGACGAGGGTTCTCAACGGAATTCTGAGAATTCTGGCGATTTCGGCAGGATCGTATCGAACGGGCCAGGTGGCATCCCAAACCCCGATAAAGGCTTCTATATCGCGTCCGTTGATGGTCTGGTAATGGCCAAGAGATCCAACGAGGTCAACTTGATCGCGACCGATTCCCGTTTCCTCTTCCAGCTCGCGATAGGCCCCCTCGAGCGGACTGGGGTCATCTTCTTCCAAATGCCCCCCCGGTAATGCTACCTGATTGCGCCAGGGGTAGCCTTCACTATCCGCTTTCTGGATTGCGAAAATGTGAGGATCTGCCATGCGAAACAGCAGCAGGAAAACACTGGTCGGCTTAAAAGGACCGGGCGGTGGCGGTCCCGGCGTTGAGCTACTACCGATAATATCCTTCAACTGTTCGATATTCAAGCCACTCAACCCGCTGGTCCGTCGTTTTTGAACGCTATCCATACGATCAGAAATCATCCTCCAAGAACATCTTCAATAAGGCTTTTAGCTGCTCCGGTGATATATACCCCGGCCGGTTGCCGATGATCTCATTATTTTCTGTAATAAACCAGGTGTCGGGTAGCAATGTAATTTTGAACATGTCCGATAGCTTTTTGTTTTTGTCGACATTGACCTTGACCGGCAGGTAGTTTTTATTCAGCGTTCTAATGACGCCGGGGTCCCTGAACGTTTTGCTTTCCATTTCTTTACAGGTCCCGCACCAATCAGCGTAAAAATGCACAAAGATCTTTTTATTTTCCGCTTTGCTGCGAGCCATTGCGTCTGACATCGATTGCCATCGAATACCTTTCGCGCCCGCGCTGGCAGGCATAAGGGCCGCGGACAATCCCATCAGGACCAAAGCGGTTATTAAAATCTTGATAAACTTCATGTCTGGGTTCTCCCGTCGCAGGGCAAATGCTAAAATAATTTAAACCCTTATTCTAGCACCCCTTCGGCGGAATTGCAAATATCAGGGTATCCGGAACGCATAACCTGCCCGATCCGCCCTGGCATCTTAAACGCGCAATTGAGGTAAAAAGAAACCGGGAAGCCATAGGATGGAATGGGTCAATTTTATGGGCAGCAGCCCTCTTATCCCTGGGAGGTCAGGTCGGATTGATCAGGCGGGCTTTTTGAATTTGCCGTTGTTTTCGGCAAAATGCTTGATCATTAAATCACCCAGCTCTTTGGAGCGGTTGGTGGCCGCCTCGACCGCATTGATCAAGGTTGTGCGCAATCCGCCGCTTTCAAGGGTTGCCAAACCGGCAATGGCCGTGCCCCCGGGTGAGGTGACGCGATCTTTCAGCTGTCCCGGATGCTCCTGGGTTTCGATTAACAGCTTGGCTGCGCCCAATACGGTTTGAGCCGCCAAAAAGAGCGCGTCCTGCCGGGCGAGGCCCATTTTGACACCGGCATCCGCCAGGGCATCTACGATCAGGAATATGTAGGCCGGCCCGCTGCCGCTCAATCCCGTAATGGCATCCATCAAATAGTTTTCTTTGAGAAAAATGGTTTGGCCGATGGAATTGAAAATTTCCAGAGCCAGGCGCACGTCATCTTTGGTGGCATGTCCGCCCGCGGCTATGGCCGTGGCAGATTCCTTGACGGCGGCAGCAATGTTGGGCATCACCCGTATCAATCGCAGGTCCTTGCTGATACAGGCTTCCATGGCCGCCAGAGGCACGCCGGCGGCAATCGAGATGACAAGCTTGGACATATCGAGCTTGGATGCCGTTTCGGTCAGGGTCGTCGCCATGATCTGGGGTTTGACGGCATAGATAACTATGTCCGCTTCGTCCACCGCCCTGAGATTGCTGGTGGTGGTGCGGACTTTGTAATTGGCTTTGATTGATCTTAACGTATCCGGTCTGATATCGGTGCAGATAATATTTTGGGGCCGGGATGATTTGGAGCCGATCAATCCACTCACCAGCGCCTCCCCCATGTTACCCGTCCCGATAATGGCAATTATTTTATCTTTTAACATGACCGCTCTGCCCCTTTTGAATTCTGTTTTTTTTAAAGTTGCACACCTAAAAACACGCTGCAAACAAGGTCGCAAAGTCTGACTCTTTAAATATTTCAGACGCATTAGTCAAGTAAATTATGACCAGCGCATAATTTGGCCGGGATACCTGGCACGTAAATCTTGACAATCGATGGGCTCAAATATTATAATGGTTTAACCATTATAAATATCATATTAAAGCGGCTATTCTTTGAATTTCGACAATATATAGGGTGACGGCATGTTCCAGGCGGCCAAGCAAACCAAAGTTTTCCAGGATGTAGTAGAACAGATCCAGGAGGCAATCCTGGATGGACGGTTGACAGCCGGTCAGACGTTGCCCGCGGAAAGAGAATTAAAAGAGATGTTTAGCATCAGCCGCGGCACCCTGCGCGAGGCCCTGCGGGTTCTGGAACAAAAAGGTCTGATTGAAATAAGGCTGGGCGTGGGCGGCGGCTCGGTGGTTAAAGCCGTCGATACGGATCAAATCAGCGAAAGCCTTGGCCTGTTGATTCGTTCGCAGCAGGTATCTTTGAACCATCTGGCTCAATTCCGTGAAGATGTGGAAGGAATCGTCGCGGGCCATGCCGCTGAAAACCATACCGCCGAAGACATCCACCAACTGAAAGAACTGCTGCAAAACGCTTCCAGGTGCTTAAAAAAGGGGCCTTCCCAGAGAAATGCCTTCATTGATATCGACAAACGGATCCACCTGACCATGGCCCGGATTACCGGCAATCCGGTATATATATCCGTCCTGCATTCCATTCACGATAACATCCACCGCTACTACGATCGGTTTCTATCCATGGACATACCCGAATTGGAGGAAAATTATAACGACCTGTGCGAATTGGTAAAGGCCATCGAAAATGGCGAGGCGGAGCGGGCTCGCCATCTGGCCAAACAGCATGTTCAACGTTTCAATCAATATATGAAGATGAGGGAAAAGAGCAGCTAACCTCATATTAAAAAAGGAAACAAAGTTTTTGGGAAATATATAAATTTTGGCTCATCCAATAAATAAACTTGAATTTCGAATTGCGTGCTTCGGATTTAAATAAAATTTGATGAGAAGCTTAAGCACGACCATTTCTAATGAATCCAAGCAATGAATCATGTCTAAATACAGAATTCAAAAACACCCCATCCTTGAGATACCGGATAGAACAGCAGTTTCCTTTACCTGGAACGGCAAGAAGCTGATCGGCTTCGACGGAGAAATGATTGCGTCGGCCTTGTTCGCCAATGGCATCCATATTTTCGGACATCACCACAAAGACAACAGCCCCCAGGGAATTTTCTGCGCCAACGGCCAATGCTCCCAGTGCATGGTCATGGCCGACGGCCTGCCGGTTAAATCGTGCATGACCCCGTTACGGGATAAAATGGTGGTACAAAGTGTTGAAGGTCTTCCGACAATCCCGGATGAAAACCGCATCCCGCAAACCGGTGAAATACCCGTCAAAGAGGTGGATGTGTTAATCATCGGTGGCGGTCCGGCCGGGTTGTCGGCGGCCATCGAACTGGGCAAACGGGGCATCGAGACGCTGATCGTGGATGACAAGGACCGCCTGGGAGGCAAACTGGTGCTTCAAACCCATAAATTTTTCGGCTCGGTAAAAGATTCCCATGCCGGCACCCGCGGCTTTGAAATCGGCAAGATCCTGCAGGATGAACTCCTGACCCTCGGCTCGGCCGAGGTCTGGTTAAACACCACTGCGCTGGCCGTCTTTTCGGATCAGGTTGTGGGGCTGATCAAGGACAATCAGTACAAAAAAATAAGGCCCAAAAAGCTTTTGGTGGCCACGGGGGCCAGAGAGAAAATGCTGTCTTTCCCGGGCAATACCCTGCCGGGCGTCTACGGTGCCGGGGCGTTTCAAACCCTGGTAAACCGCGATCTGGTAAAATCTGCAGAGAAAGTGCTCATTGTGGGCGGCGGCAACGTGGGACTCATTGCCGGCTATCATGCCATTCAGGCCGACATAGCAGTAGTGGCCCTGATTGAAGCCCTGCCGCAGGTTGGCGGCTACAAAGTGCACGCCGATAAACTCAAACGCCTGGGGGTACCCATTTATACCAGCCACACGGTGGTAAGCGCCAACGGAGCGGAACGGGTTGAATCTGTCACCATCGCCCAGCTGGATGAAAACTGGCATGTGATGCCCGACACGCATAAGACTTTTGAAGTCGATACGGTGTTGATTGCCGTCGGGCTGGCCGAAGTCAACGAATTTTATCTCAAAGCCCGGCAGTTCGGAATGGATGCATTTTGCGCCGGCGATGCCCAGGAAATTGCCGAAGCATCGGCCGCCATGTTCACCGGCAGGATAGAGGGGCATAAAATCGCCCAATCGCTGAACATCGACATCGAACCAACGCCCGATGAATGGGATGCCAAGGCCACCATTTTAAAGTCAAAACCGGGACGACCGACCCGCCGCCCACCGCCGTCAAAAGAAGACGGGGTTTTTCCTATTTTTCATTGCTACCAGGAAGTCCCCTGTAATCCCTGCACCTCGGTTTGTCCGGTGGGGGCCGTCCGTACCCAGGATGATAAAATCACCGGCCTGCCCTATATGGACGACCTGGATGCCTGCACCGGCTGTGCAAGCTGCGTGGCGGTTTGCCCGGGGCTTTCGGTGACGATGGTGGACTTCCGGGAAGATCCCTCCCATCCGCTGGTAACCCTGCCCTATGAGGTCTGGCGAGAAAAAGTAAAAGTGGGCCAGCAGGTTCCGCTCACCGATATCGACGGTGCCGTTTTGGGATTTTTCCCGGTGGAAAAAGTCCGTTCACGGAAAAAATATCCCGGCACCCTTCTGGTACAGCTGAAAGTTCCCAAAGCGGTTGCCAAATCGGCAGCGGGAATCTGGGTTCAGGAAAAACAGATTGAGCCGTCAACCATTTACGAAAAAGAACCCCCGCCCGATGAAGCCATTGTGTGCCGCTGCGAGCGGGTGTCGGCCGGCGAGATTCGTGCGATCATCCGCAACGGCATCCGCGACTTAAATCAAATCAAGGCCTTGACCCGTGCCGGCATGGGGGCCTGCGGCTCCAAGACCTGCCGCCCCATGATCTGGCGGATTTTTCAGGAAGAGGGCATCGCGTTGAAAGATGTCACCGATCGGGTCGATCGGCCCCTGTTTATAGAGGTGCCCATCGGGGTTTTTGCGGGAAGTAAGTGAATGACGAATGGAGAAACTTAAAAAAGAATATTGAATGTCGAATATCGAATACCGAATGTCGAAGGAAGATAAAAAAAGAATGTCGAATATCGAATTACGAATACCGAATGTCGAAGGAAGGTATTCTATCGATTTTATAAATAAAGACTGAGCGAAGCGATTCAATCCTTCGAAATTCGTTATTCGAGATTCTGCGGTTCTACGGTTCGCTTTTTCTGGTTCCATGTTCATTAAGGAGCAGTTATTTTGAACTTTGACGTCATCATCGCCGGCGCTGGATCAGTCGGTGTGCCGACGGCCATGTCTCTGGCGGAGCTTGGCATCAAGCCCCTGGTCATCGATATGCACCCTTCACCGGGTCAGGGGGAGAACAAGCACGCCATCGGCGGCATCAGGGCCACCCACTCCACCCCGGGCAAGATCCGCATCTGCCGCCGCTCGATTGAAATATTTTCCACCTGGGAACAGTTATTCGGCGATAACATCGAATGGCTCCAGGGCGGATATGTTTATCCGGTATACCGGCCGGAAGATGAAAAACTGTTGAAGGGATTGCTGCCGGCTCAAAAACAACACGGCCTGAATATCAATTGGGTCGGTCAGAAAAAGATAAAGGCGCTTATCCCTGGAATCAATGCCGAAGGACTGCGCGGGGGCACGGTCTCGCCGGACGACGGCTCCATCTCTCCGCTGCTTTCGATCAACGCCTTTTACCGCCGGGCGCTGGCGTTAGGTGTACAATTTCGGTTCCAAGAAACCATCACCAGAATTATCTGTGAAAAGGGTAAAATCGTCGGTGTTGCCACCGACAAACAGAACTATGGCACGCAGGTGGTGATTGATGCGGCCGGTCCGTTCTCACCCGAGCTATGCCGGACGGCCGGGGTTGACCTGCCCATCGCGCCCGATTCCCATGAGGGTGCCATCACCGAACCCGTGCAGCCGTTTTTTCATTGTATGGTGGTAGATATCCGACCGGCACCCGGTTCCAAAAGCTATTATTTTTACCAAAACAAACAGGGGCAGGTTATTTTCTGCATCACCCCCGATCCGCCGATCATCGGCAAAGACAAACGCGAAACCTCGGTGTTTTTACCCCAGGTATGCTCCCGCATGGTGCGACTGCTGCCGCGGTTGAAGAACCTGCGGGTGCGCCGGACCTGGCGGGGACTTTATCCGATGACCCCGGACGGCGCCCCCCTGGTAGGCTGGAATCGAAACGCAGGGGGACTGCTGCATGCCACCGGCATGTGCGGCCAGGGTTTGATGCTGGCACCCGGGGTCGCCGAACTCGCCGCCCGCATGGTGGTCGGACAGACAACGACAGAAGACGAGATGGTCATGGCGGAATTCTCACCGTATCGGAAGTTTGAGGCGGATGAGGCGTTGAAATAGCATTGGCCTCAAAGCTCGAAGCTGAAGGCTCAAAGTTAAATGACATTGGTTGCAGTTAAAAAAATGGTAGAAGGTTGAAAGCAGAGGGTGTAAGGTAGAGGAATGCTGTCTTTTTTATTTTAACCTTTTCCGAATCTTCAACCTTATACCTTACACCTTCTACCCTATACCGGTAACCAATAGAGCCTTGATTACAATAATGAGGGATTATATATAAAGCTTATACTAACTGAAATGAGGAGAGAAAAATATGCCAGACTTTAAATTGGAAGTGACCAAAACGCTTGATTATAAGCGGCCTGAATTAGCGAAGGGCTACAACGATCAGACGCTGTTCGTGAATATCTCTAATGCCGATATGGCCGTTAAACCGGTGGATCAAAAAACCAAGGAAACATTCGTCGGCGGCAAAGGCTATGACCTCTGGCTGCTGTGGGATGCCGTTCAGGGAGACACCCGCTGGGATGACCCTCAAAACGCTATCTGCATCGCCTGCGGTCCATTGGGGGGCACGCCGATCTATCCGGGTTCCGGAAAAAGTATTGTCACCACCGTTTCTCCTCTGACGGCCGCGCCCATAGACTCCAATGTCGGCGGCTACTTTGGCCCCTACCTGAAATTTTCCGGTTTTGACGCCCTGCGGATTCAGGGCAAGGCCAGCGGAGACACGGTAATTTTCATCGACGGTATCAACCAGCAGGTTCAGATCCTGGATGCTGCCGGTCTGCCGGAAAACGCCTACGAACTGTCGGCATTGCTGACCGATCATTTTGCCGATGGCAAGCCCCGCAGTATATCCGTGGTTTCGGCCGGCCCGGGAGCCCAAAACACCCTGATCGGATGTCTTAATTTTACCTGGTACGATGCCAAACGCAAGCGCGCACGCTATAAACAGGCCGGCCGCGGTGGTATCGGCACCGTTTTTACCGACAAGGGCCTCAAGGCGCTGGTGGTCCGCTGGGATACGGTCACGGCCGACACCAACAATCCGGCGGATAAAACCCGATTAAAGGAAGTCGCCAAATTGCATTCCCGCGAGATAGTGGCGCTGGACCCCAAACAAAATGAAATGGCACGTATCGGAACCACCCATCTTGTCACCATTATGAACGATCACGATTTGCTGCCGACCCATAATTTCCGCTACGGGTCTCATGCGGAGGCGCCGAATCTGGGTCAGGAAGTCTATCGGCGCCTGTTCGATCCGGGTTTTGACGGTTGCTGGATGGGATGCACCGTGGCCTGCTCGCATGGCGTCAAAGACTTTGTCCCCCTTACCGGACCGTATCGGGGGAAAAAGGTGTTCGTGGATGGGCCGGAATACGAGACCGTGGCCGGCTGCGGATCCAACCTGGGCATATTCGATCCCCATACGGTTGTAGAACTTAATTTCTACTGTGATGCCTACGGGCTGGACACCATATCGGTGGGAACGGCCGTGGCTTTTGCCATGGAATGCTATGAACTGGGGCTGATCGACCAAACCCATACCGGCGGCATGGATTTAAGTTTCGGCAACCGCGCCAGCGCACTGGAACTGGTACATCAAATGGCCAGAGGAGAGGGCTTCGGTCAAGATATCGGGCAGGGTGTTCGCAGAATGAAGCAAAAATTTGCCAGTGAATTTGGCGCCGACCCGGCCATCATGGCCGACATCGGCATGGAAGCCAAAGGGCTGGAATTTTCCGAATACATGACGAAAGAGTCTCTGGCCCAGCAGGGGGGGTATGGGCTGGCGCTTAAAGGGCCCCAGCATGATGAAGCCTGGTTGATTTTTCTGGACATGGTCCATAATTTTATGCCGACCTTTGAAGACAAGGCCGAGGCGCTGCACTGGTTTCCCATGTTTCGCACCTGGTTTTCGCTCTGCGGTCTGTGCAAACTGCCGTGGAATGATATCGTTCCCGAAGACAATAAAGATACCGCGGAACCGGCCAAGGTCATCAAGCACCTGCAGTGGTATGCGGATTATTTCAGCTCGGTGACCGGACGCGCCTCCTCCCCTGATGACCTGGTTGCCATGAGTGAGGTGGTTTACAATTTCCAGCGCATATTCAACCTCAAAATGGGGTTTGGCACAAGAGCGCACGACAAGCTGCCCTACCGGGCCGTCGGACCGGTAACCGAGCTGGAATACGAATCCCGGGCCGAGCGCTACGACACCCAGCTGCGGGAAAAATTTAAGGTCGATATTGAAGGCAAAGACACGGCCGAAAAGATGGCCATCCTGCGTCGCTTGCGCGAAGAGCAGTACGAGAAGCTCCAGGACGCCGTTTACGAGCGCAGGGGGTGGACCCCCGACGGTATCCCGACGGTTGCGACGGTCAAAAGATTGGGGATCGATTTTGAAGACGTCCTCGAGATTCTCAGGGAAAACGGGGTAACCGCATGATCAAGGTCGCCGACCAAGCCATCGACTGGCATGAGGGCATGACCATAAGCGACCTGTTGGCCGCGATAAACGATCCCCATCCCTATGCCGTCGTTCGCATCAATCAAACCTATGTGTCGCGGCCGCACTTTGACAAGACGACCATCCCGGATGATGCCGAGGTGTATCTCATACCAATGGTTGCAGGCGGCTGAGCAGGGATTTGGGATTGCGGATCGCGAAATGAAATTACAGGCACACGGCTTAAGGCCAAAGAGCTTGTCTTTTTAGAACCTATTCCAAAAATAGGATTTTGGTTCAAAATCGAGGCGGACGCGAGGTTTCCGGCATAGCTGGATGACCCATCTGATCTTATTTGTTCGGTTAGCTTCCACCCTCCACCGTCTACCTTGTACCATTATACTGTGCCCCGGCAGCCCGAGGGGCGCAGGAGGGGGGACCCATAACCCAATCGAGGGGGTCGCCAAAATTTGCATTCTACCGAAGGATGTGATATTTTTAATGATAATCCAATATTACAGTCCCTGAGCGATGCCGGTGTCGGCTATTTTGACGGCAGGAAATTATTTAAGTTTTAACCCGATCTGCCGATATAGGCTTTGAAACGCAGCAGCTGTAACCTCATGTCGAAACCCATAAAATAAATTTAGCATTTATATCAAATTGTTATAGGACATTCGCACCGCTACTGCCTTTTCCGGCTTATGATCAGCCCGCCGGTGGGCATGCGGGGCGGGTATCGAGTATTCAAGGGGAGATACCTAAACGGGCTGAAGGGAGTGAACATCGGAATCGGGAATTTTTCACATGAATAAGGGCCTTTAGAAAGGATCCCGGCGGTTTTTAAAGAGGCGCTTACCCTTTGATTTCTAATGAAATTCCTTGACTTATTGATGAGAATATAATTTAGTTTAATAAACTCCCGGCGATTCGGCCGGGGCTCATCACGTCAAGCGATCAGCTAAAGTGCAAAGGTTGGGCCGCATATGTTTGTCTTCAGTAATTTATTAACCGCAATAGCCAAAATACTGGATGTCGTTCTCGTCATTTTCATGTGGATCGTAATCGCCCGCGCTATTCTGTCCTGGGTTAGTCCCGATCCTTACAATCCGATCGTTCGCTTTATTCACAACATCACCGAACCCGTTCTCTACCAGATTCGGAAAAGACTTCCGGTGAATTTTGGGGGCATTGATTTTTCCCCCATTCTTGTTCTTTTGGCTGTCATCTTTCTACGGCAGTTCGTGGTGCAAAGTTTGTACGATTTTGCGCTGCGGCCGTAATCATCAGAAAGGCAGGTAACTCCAATGAACATTACTCCCCTTGATATTCAGCAACAAAAGTTTAAGACCCGAATTCGAGGATTCGACGTTCGTGAGGTGGACGCTTTCCTCGAACAAGTGGCCAACGTCTTTGAATCACTGCAAAGAACTCACAAGGACATGCAGGAAGAGGTTCGGCGCCTTGAACTTGAAATCCAGGGGTACCGGAAACGCGAAGAAACCTTTAAGAGAGCGTTGCTAAATTCCCAAAAAGTTCTGGACCAGATGAAAGACAATGCGCGCAAATCAGCTGAGCTGATCATTGCCGAAGCCGAAGTCAAGGCCGAAAAAATATTAAACAATGCCCACAATCGGCTGGCACAACTGCACGAAGATATTTCGGAGTTGAAACGGCAACGCACGCAAATCGAGGTCCAGATCGGCTCTATTGTTGAGGCTCACAGCAAGCTGCTCGAGCTCAGCAAAGAAGGCGCCAAAGCAATGGATGAAGAAGATGCCAAAGTGAAATTGCTTAAGCAGGCAAAGTAATGGCTTAAAAGCCATTACGGTTAAGAGGTTCAAGGTTCAGAGGTCCAGGGGTTTAACTTGCGATGGGGATAACTGAGTCAGATTGAAATCTAATCTGAATAATTGGTACGGGATCGCCCGAAACAGCATGATGGAATTTCGATTCCTTTGAATGACCGGTAAGGAAACCCTGAACGCTGAACCTAGAACGTTGAACCGCAAGGTTACATCTTCTGAGTTTACAATAGAACCGCCCGGGGCGAATGTTTCAAGGTACAACCAGTGCGGAGAATTTCCGCACCCATTCGCTTAAGGCGGTTTTATCCGCCTGAGCGGTTAGATTGGCTTGCTCGGAAACTGTTTAATAACATCGTACCTTAACGAATCTGAAAGCGAGAGTTTTGAATGGCAAAAATTGATGCATTTTTTAAATTAATGAACGAACAGGGGGCTTCGGACCTTCATTTGACATCGGGGCAGCCCCCGGCCCTGAGAATTCGCGGTGAGATCGAACGGATCAAATATAAAATCCTCGACAATGATGATTTGAGGGGGATGCTTTATGAAATTGCACCGGAACAAAAAATAAAACAATTTGAAGAGAGTGGCGATATTGATTTCGGCTATGAGATACCGGGACTGGCCCGGTATCGAGCCAATTTTTTTATGCAAAAAAATGGCGTCGGGGCCGTATTCAGGGAAATCCCCAGCGCCATCATGACCGCAGATCAGCTGGGTCTGCCGGAGGTCGTGTCAAAACTGGCGACGCTCCCCAGAGGCCTGGTTCTGGTGACCGGTCCCACCGGCAGCGGGAAGTCGACGACGCTGGCGGCCATCGTCGATGTGGCCAACCGTGCCCGCAAGGATCACATTATCACCGTCGAAGACCCGATAGAGTTCGTGCACCAGAGCCAGGGATGCATCGTTAATCACCGTGAAGTCGGCGTTCACACCGAATCTTTTTCAACCGCCTTGCGCGGTGCTCTGCGGGAGGACCCGGATATTATCCTGGTGGGAGAAATGCGGGACCTCGAAACCATTTCGCTGGCGGTGGAAGCAGCCTCCACCGGACATCTGGTTTTCTCCACCCTGCATACCTCCAGCGCTTATAAAACCGTTGACCGCGTTATCGAGGTTTTCCCGTCATCGGAACAGCCCCTGATCAGATCGACGCTCTCCGACGGCCTGCGGGCCGTCATCGCCCAAACGCTTTTTAGGCGGATCGACCGCAAAGGCCGGGTGGTCGCCCTCGAAATCCTGATCGCCAACCCGGCCGTCCGCAACCTGATCCGGGAGGGTAAAACCCATCAGATACCGTCGATGATTCAAACCGGGAAAAAATACGGCATGATCCTGCTGGATGACTCCATTATGAATCTGTTTTCCAAGGGGATGATCAGCGCCGAAGAAGCATATGCCAAGGCAAATGACAAGGGCCGGTTCAGACCTCTGCTGAACGCGCCGCCGCCGGACTTCACCGAGGCGTAACGGCAGTTATTGGTTACTGGTTATTAGAAACCATCTCAAAAAAAGGATTTTGGGTCAAAATCGCGGCGGCCGCGAGCTTTAAACCGGAGGAATACACCGGTATTTCGAGGATTTAAAGCGAGCGCACAAGAAAGATTTTGGTCCAAAAGACTTTTTTGAGATAGCTTCTAGTTAATGGTTTCAGGCGCACCGGCCGATAATATAAAATGAGGCCATTTAC
>JAFDCJ010000228.1 GCA_019312835.1 Deltaproteobacteria bacterium
ACTGAATACCAGGAAGTTGCCACCCAGGTCGAGGCCGGCAAGGTCCGCATCTTGGCCGCCGCCACCGGTCAGCGTCTGGACTCGTTGCCGGATGTCCCCACGATGATCGAGAAGGGTTGGGATGTGGTTGTCCCGAAATTCAGGGGCCTGGTTGTCAAAAAAGGTGTCCCGGATGCCGCCAAGGATTACCTCATAGCCAAGTCACTGACGGCTATTCAGGATCCGATATTCAAAAGCTATCTTAAAAACAGCATGATCGAACCCTACTTTCTGGTCGGAGGAGAATTTGACGAATTGATCGCCAAGCAGCAGGTTAAATTCGGCCAGATCCTGAAAGAGCTGGGTTTTTAAACCAGCCGAATAAAAAACGGGGGCCGATTTCCATATCTGGAAACCGGCCCTTTTGTTCGTCTCAGAAAGCCCGGCCCATTGGATCCGGCCGGAGATTGCCGGTTTGGCTGTTCCATCGTCGGAGCGGGATTGCGGTATCCACCGGCCGGACCACACGAACCGGCCTTTTCGGGCCGGTGATCACGCTTCCCTCAACCGTCTGAGATTAGATTTATGAAGATTGCCGATCGAATATCATCGATCCTACTGATTGTCCTGTCGGGGCTGTGGATTTACTGGGCGCGTCAGCTGCCCTATCCGAAGTTTGCCCAGGTCTCCAACATGGGTCCCGGCGATTTTCCGACCATTATCGCCGTCATGCTGGCCATTTTTGCTGTCTGGCAGTTTGTCGACACGTTTCGTCCTCCCGTCGCGAAAACGGCAGCGGACAGCGGCAAAGAGGCGGAGAGACTTGAAAATCCCAAAGCCGGACGTGACATCATCACGGGTTTCGGGCTTTTTACCATCATGCTCGCTATAATGCCTTTTGCCGGTTTTTCGCTGGCGGCATCGATATTCGTATGCTTATTCTTGCTGTTGATCGGACGCTACCAGTTTTATTGGGCGGGCCTGATAGCGGTGGCCATCCCGTCTTTGCTGTGGTTCATCTTCGCCTACTTGCTGACCGTGCCGCTGCCAAAAGGGCCATGGGGGTTTTAATTGGATATCTTTAACAATCTCATGATGGGATTCGGTGTTGCGCTTGAACCCATCAACTTGATATTTATCGGCCTGGGGCAGCTGATCGGCGTGTCCATCGGCGTGCTGCCCGGCATCAACGCTTCGATGGCGGTCGCCGTGCTCTTGCCGTTGACCTTCGGGTTGTCTCCCGAAGCCTCGCTTCTGTTTTTATCCGGCATCTACATGGGCGCCATGTTCGGCGGCTCGATTACCTCAATCCTGTTAAGGGTCCCGGGTACATCCACGGCTGCCGTGGTCGCCCTGGACGGTTACGAAATGACGCGCCAGGGGCGCGCCGGTTTGGCTTTGGGCATCACCGCCATCGGTTCCTGGGTGGCCGGCACTTTTAGCGTGATTGTATTGATGTCTCTGGGGCCTTGGCTGTCCACCGTGGCCCTGGCCTTTGGACCGCCGGAATATTTCGCGCTTATTTTCTTGGGCCTTTCCATGATCACCAGCCTGGGGAGCGACTCACTGGCAAAGGGACTCATCGCCGGGGCTTTCGGGTTGCTGCTTGGCACGATTGGAATGGACACGGGCGTGGGCGTCAGCCGGTTCACATTCGGCATACTGGAGCTTGACAACGGTGTCAATTTCATTGCCGTGTTAATCGGTATGTTTGCCGTATCCCAGTCGCTGCTCAATCTCAAAAAGTCTCTGTCGCACGCCTTTTACAAAGGCAAAATGACGGGCCTGCTGCCCAGCCTGGCCGATCTCAAGGAAAGCGCGGGGTCCATATTTCGCGGCACGGTGCTGGGGACCTTTATCGGCATGCTCCCCGGTGCGGGTGCCACGGCTGCCGCATTCATGTCCTATTCAATCGAAGCCAGGATTTCAAAGCATCCCGAGCGTGTGGGCAAGGGTGAAATCAAGTGTGTCGCGGGGCCGGGCAGTGCCGACAACTCGGCCGCCGGAGGCGCTCTGGTGCCGCTGCTGAGTCTCGGTATACCCGGCTCGGAAACAACCGCCGTTTTATTGGGTGCCCTGATGATTCACGGCATTCGTCCCGGCCCCATGCTGTTCAGCCAGCACTCTACGCTGGTGTGGGCCACGATCGCCTCGTTGTATATCGCCAATACGCTGGGCCTCATACTGGCAACAGCGGGAATCCGTCCCTTGACGCAGATTCTCAAACTTCCGACACCCGTCATGTCTGCTTTCATACTGGTCATGAGTGTGGTGGGCTCTTACGCTCTGGCCAACAGCATGGTCGATGTTTGGATCGTCTGGATTTTTGGGGTGGTCGGCTACCTGATGAAAACCCTTCGTATCCCGGTGGCACCGGTTATCCTGGCACTGGTTTTAGGACCGATGGCTGAAAAGTCATTTCGACAATCGTTATACATGTCCGATGGAAGCCTCGCCGTTTTCGCCACCCGGCCCATCACGGTCGTTATGCTGATCCTGGGTCTGATCAGCCTCTTTTTGCCCTTTATTATTTCGGCAATCAAAGGGGGCAAAAAATAGCGTGTCAGCGAACAGGTCACGTGTATGCGTGCATGTCGCTTACCTTCGTCGTAAACATCAAGGAGATCGCCGATGACGAAGACGGACAGAAAAATCACCGATGAAGTCGTCGCCTTTGTGGCGCAAACAGCATTCAGCGATTTTCCGGCTGAGGCCATCCGGATCGCACAGCGCTGCGTCTTGGATGGATTGGGTTTAATGCTCGCCGGTTCAGCCCAGGATTGTACCCGCATCGTGCGCGAGTTTAGCTGTAAAAGTTGCCAGGGGTCCGGGGCAACCGCCTTTGGCAAAGATTCGGTCATGCTGCCGCCTGCCCTTGCGGCATTGGTGAACGGTACGGCCGGGCATGCCATGGATTGGGATGATACGCAATTGTCGACATCCCCCGATCGAACTTTTGGATTGCTGACCCATCCGACCATACCGCCATTGGCGGCCGCATTGGCCGTTACGGAAATGCTCGGCGGTGTTTCGGGCAGGGAATTTATCACCGCCTTCCTCACCGGCTTCGAGGTCGAATGTAAAATTGCCGAATCCATACGACCGGAACACTACGAAAAAGGGTTTCATTCCAGCGGCACGGTCGGCACCTTCGGGGCGGCCGTTGCCGTCGCGAAACTTATTGGATTGGATCACCCCCAGCTGCGCCATCTGCTGGGAATGACCGCATCCATGGCCTCGGGCATCCGGGCCAATTTCGGCACCATGACCAAACCCCTGCATGTGGGGCGGGCAGCACAAAACGGCGTTACGGCCGCCCTTTTGGCCCAGGGTGGCTACGAGGCGGATCCCGACGGCCTGGATGGACCGTGGGGATTTTTTGAAGTGTTCGGGCGCGGCGCCGACGCCGAGCGGATCATCGATAAACTTGGAAGGCCCCACTCGATCGTAGAGCCGGGTGTCAGCGTTAAGCCCTATCCCTGCGGCTCGCTGACCCACCCGTCGATGGATGCGATGCGGACCATCGTGATCGAAAACGATCTGAAACCGGATGATATCCAGGAAGTGATCTTGTATGCGGGCAATAACATTCTCCACCCCATCCGCTACACCACTGCCGAAAACGAGCTGCAGGCCAAATTCTGTATGCCTTTTTTGCTGGCCGCTATCGTGATTTCCCGCAAGGCCGGCGTGCAGGAATTTACCCATGGGTTTGTGCACTCGCAGGAGGTAAGGTCGCTGATGCAAAAAATTCGCACCGAATTCGACCCTGTCATCGAAGCCAAGGGTTATGATAAAATGCGTTCCCGGGTGGAAGTGACCCTGAACAATGGCAGCCGAATCGTCCGGGATGCCGACGATCGATACCGCGGCGGACCGGAGAATCCACTCAGCGACGATGAATTAAAAGAGAAGTTCGCCGATTGTTCCCAATCCATGATCAGTGATTCAACTCGCGACGAGGTCGTCAAAACCGTATTTGAACTCGATAGCCTATCGAACATGGATTCGCTGATAGAGCGGTTGTCAGAGAAGCCGGCTGTTTCTTGTCGGCCCGGCGACGACTATTTTTAATCGTTTGTTTGGTCTAACAGAGGAGGTATGTTCAATTGCCAATCATCAACAGTGACGTATGCACCGGATGCAGGACATGTCAGAAGTACTGCACGGTGGATGCGATATTTTTCGAAGACAAAAAATGCCGTATTGAACCCGACCTGTGCACCGAATGCTATGTGTGACTGAGAATGGAGGTTTGCCCGGAGGGCGCCATCGAGGCTCAGGAACTCGTGGGATTTTTGAAACAGTTTCAGCATGTCATCAGCGACCCGGTTGAAAATCACGGGGTGACCGGTGTTACCGGACGGGGAACTGAAGAAGTCAAAACAAACGATGTCTCCGGTCGTATCAAAAAAGGTTGGGTGGGTTTTTCCATTGACATGGGCCGACCCGGTATGGGGGTCTATTTAAGAGATGCTGAAAAGGTGGCGATGGCCTGCGTCGGGGCGGGTTTTATCCTGGCACCGCCGGAAGAATCTCCGCTGGCGGCCCTGATGCCGGATTATCGAACCGGCAAATTGAGAGATGACTGCCTTGATTATCGCTTGCTGTCTGTCATCATCGAAGGGCGTTGCCCTGAAGATCGTACCACAGACGTTCTGAAAGCCCTGCAGAAAGTCGAAAAAGAGATCGATACGGTCTTTTCCCTGGGGCTGATCAGCCGCGTGGACGAGAATGGTGACTGCAAGGCCCTCGCATACCTGGACGATCTTGGGCTGCCCCGGCCCCACCGGGGTAAGGTAAATGTGGGACTGGGCAAGCCGCTGTCGCTGGACTGATATGACCGCCAGGGCTCTTTTTAATTTTTTAATCCCAATGGGAACAGATTTCCCTTGATGGCAGGAGAGATAAGATGACCCATTCACTGCACCGTTCAGGTGACATTGAATCGCAGAAAAAAGATTATGTCTGGTTTATGTACCAGACCAAGGGTGTCAATGATGTCGACATTAAACCCAGGGCCCTGGAGTTTATTGCCGTGGCCGAGGCTGTCGGCTCTGAAAACTGGGGAGATGTCAAATCCGGACCCAAGCTCCGGTTTCCCATTGAGGAAATCAAGTCTAAACTATCGGATAAATCCCGCCTGCGGGGCATATTTACCAAAAGGAGCCAGGTCGTTGAGTTTTTAAAACAGATCAAAGCCAAAGACCTGGGGATGTCGGTTGTTATCACCGGTGTACTGTCCGAGGTCATCCCGGCCTGCAGGGAAGCCGGCGTCACGCCCCACTCGGTCAACTATTCTCTGGGCGTCTGGGGTAAAAAAGACGACCTGCCGGATGACACCACCCTGTCAATTACAACCATGTGCGGTCACCACATGATCCCGCCCAAGTTTGTGAACCACATCATGAAGCGTGTCCAAAAAGGCAAAATGACCCCGCAAGAAGGCGCCCAAGAGCTGGCTGAATTCTGCTATTGCGGCATATTCAATCATATCCGCTGCGCTAACATCATCGAGGAAAATACATAGCCGCGCCCAAAAGAAACCTTTTGGGAGAGGCCGACGCTATGACGTTGGCTTCATCTTTTGCAGTTTGGAGGCCACGAACCGTTCCTGGTTCCGGGCTGCGACGCAGGTTAACAGATGGCTGGCCTCCAGTTCCAGGGTTTGTTCAAAACTCGAATGCAGCCCCTGGTCGATGGCGATCCGCGATAGCTTGAGGGCCAGGGGCGATTTCTCGCTTATTTTGCGGGCCAGGGCCAGGGCCGCTTCCAGCAGGTTTTCTTGGGCGACGACCTGGTTGGCCAGCCCGATTCGCAGCGCCTCACGGGCATCGACAAAATCACCGGTAAATACCAGTTCCTTGGCCTTGCCCAGACCGACGATCTGAGACAGCAGCTTGGTCCCCGCCGTGGTAATCGTCAGCCCCACCTCGGTTTCCGGGAAGCCGAATTGCGCCTCTTCGGCCGCTATCCGGATATCGCAGCTCAGGGCAAACTCGCAACCCCCACCCAGGGCATAGCCCGGGATGGCCGCAATCAGCGGTTTGCCCAATCCCAGGATCACCCGCTGGACCTGCTGGAGCCCATCGGTTTCTTCCACCCACTGCTCAAAGGTTTTACCGGCCGAAGTCTCTTTTAAGTCCTCGCCGGCACAAAAGGCCCGGCCGGCCCCGGTCAGGATAACCGCGGCGACCTCGTCATCCTTCCTGGCAGTCTCCAGCTGATCGATCAGCCCCGCGAGAAGTTCCCGGGTAATGGCATTGAGCCGCTCCGGGCGGTTGAGGGTGATGATGGCCACGTTGTCAGTTCTTTCATATCGAACGGTTTTATTCGTCATCGATGCCTCCTAACAAAGTTATGGTTCAAAGGTTCAGGGTTCAACGTTCAGGGTTACTTTGGATGCCCCATGCTGATCTCTCAGCCCTTGAACCCAGAACCCCGAACCTTTGGACCCTTGGCCCCAGCTTCATGAATCCCCCGCAACTCATTCCGCAGTATCTTCCCCGTTTTGGTCCTCGGCATTTCAGAAACAAACGCCACCTCCCGTGGATAGGCGTGGGCCTCGAGCCGTTTTTTGACATGGTCTTGAATGCTGAGTTCAAGGGCCTTGTCGGGGGTCACGCCCGCCCGTGGCAGAATAAAGGCCTTGACGATTTGGCCCCGGACCGGGTCGGGAACCCCGATCACCCCCACCAGGGCCACGGCCGGATGCTTCATCAGGCAATCTTCGACTTCACCCGGTCCGATGCGGTAACCGCCGCTTTCGATAAGATCGTCCTGCCGGCCGCCAAACCAGAAATTGCCCTCTTTATCCTTCCGGCCGTAGTCACCGGTGCGCATCCAGTCGCCGATGAACTTCTCCCGGGTGGCCACCGGATTTTTCCAGTACTCCAGAAACATCACCGGATCCGGGGCCCTGACGGCAATCTCGCCCAGTTCATCCGGCCCGGCCACCAGACCGTCCTCATTAATAATTTCAACGGTGTGCCCCGGCACCGCCCGGCCGATGGCGCCCGGCACAATCTCCATGATCTGTGAACAATAGCCGACCACCAGGTCACACTCGGTCTGTCCGTATTGCTCGTTGATCTCTACCCCCAGCTGCTCCCGGGTCCAGTCGCAAAGTTCTGTTCCCATGGTCTCCCCGCCGGCCGTAATCGATCTTAGCCGCAAGTCGTATTTTTCCCGTGGTTGTCTAACGGCATGCATCATCATCCGCAGCACGGTGGGAACGGCCATGAGATTTCTGACCCCATGTTTGGCCATCATAAAAAAGGCTTCTTCCGGATCAAATTTGCGCGGCCGGTAAGCCAGCACGGGATAGCCGTGGTGCAGGGTCGGAAACAGCGCATCGTAGGAGCCGCCGATATAGGCCCAGTCCAGCGGTGTCCACATCAGGTCGTCCTTTTGCGGAAATAAATTGTGATAGAATTCAAAGCCGGGCAGAATGCCCAGCAGCAGCCGGTGACCGTGAAGGGTTCCTTTGGGCTGACCGGTGGTGCCCGAGGTGTAGATGATCAAAGCCGGATCATCCGGCCGGGTCCGGACAGGGGCAAATTCACGCTCGGCCCGGGTGAGCGCTTCCCAGAAATCCATTTCTGCCCGGCCCTGTCCGCCGTCTACAGCGATTACCAGCTCGAGATGGGGCAGACGCTCGCCTATTGCATGGATTTTGGACAGATTCTCTTTGTCCGTAATCACGGCCCTGGCCTGGCTGTCTGCCAGCCGGTATTCGAGCGCCTCCGGACCGAACAGGGTGAGCAGCTGGACGGCAACCGCTCCCAGCTTATAAACCGCGATATGGGAAATCAGGGTTTCAGGACGCTGGGACAGCAGAATGCCGACCCTGTCGGACCGATCGATGCCCCGGGCCTTTAAGGTGTTGGCCAGCTGGTTGGAATAATCTCTCAGAGATCTGAAAGTATATCTTTGCTCCCGGCCCTGCGGATCAATATAGATGAGCGCCAACCGCTGCCGGTCTCCGGCCCACTTGTCGCAGACATCAACCCCGATGTTGTAGTATTCCGGGATATCCCACCTGAAGTTCCTATACACCTCATCATAGGTTCGGCCGCTGAGCATGCATTTCTCCTTCTGAACCGGTCTGCAGGATTAACTTTTTTGCGATTTCTTATCGATAGCGTCCCTATCAGCCGGGGTCAAGCACTTAGTTTCTGTGGATCCGAAAATAAGCTACAGGTATAGACCGGAAAAGATTTCCTCTAATTTTTTTCTGGACAAGTCGCCTGAGTAATAATATCAAGGTAGACCATACGGATAAGAGCGCCGGTGTTCGACGCCATCACAAACTATGATTGATTTAAGAAGCGATACCTTAACGAAACCCACCGAAGCAATGCGCAAGGCCATGTATGCCGCCGAGGTCGGTGATGCCGGTCGAACGGATGCCGCCGGCAGGGGGGAAGACCCGACCGTCAACCGCCTGGAAGATCTGGCCGCCCGGTTAATGGGCAAAGAGGCCGCCATGTTCGTTCCCAGCGGTAACATGGGGAACCTGGCCGCCCTGATGACCCATTGCGCTGCAGGCCAGCGGGTGGGGGTGGAAAAAAAACTGCATGTCTATCACAATGAAAAAGCCGCTTTTCAGGCCCGACCCGGAGGCCTTATACCGGAATTTTTCGAAACCGATGATCAGTCATACCCCCAATTCGAGAGCATCAAAACCATCCTGAATCAAAAGCAAATCGGCCTTTTGTGCCTGGAGAGCACCCACAACTATGGCGGCGGCAATTGCTTGACCAGGGAGACAATCGACTCTATTTGCGAACTGGCCAAAGAGAAGGGGGTGGCGGTTCACCTGGACGGCGCCCGCATCCATAATGCCGCCCTTTATCTGCAAACGCCGGTAGCCGAACTGGTCGCGGCGCTGGACACGGTCATGTTTTGCCTCTCCAAAGGGCTTGGCGCGCCGGTGGGATCCATGCTGTGCGGTAGTGACGATTTCATCCTTGAAGCCAGAAAAACCAGGAAGTTTTTAGGCGGCACGATGCGCCAAGCCGGGATATTGGCCGCTGCGGGGATTGTTGCCATTGAACAGCAGCGGGATCGACTGATCGAAGATCACCAGCATGCCCGCTTGCTCGCCGAACGCATTGCGGACAATCGAAACATACGGTTGGACATGGATTCGGTTCAAACCAATATGGTCAAACTGGATGTTTCGCCCAGCGGCCGGGACGCCCAGGCGTTTCAGGAGGCCTTGGAATCCAGGGGACTTAAAGCCAATGCCGTATCGGACCGGTTCATCCGCCTGGTGACCTACCGGGAGATCGGCACAGATGACATTTTACGGGCGGCTGAAATAATCAACGCGTGCTGCCGGGAATTTTAAATAATCGCCCCGGTCCGACGATTTTTTCTCCTATCCCAAAAGCGACGGAACCAGGCTTTTCCTGAACCAGATCATTCACTGACGATACCGGTTGTCATTGCTATGTTCGGTTCAATCTGGTTTCTCTATCCCCCCTGTCCCCCCTTTTTCAAAGGGGGACGGGGGGATTTTATCTTTAACAAATTTAGCGGCCGATCGGTACTAATTGACAACGATCTATAATTCCTATCTCCGATTCTTCTTATGCTTCATCACCGATTTAATTAACTTGCCAAACTGCCTGTCTTTTTGCCGTTTCTCAAGATACGACATCTCATGATAAACAGATTCCCTGCTCATTTTGATGTAATTGTCGTATCGTTGCCCGGACAGCCGCCCTTCTGCCAGGGCCGCCAAAACCGCACACCCTTTTTCATTCACATGGGTGCAGTCGTTAAACTGGCATTGTTGCGACAGCAAGGCAATTTCCGCAAAGGTTTCATCCAGGCCGGTTTGGACGGCAAAATTGCCGAGCTCCCGCATTCCCGGGGTGTCGATCACCATGGCCCCGCCATCGATCATGATCAATTGTCTGGCGGTGGTGGCATGCCGGCCCTTGCCATCTTTATCCCGGACCGTTTTGGTTTCAAATCTGGCTTCTCCGACCAAATTGTTTAATAAGGTGGTTTTGCCCACCCCTGAAGATCCTAACAGGCAATAGGTCATTTTGGACCTCAAAAGCGCTTCGATATTATTTAGGCCGGATTCATTTTTGTTGCTGAAGGCAAGCACGGAAAGATCCGGCATGACATTTTTAATTTCAGCAATCCGGGCGGCAATCTCTTCGGAAGCCAGAAGATCGCTTTTACTTAGCAAGACAACCGGCTGGATATTACCTTCGTTTATCATGACCAGATAGCGCTCCAGCCGGTTGCGATTAAAATTGTGATCCACTGATTGAACGATAAAGGCCACATCGATGTTGGCGGCAATCAATTGAAATTCAATTTTTTTGCCGGGGGTCTTTCTTTTGAGCAGGGATTTTCGCGGCAAGACCTCATGGATAATGGCAAACGTATGGTCATCAAAGAAATTGACCCGCACCCAATCCCCCACCGCGGGATAATCCAGCGGCGACGCGGCCGCGTACATTAACTTCCCGACCAGCTCGGCCTGAAGCTCATGTTCGCCGTCGCTGACCGCATAGCTGTCCTTATGCACGGCAAACACCCGGGCGATTTCAAAAGTCTCCAGCCGTTCCGGCGCCACATGATCAAGGAAAAACTGATCAAAGCCGAGTTTTTCTAATTTTCTTGAAATGGGTCTCATGTAAAATTTAAACCTCACGGTATTGTCATTGCGGGCTTGATCGATTTTGATAACAGCATTAAGATTCCTGTCGTAGGGGCGGGGTTCCCAGCATAGCTGGATGACCCATCGATCTAAATTATTTAAGGCGGGCCTTATCCCCGCCCGCGAACCCGTGCAATTACTGCGACTACGGGAACACAACACCGGTATATTCTACATCGCACCCTCTAAGCCTCAACTCACTTTGCGGGCCCGGTGGTTTCTTCGGCAGCCTGCTTTTCAGGGGTTTGGTCGGGAGTCGGTTCAGGCCGGGCTGAAGATGGCTTGCCCACAATCCCGAAGTTGCGGGCTTCGTTTATCTCCTGTATGCGGGTAAGAATGGCATCCTTCTCCTGGGAAGCGCCTGACTTTAGAAGCTCGTAGGCCAAATTCTCCATGCCACTGGCAGCGACTCTGTTCGCTCGCCACTTTTCCTCGAATGAACCAATGGTCAACAGAGTGATCAACAGGGAAGCGAGTGCCGCCATTATGGCAGCCAGATCGTTGCGTATTCCCAGGCGGGCTTTCAAGCTTTCCAGCTTTAAAAGGACGCCCGCACAGGCACTCAAAAAAGCGGCTCCGAACAGACAACCGAAGTATGCTGCACTCCATCTCACCGTGTTGGCACGATACTCATTGTAATTGGTAATGACAAGTTCACCCAGATCGGAGAGATCCGGGTGAAGAACTTTAGAGAGCTTTGCGATGGCGGCTCCCCGGTATCCACCCGCCGTCTGTGGACCTTTCAACGCCCACCAGATCAGCAAAGCTATCGATAGTATTAAAACTGCTGCCAGCGTTATTTTTAATCCCTTGGAATCATGAATCATCTGGGCTCCTTTCCAGACCCCTGACCGACGCCCAATTCCTCGCGGGTAAAACGGATACTGTCGACAACAGCCTGATACTCGCGTCGACGGGCTTCTTCGCGGCCGTCTGCCCCTGGATCGAATTCCACTTCGATGTTGAGGCGTTTCATGTTGGGGTTGGCTCTAATTATTTGATACGCCTCCCGCATGGGCACATCACCGGTACCGGTCGCAACGCCTGTGATGCGGCAGCCGTATTGGTCAAAGACAATGCGATGATCGGAAAAATGATTTGTAAAGGACAGGGGGGCCAGCTTGCGGATGGCGGTCAGCGGGTCTTCTCCCACCATCAGGGAGTTGTTCGTATCAATACAGGCACCGACATAGGGATGATTGACGCGGTGGATGATCCAAAGCACTTCATCGCTGAAAGCTTCGGTGTGATTCTCCAGGCAGAGCCTGACACCCGCGTTCTGGGCAACGGGAGCGGCTGCTTCGGCCTTGCGGGCGATGTCCTCCAGCTGGGGTATTATCTCGGGATGAAAGCCTGATCCACATACCGGATGGGGCCTGTGAATGTCCATGCTGATTTTGCCGATATCCGAGCCGATGGACTCGGCAATGGCGATCCCCTCTTCCATGGTATTGGTCAGGCGGTCATCGTACCCGGAAGCGTCCAATGAAAAGTTATACTCCAGGTAAAGTCCTCTTGCCTCCGCCGCCCGGCGAACGTCGCGCAGGTGCTCCCGGTCAATGGAGCCTAAATCGGCAGCGGTCAAATGCAGGCCGTCGAGACCCAGCTTCCTGGCTTCGTCCATCAGGCCGAAGATGTCCCACACCGGCTCCCATTGAAGCTTGAAGCCGCCCCAGTTCTGTCCCATGCCGTGCAAATGAAGACTGTAGGTGTGCAACCCTAATAGCATGGCGGATCCTCCTGATCCGGTAAGATCACAAAATTGCCAATTTTTTTGCCAGAAACGCTTCCCGCGCTTCTTTGATATCAATGACTCATCAGCGTCTTACCCTTTTTCCCAAGTCCTTCTTCGAAGCGTGTCGGACGCAACGGGTTGTCTCCCGGATCCATCTTGCCGGTTATGAGCTCGCTGATCCGCTTGCCGGCCTGCGGTGAGAGCATCACACCGGCCCAATAGCCACAATTGACATAAAAGCCCGGAACTTCCGGGACCGGCCCGATCAAGGGCTGGTCATCGGGTGTATACATATAGAAACCGGCCGACGTATTCATATCCGGTTGTCTGACGGCCTTTTCGACATCTTCAAAGAAGGGAGTCAGCCGCTTGACCTTGTCCAGGGCGATGGCCGGAAATTCCCAGTCGGTATGAACTTTCTCGGAAGGCCGACTCACCGGCTCATCCGAATCCACCCAGCCGATAATCACGCCCCCGGGCTCGGGGCGCCAGTAGGAGTTGTTATTGACATCTACCGTAAAAGGCGCATTTTGTGGGATCTCAACAGAAGTGGTTATATAGACCTTTTGCCGACGAACCGGCTCCAGCGGCAAATCCAGTTTTACCATTTTTCCAATTTCGGCAGCGAAGGGACCGGCCGCATTTACCACGATACGGCTCTGAAGGATTCCCCGATTGGTTTCTACCCCGCAAATCCCC
>JAFDCJ010000229.1 GCA_019312835.1 Deltaproteobacteria bacterium
CTGGCGGCCGTAACCAGGGCTATTTTCCCATTTATTCCAAGATCCATACAATACCTCCAATTGGTGAATTATTGGTTATTATTTATTCGTTATCAGAGAGGGCGGCAATCACCCTGCTGTCATAATGTGTCTGTTAAGAAACAAAATAGATTTGATTCCTTTTTTACGATGAACGAGTAACTTTCAAAATCAATTATAGTTTCCAACTAGTTTTTGCTTGGAAAAAAATTATTATATGGTACGTTTTTGTTCCTGGAGCAAATTTTGAAGTGTTTTTTTCATCATCAGCGCATCCTCATAAGGTTTGGGGGATTCGCTGATGATGGTGATATCCGGATTGCACTTGACCAGCTGCCGGGCCAGGGGCTCAAAAAATTTTTTAGTGGTTCGGATATGCTTCTTCTCGCCTTTGGGGCCGTACTCGATGCCGGAAAAATGAGCATGAAATTTTTGGGGCAGCTTTTTGAGGACCCGCTCATAATCGACGGTTCCCTGATGCCTGGCGTACAGATGAGAAAAGTCGACGGTGATACCGCAGCCGATATCTTTCTTCAGGTATAACAGTTCTTCCAAAGAGCCGAACTGAGACGGTTTGCCGGTGATTTCCGGGCACAACGTCACCTGCCACCTGCGGCGGGCAATTTGCTTTTGCAATCCGACCATGGCTTTTTTGATGCGCGCATAGGTTTCCTCGGCGGTTCTGGTCTGATAAAACCCGGCATGGAAGGTCACGTTGCAGGCACCCAGATGATGGGCTCTCTGACAGGATTCCAGAATCCGCTTTTTGCTGGCGGAGAGCTTTTCTTTTTCCTCCGAGGCCAGGTTGATGTAATACGGCGCGTGCACCGAAAGCAGGACGCCTTTTTCTTTGGCCAATTGACCCACCGCTTGCGCGGCTTTGATATCCATTCGCACGCCGTAGGTAAACTCAACCTCCATGCAATCCAGACCCATTTCGGCGACCCGGAGAACGCCCTTCAAATTTCCCAATCCGCTCGAACCGGCGGGACCGACTTTGATCAAGGTCGCACAATCCTTTTTAATGAAAAATGGGTTCCAATTATTGATTTATGACACCAGGAGATACAGTTGGAGGATCGTTTCGCTGTCGCGAAACTATAGGACCATCCGCCTCCGGCGGATTTTAGGTTTGAGGCAAAAACGGATTGGATCATTTTAATTCTGACCGTCAGCCTGTAACCTCAAACCTACAATGGCCGAAGGCCATGCCTCGAGCCTCTCGCCTTAACCTCAGACCATCAAATAATTGAATAATATAATACACAAATACTTAATTTAAAAGACCCGGGGATTGCATTACCCTTCAGAATAATATATGGCAGCGTTTAAAACCATCGAAGATCATATATCATACGGGAGGGGCAAGGCATGCGAAAGGATACCCAGTGCGTTCACAGCGGCACCTATGTAGATCCGGGAACCAAAGGTCTGAATACACCGATCTACACCTCGTCTTCCTTTGAGTACATGGATGCGCCGGAGAATGTCTATCCGCGGTATTTTAACATTCCCAATCAAAAATCGATCATCGACAAATTGTGCGCTTTGGAAAATGCAGAGGACGGTCTGGTTTTCAGCTCCGGCATGGCGGCTATCAGCACGGTGCTGTTTTCTTTTCTAAACAGCGGGGATCACATTGTTCTTCAAAGGGACATCTACGGCGGCACCCATCATTTTGCGACGGCCGAGTTTGACAGATTCGGAATTGCGTATTCTTTTGCATCCGGCACCATGGAGGAGATTGAGCGCGCGGTCCGCGACAATACCCGGATCATTTATATCGAAACACCGTCCAACCCGCTGCTGGTCATCACCGACATTGAAGCGGTGGTTCAGCTTGCCCGATCAAGGAATATCCTGACGGTGATTGACAATACCTTTGCAACGCCGATCAACCAAAACCCCCTCGATTTTGGCCTCGACGTTGTGACCCACAGCGGCACCAAATATATCGGGGGCCACAGCGATATTTGCTGTGGGGCGGCCCTGGCCTCTAAAGCGCTGATCGCCAGGATCAAACCGTCGGCGGCTAATTTTGGCGGCAGCCTGAATGCCATGACGTGTTATCTGATTGAAAGGAGCCTGAAAACGCTGGGTATCCGGGTCGAAAAACAAAACCGCAACGCGCTCTTGATGGCCAGGCACCTGCAGTTAAAATCTCTCATTCGCAAGGTATATTACCCCGGCCTGGAAGATCATCCGGGTTTCGATATCGCCCGCAAGCAAATGAAAAATTTTGGTGGGATGCTGTCGTTTGAACTGGATGCCGCCAAGATAGATCCCCACCGATTCCTTAAAAATCTCAAGCTGATCACACCGGCCCTCAGCCTGGGAGGTGTTGAAACCATTATCTGTGCGCCGGTAACCACCTCTCATCAAAAAATGACGGATGCCGAGCGTGCCCAGCTCGGCATCACCGACAGCCTGCTGCGGCTTTCGGTCGGCATTGAGGACCCCGATGACATTATGGCGGATATTGATCAAGCATTACATTAGCTCATAGCTGATAGTTCTCAGCTCATAGTCGACACCCCAGACAAACAGGTTCATCGCGCCGGGCTTGGCCTCGCCGTGTCAAGCAGAGATCAGCCCCATAAACCGTTCATAGCCTCATCAATTGGTAGGGTCGGCCACCGTGCCGACCTGAAAAATAGGGATAAAAAACCACCCGAAAAAATGAAAAAAGGGGTTGACAATATTATTTAAAGGCGTATTTTAGCCGGTCTTTGAGAAAAATATCGAAATTAAAAACGACTCAGCAGGGTTTTTAATACAAACCCTGCTTATTTTTTGAGGAGATTGAAGCCATGATGCATTTTGAAGCGGTGTTTAATCCGACCGATCAAACCGAGTACAATTCCGAAGCCCAAAATTATGTCGGCAAAAAGCTCCCTGTCCAGGAGGGATGGGTCATAGATGAAGGACCCCATAAAGGGCAACAGTGCTATTATGCACCCAACACCCGGATCGGCAAGATTCCGCAGTCTGATTTAACGGATTTAAGGCCCATCCCGTTTGTTCGCTGGGAACAACTGTACAGCAGTATCGAGCTGGAAAACGATTATATTGAATTGAGACCTGCGGAATAATTCGCCGGGCCTATTCGTGTATCCGGGAGGCGATTGCCATCCCGGGGGGTGCCGTTTTGCTGAACTATCAAAAAATTATTGGAGAATTACCAGCATGCGCGGGATCCGCTCAAATAGGTGTTCGTTGTTATTGGTGAATCGCTATTGGCGTATGATGGGGGTCAAAAGATAAAAATAGAGTTGGATTTTTTCTTTCCATTAACCAATAGCGCCTGAGGTTGAACTGCCCGCTGTGCTTCAGCACATGGGGATCTGGTCTATATCAGATTGCTGGTCACAAAGACCTTTTCGTATTGACTGTAGCTCTGCAACAGGCGATCACCCAGTATCCTGGAAAGGTTTTCAAAAAAAACGAAAGCGTCAACCGGATTTTCCCGGATGATCTTTCTCAGCTTGCCGATCTCGATCTTGTGAAGCTCGGTCGCCATGGTGCACTCGGCGGAGGCCGTGTAGGCTTCACGCCCCACAAGGCCCGACCAGCCAATGATCTCACCCGGACGGGTCACATGGTGCACAACTTTGCCGGTTTCACCCAGGTGCAATTTGACCCGCCCCACCAGCAGAAAATAAAAATGTCCGGCCGGATCCCCCCTGAAGAAAAGACAGGTCCCCTCGCCATGGGATTCCTGCACGGCGATATCCAAGATAGCGGTAACACAATCCCTGCTCAATCCTCTTAAAAGTTCTGCTTTTTGAAGATCCATCTTTCCTCCTCCCGGCACGCGATTAAAGGACCGAATTATTCTGAATGATTATCAGGAAGGCCCGATTGATTTTCAATAAGGTCTTTTTTGCCATTACAGAATACCGCCCAAAAATATGGCGCAACCAAACGTATCCGTCAAGTAATTCCTGTCTCAAAAATTGAAAACAACGATCCAGCAAAAGTAAGTTTCGTGAAAGCATTAAAACCAGAATGCAAAAAATGGATCTGGATTTTGCGGCAACAATAGACGGTGATCGGTTAGAGGCCATCCCGGGGGCGGTGCAATCGGTGGATGGGGTAAAGCGGCAGTATCACCCTGAAAGCCATGCGTCTTCTCGAATTTGACAATCAATTTGGAGCGTGTCTATATTCAGCTCAAGAATGAACTTTTATGAAAAATATATCGTGCCACGACTTACGAATTGCATATGCGGTCATAAACTCTTGACCCAACAGCGCAAAAAGGTAGTGCCCCTGGCAAAAGGCCATGTTTTGGAGATCGGATTCGGCTCCGGCCTGAACCTTGGGTTTTATGATCCCGCCAAGGTCCAACACCTGTGGGGACTTGACCCCTCTGCCGCGATGTGGCAGACGGCTGAAGCGGCAAACGCCCCGTTTGAGGTGGAGTTCATTCAGGCATCGGCTGAGAGCATACCGCTGGCCAGGGCCAGTGCCGATACGATTCTTGTCACCTACACGCTGTGCAGTGTGCCCGATGTCATCAAGGCCTTGAAAGATATGCGGCGGGTCCTGAAACCGGGAGGGGAGCTCCTATTCTGCGAGCATGGCGTCGCCCCGGATGCGAACGTGCGGAAGTGGCAGGACCGCTTGAATCCTATCTGGTCAAAGCTGGCAGGCGGCTGTAATTTGAATCGACCCATTCCGGCACTGCTCGAGCAGGGGGGCTTCAAGGTTCAGACAGTGGACACGATGTTTCTTCCGCTATGGAGACCTGCGGCCTATAATTACTGGGGATCCGCCGTGTAGCAAGTCCCAAGCGTATTTAAACCATCACTCGGTGGGTTTTTTTAACCGCTTGATTCTCTCCCGGGCAAAGTCGTATTCCAGCCAGTCATCCAGGAAGGATCCCATGGCTTCTTTGTAATGCCGGGCGGCCTTTTTCACCTCGCCGGCACCCTCATCCCAGAACCCCATGATGGTGTAAGCGGTAATGAGCCGTTCCGGGCTTTCGCCGGCCATGTCTTTGAGCGCCTGGTCGGTTTGTTTACCCATAAGATACTCACTGATGGTCAAAAACCAGGGATCCCTGATGAGAGCCTCATACTCCTCCAGGGCGGCGCGGGCCTTTTTATCTTTGCCTTCATAGTTGAGGATACAGGCCTTGAGCAGTCCGATGCCCATTCTGCGTGCATTCTGGCGGGCCTTGGTTTGCAAAAGGGCATCAATGTATTCCAGAGATTTGGACCAGTTTTCATCAGCAGCGCTGTAATAAATCATGGCCGCCAGAATACTGCGGTTGTCGGGCAGAATCTCGTGGGTTTTTTCCAGGGCCTGCAGTTTATCTTTTATTTCGGCGCTGTTATCTGCAATTTTCAGATACAGGGCAACCATCTGTTCGGACCGCGCGGTCATGGCTTTTTGTCCGTCTTCAACCGTTTGATCAAATGCCTTTATTTCGGATTTATATTTGTTCCACTGGGTTTCGGTTTTAAGGGTGGCACGACGTCTTTTCTGCAATTTTTCCAGCTGGGCCCTGGCAAGAAAAAATTCCCAGGCATCCGCGCCGGCTGACAGCACCGCCTCCCGGGCCAGCTCTTCCGCCCGGGGCCAATCTTCGCGTTTGGCGTGTATAAGACTGGCAACATAATATAGCCAGCTCTTTTCAGGGGCATTGTACCAGCCTTGCAACGCCGTTTGTTCATCAACCAAGCCTTCCAGAATCCAGGCCAGGTATCCCTGAAACTCAGCCGGTGAGCGCCAGTCCAAATCGATTAAATAAGGTCGCTGGGGGCTGGTTTTCACATCTGCTGTCAGGTAGTCGATCAGGTAGATCATAAACCTTGCCGAATAATCCTGGGCATCCATGGAAAGCGACTGAGAAAACAGTTTTTTGGCGCCCTGATAATCGTCCGTACAAAAATGTATCATCGCCGCCGCCGTGTTCAGGGCCGGCTGCAGACTTTTGGCGAGTTTCTCATCGGCCATTTTCATGGCATCGGCCCACCGGCCTTCAGCGGCAACGTCACGAATTTTTTTCAGATCGTCCTCGGCGGAAAAATCCAGCACGCCGTTCCACTTTACCTGTCCGGCCTTCAGCTCAATCAGCAGATCAACGGCTTTGGTAATGGGCAGCACCATTCCCAGATCCCAAACCGGGGTGGCCATGGGCATAAATCCCTGCTGGGTATACTCCATGGCAACCCCGGAGACGATACCGACCACCTTGCCACGGGCATCAATCACCGGTCCGCCGCTGTTGCCCCCATGCAGAGAGGTATCCACCTGAATTAGGTTTTCAAACGTGCGTCTCACGTTGCCGCGGGTCACGCTGACATTGATGGTGTCTGCCTGGGTGCGGCGTCCCAGGGGAAATCCCAGGGTGATAATGGGTGAAAGCTTGGGAATCTGTTGGGGATCCATAACCAGATCGATTGGCAGGGGCGACAGACCCTCGGGGACCTGGTCAATTTTAAGCACGGCAAAATCATCTTTAAGCGGCGAGATCACCAGCTGGCGGGTCTGCATCGGGGGTTTGGCAACACCGGCGATAATCAGCCGCGGCTCTGCTTCCGTGCTGTAGGCGATGTCGGTAAAGAAAATATCCGACAGTTCCGGGTCCGGCAACAGGCGCGCGCCCTGGTTGAAAGCCTTGGCACCTTCAAACCACAGATAGTTGCGGTATTTGAAAACCGGCGTCATCCCGCCGGCGGTCAATTGTTCGGCCGTTGCAAAAAGTTGGGCGTCTTCCAGCCAGGGACAGACCACATGGCGGCTGGTCAGCAGGTAACCGTCGTTGTCGACCAGAAAGGCCGTGCCCTCGGACATGTTATGGTAAAATTGTCCCCCATCGGCTTCCAGCCAGTATTCGGTTGCCAGAAAAGCGACTGACCGGGCGTACTTGTTGGCATAGGATTCAAAAGCGGCCGAAGAATCCTCTTCCCGACGATCGAATTGAAACCAGGCCAGAACGCCGGCGATCATCAATATCACAACGGCTGCCGCCAGCAGTTTGACGATTTTATTGAGCCTGGTAATCGAGCGCCCCTGTTCAGGTGCCGGTGCCACTGCTTCTGCCTTAAGCCTTGCCGCTTCTCCGGCTTTAATCTGGGCCAGGGACTCAGCCACTTCCGCCATGGAACGAGGCCGCATGTCAGGGTCATCGGCCAGCATGACCTTCAATAACACCTCGAGGTCGGCAGGAAGCTCCAGCTCGTCGACCTTGGCCAGGAAATCTCTGGCCTCCAAATCAGCTGTCAGTAACTCGACAAATACCTTGGCCAGGGACCAGATATCGCTACGGTAATCCAGTGGCCGCTGGTGAATGATGTCCGGGTGGCAGTCCAGCAGGTTTTCCAGCATCGGGCCGGGTTGATTCAGTTTCGGATCGAAAAAGCGCGAGAGCTTGTAATCAATTTTAATCTTGTATTTTTCGTCGTCGTCTTTGATGACGATGATATCATTTAATATGAGATGGGGAATAAAGTGGCCTTTTTCATGGAGAACAGCCAGGATGGAAGCCATCTGGTAAAACAAATCGATAAGCACCGCTCGATCCCGGAGTTTACCGGAAGCCAGCAACGACCCCCAGCTCTCGGCGTTGATCCACTCGCTGATCCGGTACCATAACCCATCGGATGATTGCCGGATGGAATGGTGTCTGACAAAACCCTCGTGGGGAAGTTGCTTGAGCTGCTCCAGTTCGCGTTTCAACCGCCACACGACTTTTTCATCGACCCCGGATTCGGGGGTGAACAGCCGGATCATGACCAATTCCTGGGTACGCTCTCGTATCGCCCGACAGAGAAAACTGGAGTGGCCCTCGTGAAGAACATCGACAATGCGATAGTCATCAATATATTTTCGTCCGCCGCCGATGACGCTGCCGCAGGTGGGACAGGTGGCAATTTCCTCCGCCACCGGTTGGTCGCATTTTGGGCAAATTTTCATAGGCCGAGAACCAAAGGGTGAACACAGGACAGGTGGAATGCAATAGGGCTCAGGTCAGGTTGTCACAGGTGTTAAATATTTGTACTCTTATCAATACATTATAGATAACTCCCGGGGATGTGTCAAGCAAGCCGCGATGCTGCCGAAGGTTGTATAAAAATATCCACCGTCAGGACGCAAAGTCGCTCAGCCCGCTATAAATTTCCTGGCCTCTTGAGGTCCCGGCGCGGGAATACAAAAGCTGTCTCAAGGAGATATGCAAAACAATGTCCTAACCAGCGGAGCTGCGGCCGACCAGCTTTCTTCCGAGCAATTCTGCCTGCTGCATCAAGCCCGTATTGGATTTAATTTCTCCAAGCTTATCGGCGCTGCCGTAGACCATCCCGACGAGATTGGCGCCCACGTAACGAGCGGCATCCTGGAAGGTACGCAAAGCGTTCACGCATCCTGAATTAAAGGCATCTTCATCACCGAAGCTCATGGCAACGGCGATGCGTTTGCCGGCAAAGGCGTCCTTTTGATAGGCCGGCAGTGCAAAACAGCGGTCCAAAAACAGCTTGGTCTGGGCCGTCATGGAAAACCAGTAGACGGGACTGGCAATCACCCAGCCGTCGGCCTCGATAAGTTTAGGATAAATGGGTTGCATCTCGTCATCAATGGCGCAGCCTTTGCTGTCTGGTCGCTGGCAGGCATAGCATGCCTGGCAGGGTGAAATGCTCTGACCATGAAGATAAATTTTTTCCGTTGCCGCACCCGCAGATTCAGCCCCGGCGATTATCTGATCAGCCAGAGCCGTGCTATTGCCTTTTTTTCGCGGACTGCCCAAAAGCACCAGAATCTTCTTCGCTTTCATTTTTACTCTCATCTACCCCTTTCTTTATTGATTCTAATAATGGATTAGCGCTTTCATGTGGGAGCGGCTTTCCAGCCGCGATTGTGCACAATTCCTCGCGGCTGGAAAGCCGCTCCCACAAATTAATATTGTTAATGCTCAAATTGGTTTTAGAAACCCAGATCATGTTCGAGATCCCCGCAAAGCGGGATGACCTGTCGAATCTGAATATATTAATGTAGGCCTCAAGGCGCAGCCCGATTCGAAAGCGGAGCGTACACGCCAGTACGTGAGCATTTTGAATCGGTCTGCAACGCAGATATCGGACATTAGATGGGATTATAAAACCAATTTTACTTTGCGCGAATAGCGGAAAGTATCACAACCGGTTCAACCGGCACATCCCGATACACTCCTTGCCGGGTGGTCTTGACAGCGGAGATGGCATCAACAACATCCATGCCCTCGATAACCCGGCCGAAGGCCGCATAGCCCCATCCCTGCTGGGTTTTGTTTTTGTGATTCAAAAAGTTGTTGTTAACCGAATTGATGAAAAACTGGGCCGTCGCGCTGTGCGGGTCACCGGTACGGGCCATGGCAATGGTGCCGCGATCGTTATTAAGCCCTTTGTCAGCCTCGTTTTTTATGGGCCCCTTGCCGGGTTTGGGCCGCATCTCAGCCGTAAAACCGCCACCCTGGATCATAAAGTTGGGGATCACACGGTGAAATATGGTCCCGTCATAGAATTTGGCATCAACGTAGCTCAAGAAGTTTATCACGGTTTCCGGGGTCTTCTGGAGGTAGAGCTCCAGGACGATCCGGCCCTTGGATGTGTCCAGCACCACCTTGGGGTTAGGAGCCGGTTTGTCGGCCGCACCTGCCGCCAATGAAAGGCCAAGAACAATTAGTATCGATATCATTACTGCTTTCATGTTTTTACCCCACTGTTTTTGAGATTATCGCACTCAATCTGTCTAATACCGACTCGCTTGGCTATGCTCGAGAAGCCAAAAGGTAGCCGGTTTTCCCATATGCCCGTTAGACGGTTGGTAGGGTCGGTCACCGTGCCGACCATATTCCGGGCAACTCAATGAACTGAACCGGCGGGCACGGCGGCCCGCCCTACTTCTGATCATCAGTCCGTAACCAGCCATGAGCTCATTCTGAAACCGGGCCTTAAAATCCTGAACCCAGAACCTTTGGCCCTGTAATCAGCAGAAAGAGCAGATACCATTTTCTATGAAGGTTTGCCAGGTCTTTTTAATCCAAAGCGATCGCTGACGAGTTTATCCATATCGTGCCTGCGGTGGCAGGCGGCCCGATGCCCCGGTTCAATCGATTCGAGCACCGGTTCTTCCGTCAGGCAACGATCGATCACAAATGGACAACGGGAGTGAAAGCGACAGCCCGCGGGTGGATTTACCGGGCTGGGCACATCCCCGGAAAGCACGATACGACCGGGTTTGTGCTCGACATCCGGAGCTGGAATGCCCGAAAGCAGCGCAATGGTATAGGGGTGCAACGGACGTGCAAAAAGGTCAGTGGTTCGGGCGATTTCAACGATTTTCCCCAGATACATCACCGCCAGGCGATGGCTGATATATTTGACCACCAGAAGGTGGTGGGTGACAAAAAGATAGGTCAAACCCAGATTTTGCTGGAGCCGAATCAAGAGGTTGAGAATCTGGGCCTGAACGGAAACGTCCAGTGCCGAAGTGGGCTCATCCAGTACGATAAACTCCGGATTGGTGGCAATTGCCCGGGCGACGGCGATGCGTTGACGCTGTCCGCCGGAAAATTCGTGGGGATAACGCAGGTAATGATCCCGGGTTAGCCCCACAATTTCCAGCAGTTCTCTGACGCGGTCTGTCAGGGCGCGGCCGTTGAGGCTATTTTGGGCTTTGAGGGGCTCGGCAATGATGTTTTTGATCAGCATGCGCGGGTTTAAGGAAGTGGTCGGGTCTTGAAAAACCATCTGCAGCTTGCCGCGAATTCCCAATTTTTTAATAGCGCTTTTGCTTAGCGTCCCAATATCGGCGGACGGATCTGTCGCGTTTTTGGGGGCGTAATAGTGAATGTGGCCTTGGGTCGGTCGGTGCAGGCGAATGATGGCTTTGCCGGTGGTTGTTTTACCGCAGCCTGATTCCCCCACCAACCCCAGGCACTCACCGCGAAAGATATCCAGGTCGATGCCATCCAGGGCTTTGACGTCAGCCACCTTGCGCTGCAAAACACCGCCCAGGATGGGGTAGTACTTCTTCAGGTCTTTTATTTCCAGTATCTTCTGCATATTATATTGTCAGAGGACAGATGACAGAAAACAGATGCCAGATGGGGAGCAGCACCTTCGGTTTAGGTCATCTGGCATCTTCCTGCTGTTTTCTGCTCTCTGTTCTCTGTCCTCTGTCATCGATTCACCCAGTAGCAGGCTACCGAATGATTCTTGGCCACCGCCTTCATCTCGGGAAACTCCTCTCGGCACACTTCCATGGCATGGGGGCAGCGCGGATGAAACCGGCAACCGGATGGCGGTGTTACCAAATTGGGCACACTACCCTCGATGCTTTGCAGCTCTCCTTCCTGGCTAAGCCGCGGTACGGAATTCAGCAACGCCCGGGTATAGGGATGCTGGGGCGAACGGAACAAATCCTTGATGTCGGCCACCTCGCACAAATTACCGGCGTACATAACGCCGACTCGATCGCAGGTTTCAGCAACAATCCCCAGATCATGGGTGATCAACAGCACCGATGATATTTCTGTCTGTTTTAGCTCCCGTAGAAGCTCGAGAATCTGGGCCTGAATGGTAACATCCAGATTCGAGGTGGCTTCGTCGGCAATCAATAAAATGGGATGGCAGGCCAGGGCGATGGCGATGACAATGCGCTGTTTCATACCACCGGATAAATTATGCGGATACCGCCGGACAATCTCAGTGGCATTGGCGATACCCAGTTTCTCGATGATGTCGATCGAGCGCCGCAGTGCCTCCCGGCGCAAGCGCCGATCCCATATTTTAAGGAATGGAATGCGGCTCATCACTTTCAGAATCCAGGCGTCCGGCTTTTTCTCTGCGGTCCGATAAAGGGCCTGCAAAATTTTCTTGAGCGGATAAAAGGTGCGACACTCGGCCGCGTTCAGATCCGCGTTGATTTTGTTGCACATCTCAACCTTACGATGGAACAGGAAGCTTTCTGAAACCTGATCACCGATGCTCATGATCGGATTCAAGGCCGCGTTCGGCTCCTGAAAAATCATGGAGATGCTGTCTCCCCGCAACGCCCGCATGTATGATTCGGATTGCCGGAGCAGGTCAGTCGGTTTCGCATTACCGTCGTCGGTTGGATAAAAGAGGATCTGGCCGCCTTCCACTTTCCCCGGCTCCTGGATAATCCGCATCATGGATCGAACCGTAACGCTTTTGCCACAGCCGGATTCACCCACAAGACCGAAGGTAATGCCGTGGTCCAGGCTCAGGCTCACGTGGTCCAGGGCCTTGACGACCCCCTCATAGGTGTAGAAGTTGGTCACCAGGTCGACTGTCTCAAGCAGTTTCGCCATCTCAATAAACCTTTATTTTTCAACACAAAGACACAGAGAACACTGAGAAGTTATTTTTCTTGATTTGCCGCGAGACGATGGCAAATCAAAAATATCATGCCTTCGGCAAATTTTACACAAATCCTAACCACCCGAAGACCCCGGGTCTTCCCTGCCCGCCGTCTCCCGGCCAGGGAAAAATAAAATATTCTCTGTGTTTTCCGTGTCTCAAGCGAAGCGGGTGGTGAATATTCATATCATCTTCGCCTTAGTTTGGGATCGAAGGCGTCGCGCAGGGCGTCGCCGATTAGATTCCAGGCCAGAACGAAAAGGATGATGCATGCGCCGGGAATAACGATGGTGTACCAGAACCGCAGGGGGTCATCCAACGGGCCGACAATGTAGTTGCGCGCCAGTGCCA
>JAFDCJ010000230.1 GCA_019312835.1 Deltaproteobacteria bacterium
CGGGCAACCCAAAAACTGGCGGATTATTTTTCGGAAAGCGCCCTGATCAAATACCGGGTGCTTGTCGAGGTGGAATATTTTATTGCCCTGTGTGAAATGCCGCTGCCGCAGCTGAAACGTTTTGACCCCAAGCTTTTCGAGCCCCTCAGGGGTATCTATAAAAACTTTTCACTGGATGATGGCCAGCGGGTCAAGGATATTGAAAAGACGACCAATCATGACGTCAAGGCCGTCGAATATTTCTTAAAGGAAAAATTTGATCAGCTGGGGTTGCAGGCCTTTAAAGAGTTTATTCATTTTGCATTGACATCCCAGGACATTAATAATACCGCCTTGCCTTTATCGTTGAAGCAGGCCTGGACGGATGTAGTGGCACCCATCTTAAATGACGTCATCGAACTTCTCCAGACCAAAGCCCGCCAGTGGAAAGATGTTGCCCTATTGGCCCGTACCCACGGCCAGCCGGCGTCGCCCACGAGTCTGGGCAAGGAAATCTACGTTTTCGTGGAGCGCCTGAGGGTTCAAGCGGCCCTGCTGGATACGGTTCCGCTCTCCGCAAAATTCGGTGGGGCCACCGGAAATTTCAATGCCCACCACGTGGCCTACCCGGAGGTTGACTGGCCGGCGTTTGCCGACCGGCTGGTTAACGAGGTGCTCGGCCTTGAGCGCTCCAAAGTGACCACTCAGATCGAGCATTACGACAATCTGGCCGCCTTTTGCGATAACCTGAAGCGGATCAATACCATCCTGATCGATCTGGACCGGGATATCTGGTCTTATATCGGGATGGATTACTTCAAGCAGAAGATAAAAAAGGGCGAGGTGGGCTCCTCCACCATGCCGCACAAGGTCAACCCCATTGATTTCGAAAATTCCGAGGGCAACCTGGGGGTTGCCAACGCCATTTTTGAGCACCTGGCGGCCAAATTGCCGATTTCGCGGCTGCAGCGAGACCTGACCGATTCCACGGTGACCCGTAACGTCGGGGTGCCCATCGCCCATACCCTTATCGGTCTGAAATCGCTGATCCGGGGACTCAACAAACTGATATTGAACGAGGAGGTTATCCGGGCGGACCTGCAAAAAAACTGGGCTGTGGTCGCTGAAGCCATACAGACCGTTTTGCGGCGCGAGAACTACCCGGAACCTTACGAAGCACTCAAAGGCTTAACCCGCACCCATGAAGGAATCAATCAGAAAACCATGGCCAAATTCATCGAGTCTCTGGATGTTTCCCGGGAGGTCAAAGACGAGCTGCTGCGTATTACGCCTGAAAACTATACCGGAATTTGCGAGTTCTGAGATAAATCAAACATCAGCAATCGACCATCAAGTATTCTGGACTTTCGCCTACCAGAGCTTGTCGCAATTGTCGAATCTGCAAATGTTGCTGTATTATCATTCCGGGCTTGACCCGGAATCCATTGTTTTTTCGACGCCTTACATAACTGGATGCCGGATCAAGACCGGCATGACGGTCATCAAATAGGCAATTTTCTGAATTATGCTGCAGTCTCCTTCGCGGAAAAGACGGCTCCTAAGCCACCAGGTCATTCCAGCGGAGGCGGGAAGGCGGATTCAAAATTCTCCCGAAAAAATAACCTATCGAATCTCATAATAAAATCTTCGGATTGGATCTGAAAGGAGATCGCTCTACAATGAAAAAGTTTACGGTTCTGATTGAAGCCAGGCCCTTTTGCGCCTTTGACAACACCCCGATGGAGCAGCTCAGGGATGCGGGCATGAATCTTATCGATATGCGCGGTGCCGGTGTCCAGGACCCCAAATTCGTCGAGGCCCTGCAACAGGCGGATGCCATTTTGTGCGGCAACGATCTGGTGGTCAACGATAAGGTGCTGGACATGGCACCGGGGGTAAAGGCGATTGCCAAAATGGGGGCCGGCCTGGATACGGTGGATATCGACGCCGCCAGCCGCCATAATGCCGTTGTCTTCCACACCCCGGGGGCCAACAACCAGGCCGTCGCCGATCACACCTTCGCCCTGATGCTGAATGTGGCCCGTAAAATAATATATTGTGATAACAGTTTGCGTGCAAAGCGCTGGGAGCACACCAAAATAATGGGCCTGGAGATCTGGCAGAAAACCCTCGGCCTTATCGGACTGGGTGCCATTGGTCGCTGCGTGGCCCTGAGGGCCAAAGGGTTTGAGATGAAGGTGGTGGCCCATGATCCCTTCTGGCCGGAAGCCTTTGCCGCCGAACAGGGTATCGAGCAAGTGGAGATCGAGGAGTTGCTCAGGGTATCCGATGTGGTCAGCATTCATGCGCCGTTGACGCCCGATAACAAAGGCATGATCGATGCAGATGCCCTTAACATCATGAAGCCCACGGCCATTTTGATCAATGCGGCCAGAGGCGGCATCGTCAATGAAGCCGACCTGTACGAAGGTTTGAAAAATAACGTCATCGCCGGAGCCGGTATCGATGTGTTTGAGCATGAACCGCCCAGCGATTCACCATTGCTGGAGTTGGAAAACGTGGTGTTGACGCCGCACACGGCCGCATTTACATTCGAGGGCATGAACAACATGAGTGTGGGGGTTGTCGCGCAGCTGATTGAATTTCAAAAGGGAAACAAGCCGGAATTTATCGTAAATTCGGAAGTGTATGACAGGCAAAGTGCCGGATAAGAATACGGCCTTTTTTGTGCCCCTTCCGGTTTCCCAATGGGTGAAAAATTGAGGGATCCGGGACTTTATTCATTCAACCCTTGTCATGGCCGCGAAGGCGACTGTGTCAGAAGGTCTGCCAACACCCAATTACTGATCGTCATTCCGGACTTGATCCGAAATCCAGTTCTGTTTGACCGTTTCCGCAACTGGATGCCGGATCAAGTCCGGCATGACAAAAGAGCGACATTTGCTCTTGTCTACCCACTGAAAATCCCTAGGCTCTTGTTTTCGCGGCTGGAAGCCGCTCCCACATCTGCTTGTCGGTTCTTCTTCTAATAGCGAATAACAAATAACCCATAACTCAAGATTGAATGATTTCACTCAATCTTGTGACCACCGAGCAACAGCGAGGTGGTCACCCGGTTGATCAAGGCCCAGATCGCGTCGGCTGCGAGGACATTTTCGACGGCCCGGTCCAACAGAACCGTTGCCCGGGGCTCGAATTCTTCGTCTCCTTCCCACAGCAGGTAGTATAGAGCAATTCTGGGAAACGGCAGCAATCGGTAGGCGACATCCGCCATATCCCGGGGTTCCCCTTCCAGATATTCCGCGGCGTGGCTGAAAGCGTTTAAATCCGTTCCGTAGCGTCTGGTGAGCGGTTCGATTTTAAGCGCGTGAGGTCCCTGGAAAAAATGAGCCTCTTTCAGGTCTTTGACGCCGACGATATCTTTACCGATGGGATAAAGCCCGTTGATGTTTTTCAGGTACAA
>JAFDCJ010000231.1 GCA_019312835.1 Deltaproteobacteria bacterium
CTCGCCCTGGAAGCCGCCCCAGATGCCGTTCACCTCCAGGGTGGGCCGTATCCAGGCCCGCTCATAGGTTGAGAAACCGGGTTCTCCACACAGCTGCCTGACACCCAGTTTGCGCATGTACTCATTTTCATCGTAAGGAATCCGGGCGTATTGCTCCCGTTCGTCCGCAGACAATGCCAGCACGTCATCATAAAAGCCGTCCACTTTGATCTGCCCGTCAGCGCTGCGCATCGAATCGATCAGGGACGCCAGGGCGTGGATCGGATTCAGAAACGTGCCCCCATAGGTGCCGGAATGAACATCCTGGTCTGCGCTTTTCAAATCCATCTGCAAAGCGCATATCCCCCGGCGCCCGACCACCAGCATGGGTTGATCTTCGTCCCATTGCCCGCCGTCTGCACTGAGAATCAAATCGCAGGACAACATATCGCGCCGGGAGGAAATAAAATCGGCTATCTGGGGACTGCCGATCTCCTCCTGACCTTCAAAAAAGAATTTCACGTTCACCGGCAGCTTGGGCCGGTTTTTCAGCAGGGCTTCGACGGCCAGAATCGGCGCCAGCATGTTGCCTTTATCATCCGACGCCCCCCGGGCATAGATGCGGCCGTCCTTGATCACAGGCTCAAAGGGCGGCTGGCTCCAAAGATCGATCGGGTCCACCGGCTGAACATCGAAGTGACCGTAGATCAGGACCGTGGGGGCCCCGGACGCGTGCAGCCACTGTCCGTAAACCACCGGATGCCCGCCGGTGGGCAAAACCTGAACATCCTCGATTCCGGCGACCTCGAGCCGCCCGGCAACCCAATCGGCGGCCCGGCGGACATCGGTATTATGTTCCGGCAGGCTGGAAATGCTGGGAATGCGCAGAAACTCGCACAACTCATTCAGGTAGTTGGCCTCATTGTTTTCTATATATTCTTGCCAGGTAGCCAAGGATCTAACCTCCCCCGTGTCTCTCAAAAATTTCATTTTCTACGAAGTGGTTTCAAGACCTTTGATCACGTCCGGGTCAACATAAGTTGCGCCCGTTAGCCGGTTGGCCCGTGCGCCGGTGAAACTTGAGCTCTCTGAATCCCTGCGGGAAAACCGGCAAACGGGCCTAACGGGATAACCTGCGTCATATGAGCATTTTAAACCAAATCGGTCCCACCTTTAAATACTAAAATCGATGGGTTATGCAGCTATGCTGGGAGGCCCACCCATTTATGATTTAATCGATGGGTCACGCAGCTATGCTGCACAACGCAGTATTTGGGCGTGAGATGAGGGCTTGAAACCACTTTTAATAAAATTTTAGTGAATTGGCTATCAAAAGTCAATTCAACGGTTGAACAAAACCATACCGCCGAAAACCAGGGCCATGCCGATAATGTGAAAAGGCTGCAGGGTTTCCCCGAGAAATAGGATCGCCAGAATGGAGGTAAAAACAGGAATCAGATTCATAAATAACCCGGCACGGTTGGCACCGAGAACCTCCACCCCCCGGTTCCAGCAAAAATAAGCCACAATCGATGGAAACAGGGCTACATAAAGGAAGCTCAATGACACAGGCAGGGTCAGGGTCAGCTTCGCGCCGGCGGCGAGCTCCCAGATATACAGGGGCAGCAAAAAGATGCTACCGAGGCCAAAGGTGTAAATGAGAAAACTGAGGGGATGAATCGCAGGCCGCTGGCGCAGGAGGGCCGAATAAAGAGCATAGATGGCGACAGCTCCCATCATCAGAACATCTCCAGGTGCAAATGCCATCCCCAGCAACGTCTCCCATCGGCCTTGCAAAATAACGATAAAAGCACCAAAAATACAAATGGCCACGCCCAGTATTTGCAACCCGGTAACCCTTTCCCTAAAGATTACCAGAGTGGCCAGGATAATGACAGCCGGCGATGTGGTCTGAATCATGGCCCCGTTGATGGCCGTGGTGGTATGAAACGCGACGTAGGCCATGGTGTTGAAAAGGGTAATTCCCAGAATCGACAAAACAGTCATGATCTTCCAGGATTCGACAACGCGAGACCAGTCCTGCCGGGCAGTTCGCCAGGTGAAAGGCAACAGGATCACAAAGGCAATCGTCCAGCGCCAGAAAGCAAAACTGACGGGCGGAATGATGTCCGCCACCCCGCGAGCCAGAACAAAGTTGCCCCCCCAGCACAGCGGCGCCACGGCCGTCAGTAAGTAGGGCCCGGCGGCCCGGAACCAGGCGCCGGTTTTATGCGAGTTTTGAGACATAAGCGTACAAAAAAGTACCGGGCGGAAAGGATTAAAAGATCAAAGTCATCTTATTAGATGATAGAGAAAACCCGGTCAAGGATCATCTGATGTTTCTATCTTTGACCCCTCCATAAAAAAGGGAGCATAAAAAAAGGGCAGAGCCATTTCGACTCTGCCCGATTGGGTTAGCGGTTTGACATGTCAGGTCGGTGCGACCTTGGCAGGCTGCGACGCCCCGCCATGCCGTGATGATCACTTGTGTTTTGACTGGCCTTTCGAAAACCAGCTCATCATTTGTTTCCAAAGATCCTTTTGAAAAGCGCTCTTTTTCTTTTTCTCGAAGGCGATAATCGTGCCTTGGCCGGAAAATTCCAGTGAGTCAATATCACCGCTGACCGTCAATTCAATTGGACCGGTGACACCACCGAGTGCTTCAATAAGCGCCTGGCGGTCGAATTTGACCTGCAGCTTCCGCATTCTATGGTACTTCTTCTTAAAATATTTGTGATATTCACTAAAATACTTGTAATACCGGCGGTCTCTTTTGGACACATGGGCCTGGATCGCCACCTTGTTATCCGGTAGTTCCAGAAACAGGCTGGCGGGATCGATCATGCCGGCGTTGCGGCCCGGCACCTGAATGGTTGCCGTTATCCATTTGCCCTTGCTCTTCAGATTCAATTTGCGGGGCGAAAAGCGGACCACCGCCCCGAGCGCCTTCACCTCTACCTCCGCCTGAACCGTGGCGCTGGCGCCCTTGTCGTCGGTGACCGTCAGGGTGACATAATAGGTGCCGGAATCATAATAGACATAGGAGGATTCCGGCGCGCCGGTTCCAGCCGCATCCATTTGCTCCCCACCCATGGGTGCAACCGCTCCGTCACCGTAATTCCATTCATACCTGACAATGGTGCCGTCTTCATCATAGGATCCCGAGGCATCCCATTGAACGGTATCACCCACGGTAACGGTAATCACCTCCGGGGTCAGCTGGGCCACGGGCGCTTTATTGAACTCAAAAAAAGCAGGACCCGTCACCGCCGTCCGCGTGGGCAACCCCCCGCCGCTATAGATATCATAGTTATAGTCATCAGGGTTTTGGGAATCCCACGCACCGTCGCCGAATAAAACCACCACGCTTCCATAATCAGTACCGAAATTGCCGGCGATGAGGTCCTGTTGGCCGTCGCCGTCGAAGTCGCCGTTATCCATTTGCCCTTGCTCTTCAGATTCA
>JAFDCJ010000232.1 GCA_019312835.1 Deltaproteobacteria bacterium
AACAACTGGGCCGCAGGCCGGAAGTTTTCACCCGGCGGCAAGCCGATCGTGGCCAACGACCCCCACCTGGATTCAACTCTTCTGCCGGGTCCCTGGTACCCCTGCGGCCTGATCACGCCGCAAATCCGGGCGGTCGGTGTTAATATCCCCGGAATGGGGGGGATGGCGATCGGTCGAACCGAGCATATTGCCATGGGAGGGGGGGCCAATGCTTACGGCGACACCCAGGATCTTTACGTCGAAACGGTTGATCCGAGCAAACCCGGCAGCTACCTCGAAGGAAATCAATCCATCCCTTTTGAAGTCATCGAAGAAACCTTGAAAATCAAAGACAAAACAGCTCCCGGAGGGTTTCGCAAAGAGAAAATACTGATCCGGCTGACACGCAGGGGGCCGGTGATCTCAGGTGTTATGCCCGGAATGCAGACTGACAGGGTCATATCAATGCGCTGGTCAGGCTTTGAGGCCCAGGCCCCCAGCATCGGGCTTGAGGGCCTCATGGAATGCCGCACCGTATCCGAGGTCCGCCGGGTTCTCAAAGATGTCAACCAGATCGCATTAAACTTTGTTTTTGCGGATTCGCAGGGGAATATCGCCTGGGCGGCCACAGGAAAACTGCCCATCCGATCGCAGATTCAGGGTCTTGTCCCCCATGTGGTCAAAGACGCTCAGGATAATTGGACCGGCTGGATCCCCTGGGAAGACATGCCCCATGAGATCAACCCTGCCCGGGCCTGGCTCGGCACCTGTAATCACCTGACCGTAAAAAAGAATTATCCCTACCACTATACCAGTGCGATTGCATCTTCTTACCGGTACCGCCGTTTGATTGAGCTGATGGATAGGCCCGCTAAAATATCGGTCGATGATCACTGGAAATTCCAGCGCGATACGGTCAATCTGATGGCGCAGAAAATAGCACCCATCATGGCGCAAGCACTGGTCGCGCAGGCGGATACCGAAAAATTGGGCCAGATTCTAAAGGACTGGGATTTCAGCGACAAGGCGAACAGTGCCGCGCCGACGGTATTCCAGGCGGTCTACCGCGATTTCGCTTTACTGGTCTTTGCCGACGAGCTGGGCCCGGAACTGGCTAACAACATGTTGAGAATCTGGTATTTCTGGCAGGAGCGGCTTCAGAAAATGGTGCTCGAAGGCACATCCTCCTGGTTTGACAATATCAATACCGATGACCGTAAGGAAACCCGTGACGATCTTTTCCGCCAGGCTGGACTGAACGCGCTTGAATATATGCGTGCGAGTCTTGGGGACGATCCCGCAAAATGGCAATGGGGGAAAGTGCACCGCCATGAATTTCTCAGCCCTATCCGGCGCACGGGTGTTGGCAAGGAATATCTGGGCGGCGGTTCGCACCCGTCGGCAGGCTCCGGAGAAACCCTGTACCGCGGGATATACGAATTCGGCGATCCTTTTAAAATTAAAATCTCGGCCTCCCTGCGCATGGTTGTGGACATGGCAGACCCGGACAAAATCCTGGCCGTATTGCCCGGCGGGGTGTCCGGGCGCCAGTTCGACCCCCACACCACCGACCAGATCGAGCCCTTTATGAACGGTGAAAAGGTTTACTGGTGGTTCAGCGACCGAGCGATTAAAAAACACACCGGCCACACCTTAACCCTGAATCCGCAATAAGGCGATCGCCCTCTCCCGATCAATTTGATTGTCTGAGGCGCATTCCGCTACAATATTTTTTCCAATTCCTCCCGGGTATGTGTCAGATCTAAATCCTGTAATGCCTTTTTATGTTTGATTCGCCAATCAGAGCCAAACTTTCTATCAAAGACCGAGCTTAATTTTGTAAACCAGTTTCGGGAGTTTCGATCCCCTTTTAATTTTCCCTGGATTATGTCATCCAGATAAATCGCAATATCGACCATTTCATCCTTGGGAATATATGCGAAGGCCCCCCCTTTCAGGGATTTCACCAGATGATCCGGGCTGAGCGCATGCGCGGTCAACATCAGAGCGGGTAAATCTCTACCCCTGGCTATTTGAAGGAGATCATATCCTTTTACGCCCATGATATCGAAAATGGCAGCATCGTAAGAATTTTCTCCAAGCAACCTCTCGGCTGTCTCAAAATTGCGAGCATAATCCACTACGCACATATCCAGCAGTTCACAGAGAGTTTCCAGAACATCGGGTTCGTCATCAACAATTAAAATCTTTTTCCCCTTTAATGCCTCAGTCATTGGTTTCCCTCCTGCAATCTGCATTTCATTATACACCTCCGGCAACCCTTATCCCCTGGACTTCAATTTACCACCGGAATGTCGATAAAAAATGGAGTTGCTCAACAGCAATAATGTTTCACGGTTCGATGTATTTTTTATCGAACTCGTCCCAGAATTCCTTTTCCGGGTCTTTCCAGCCTTCCCCGAAGAATTTGTTAAAAAAAGGCATCAGCCTGACATACCATTTGAAATTATTTTTTTTCTTGTTTTGTCGAGAGGTTAAAACATCTTCGACATACATGCAGATATCCACCATTTTGGCCTTTGGGATATAAGCATCGGCGCCCAGCTCAATTGATGTTTTCAAATTATCCGGGCTGAGCGCGTGGGCTGTCAGCATCAAGGTTGGGATTCCCAGTTTGTGTGTTGCTTCAAGAAGATCATATCCCCTGACGCCCATGATATCCAATATGGCTGCATCATAGGTGTTGTTTTTAAGGCAGGAGACAGCCTCCTTAAATGAGGATGCCGAGTCAACCGTAAACGCGTCTTCCAGAAGCTCTTCCAGCGATTCGATGATATCGCGTTCATCATCAACAATCAGTATCTTTTTATCGTTCAATGGTTGTGTATTTTCCATGGGATCCTTTTTATGTCGCTCCAATAAATTCGGCGCTCAAACTTTTTTGAAATTGTTCAATTTTTTTAAAGACTTCTTTTAACATGGCCCTGTCAAGATGGGAAAGATTATTGGGATTGATGTAATTGTCCGGCTGCTTTTCTTCATCAATGATCGTGGTAATCTGTCTCAAGAATCTCAAATGCATCACATAATTGTAGGTCTGTACCAGATCAATATACTGTTTATTGGTAAATATGTTTTTTGTGTACAGCC
>JAFDCJ010000233.1 GCA_019312835.1 Deltaproteobacteria bacterium
TTACCCTGTTCAATAATGCTTCGCATTAAATCTTCGATTTATTGAACAGGGCAGGCAAATCTCAATTTGTAATAATCAATGACCCCAACTTCACAGCCGATTCATCGTATCCGTGTGTTCAAAGTTTGATTACCGCTGATCATGACCAGTGGCGAATAGGTGGGTGTCTCCGATGTTTGGAATTTTCATGATTTCCATTTAACCCGATTCTTTGATATATTAAATAAATAGCGTTGCTAGCGGGGAAGAGCTCTAAAGGATGGAAAAATTATGAAAAGCATGGAAATCCAGTTGCCCCCTCGGCTTAAACCGGGTGACAGGGTCGGAATAGTGGCTCCGGCCGGGCCTTTCGATCAGGATGTGTTTTGGCAAGGCGCCCACATCCTGGAAGAAATGGGTTTTGAGGTTTATGTGCCCGAAGGGCTGCTCGACGCCCGGGCTTACCTTGCCGGTAGCGATGCGCATCGGGCTGAGATGGTTAATCAGCTCTTTGCTGATAAGTCCATTGATGCCATCATTTGCGCCCGGGGAGGGTACGGCTCGCTTAGAATTCTTCGTTTGCTGGATTACGATACCATTGCGAAAAATCCAAAAGTCTTCACAGGGTTTAGCGACATTACGGCCCTTTTAACCGCTTTCTTCGACCGCTGCGGGCTGGTGACGTTTCACGGGCCGGTGGTAACATCTTTGGCTGATGCCCATGAACTTACCATCCGTTCTCTATTTCAAACGGTCACTTCCGACGGCAAGCTGGAAATCGAGGCGCCCAATGGTATCGCCCTTCAGCCGGGAACCGCATCCGGGATACTGGGCGGCGGTAACCTGGCGACCCTGTGTCATCTGGTTGGAACTCCCTTTGCGCCGAGTTTCAGCGGTAAAATCCTGTTTCTTGAAGATCGGGCAGAGCCGCCCTATAAAATTGACCGCATGCTGATGCAGATGCAGCTTGCCGGCTGTTTTGAAGGCATTGCCGGAATTGTGCTGGGATCTTTTGAAGATTGCGGTTCCGTCGAAGATATATATCGAATCATAAAGGACATATACAACGATACCCGGGTGCCGATCCTGAGCGGTCTGGACAGCGGGCACGGCAGCTTGAATCTAACCCTCCCCATGGGAATTGAAGCCACCCTTGATACCGACAGGCAGGTGTTATCATACCATCGGGCCGCTACTACCGGTTAGTGGATTTAAGTGCAGAAATTACAATTTAGGGGTTAACTGCTTTTTCGACCCAAAGCTCCCAATCTGGAAAAACCGGTAAATAACAAATCTCAAATCACAAATTACAAATAAGATCCAATCACCCAAAAAACAAATTCAAAACGTTTGGTGCTTGGTATTTGATATTTTGATTAAGGATGATACACACGGACCAAAACGCTCCAGCGAAGGAATAGGCAAATCAACATGTTCCAGGCTAAACAGTTAATGCGGCAGGCCTTAGATGATGGTGTTTTCCCCGGTGCCGTGCTGCTCGTCTCCCGGGAAGGCCAGCGCGCGTGCCATGAAGCCTTCGGCTATAGAGACCTGATCACCAGGCCTCCGATGACGATCGATACCGTTTTCGATCTGGCATCTCTGACCAAACCACTGGCCACAGCCCTGGCGGTGATGATGCTGGTTGAGGAAAAACATTTGGATCTGGCGCAACACCTTGGCGATGCCCTGCCGGCCTTTGCAAAGGGCCCCAAGGCGGCCATCAAGATCGAGAACCTGTTGTATCACAACGCCGGGCTTGCCGATTACCGACCGTTCTATCAGCAACTCGGGCACCTCCCATTCGATAAACGCCAAAAGGCATTGCGCAAATTGTTGATCGACGAGCCGCTGCTTCATCCCATCGGCAGCCGGGTGCTATACAGTGATATCGGGTTTATGATATTGGAATGGCTGGTTGAGCACACCGGCGGAAAACGGCTGGATCGCTTTGTATCTGAAAAGGTTTACCAGCCGCTGGGGCTTGGCAATCTTTTTTTCGTGGACTTGAAGGCCAGCCCGCCCCAGGCCGTGTTTGCTGCCACCGAGCAATGTGCCTGGCGTCAAAAACTGTTGTCGGGTCAAGTGCACGATGAAAATGCATATGTGGTTGGCGGCATTCAGGGCCATGCCGGGCTGTTTGGCAGCGCTGCCGACGTGCACCGCCTGTTGCTTGAGTTGCTGGCAGCCTATCATGGTAATCATTCGCGACATTTGTTCAGCCCAGATCTGGTGCGGGTGTTTTTCCGCCGCCTGGCCAACAGCGACAAAGCGCTTGGTTTTGATGCGCCGAGTCCGGCCGGTTCCAGCGCCGGCAGGTTTTTTTCCGCCAGCAGCGTGGGCCATCTGGGCTTTACCGGAACGTCTTTCTGGATGGATCTAGAGCGTTCGATCATCGTCATCCTGTTATCCAACCGCGTCCATCCAACGCGTGACAACGAGGCCATCAAAGCTTTCCGACCGAAACTGCATGACGCTGTTATGGAATGTCTTCTTCAAAAGCCATGAACTAAGAGCCAAATCCAGGATACGATTTCCGAGGGGCTCTAAGCATTATCAGGTTTCAGGTGTCAGGTTTCAGCGAACACGCTTGCCGCTGACAGAATAAATTGGATTATGGGGTGGCTTTCCACCTATTTGAGCTCGCTAAAACTCATCTGGATTACAGCCCTGACACCTGAAACCTGACACCTGAAACCTATTTTTTCATCAACCCACCATTTTTTTGGTGATAATTTTTTCTGGTAGTGTTATGATAACCCTGATAGTAATTTACTGATTTATTTATGTTATCGTTTTATACCGTTGCTTTAATGAATCGGCACAGTCAAGTGTGCCACCATGAGGAATTATGAATCTTTTTTTTGATGGAATTCTGGGGATGTTTTCCAACGATCTTGCAATTGATCTTGGTACGGCCAATACGCTTGTGTATGTGAAAGGCAAGGGAATCGTGCTGAGCGAACCTTCCGTGGTTGCCGTCAGCACCGGCAACCGTTCCAAGAATCGTGTTCTGGCCGTGGGGCTCGAGGCCAAAAATATGCTCGGGAAAACCCCCGGTAACATTCTGGCGATACGGCCGATGCGGGATGGCGTGATTGCTGATTTTGAGGTCACCGAAGCGATGCTGAGGCATTTCATTCACAAAGTCCATAACCGCCGAACTTTTGTGCGACCCCGAATCATCGTGGCCGTTCCTTCCGGCATCACCCAGGTTGAAAAGCGCGCCGTGAGAGAATCGGCCGAATCGGCCGGCGCCCGCGAAGTGTTCTTGATCGAAGAGCCCATGGCTGCAGCGATCGGAGCCGGCCTGCCGATTACCGAACCAACCTGTAATATGGTGGTTGATATTGGCGGCGGTACGACCGAGGTGGCCGTTATATCCTTGAAGGGGATTGTCTATAGCCGGTCGGTGCGGGTTGCCGGCGATAAGATGGATTCGGCCATTATCCAGTATATTAAGCGCAAATACAACCTCCTAATTGGTGAACGTTCCGCTGAAGTAATCAAAACCACCATCGGCAATGCGTATCCGGATCCGCAAAACCTGGAAACCATAGAGGTCAAGGGGCGTGATCTGGCTTCGGGGATCCCTAAAATCTTGTCCATCGATTCAGAGGAGATTCGAATCGCGATTTCCGAGCAGATCGATGCCATTGTTGAGACGGTCAAGATTGCCCTTGAGCAGACGCCACCGGAGCTGTCCGCCGATATCGTCGACCGCGGAATTATTCTGACCGGTGGCGGTGCGCTGCTTAAAAATCTGGACCGTCTGTTACGAGAGGAAACCAGTCTGCCGATTACCGTTACCGAAGATCCGTTGTCGACAGTTGCGCTTGGATCGGGCAAGGCCCTGGACAATCTTGAGTTCTTAAGGGAAGTGGTCATCACCTGATAGGTTCGGGTTTGAGTTGCGGGTTGCGAGCGACGAGGTCCGGGGTTCTGCATTGCTGAGTGACAGACGCGCACCACGTGACCCGCAATGCCTATCGCGCCACACGCAACCTGGCCGTAGTCCAGAAACCATGTTAGAAGCCTAAGCTCAGATCCACAAAAATCCTGTACTGACATTCAGATATCGCTTTTTCGGAACCTTCAGATCTATGTTTTCCAGAAAAATGGTTCTCATTGTTGGCGTCATCGTTTTGATCGCCGTCAACATCATTGTACTTTCAATCAGCAGCAAACGCTATACGACCTATGGTTTAGAGCGAATCGCCATTTCTTTTATTTCCCCCTTCCAGGAGTTGGTTACCAACACGATGCGGTTTACCAGGGATATATGGCTTCAGTATTTTTACCTGGTTTCCGTCACGCGACAAAATCGAGAGCTGAGAAACCAGCTCAATCAGGCGACCGGCGTTAATAACCAGTGGCAGGAGACCGAGCTGGCCAACGCCCGCCTGCGCAATTTGCTGGATTTTCAAAAAACCATTTCCGAAATGGTTGTCGCTGCCGAGGTCATCGGCAAAGATCCTTCGGCCTGGTTTAAAACGGTTATCATCGATAAAGGCAGAGCCGACGGACTGACAAGGGGCCTGCCGGTCGTGATGCCGCAGGGAATAGCCGGCCAGGTAATCGAAGTTTCCAACCACTATTCCAAAGTCATGTTGATAATTGACCGCAACAGCGCAGTAGATGCCCTGGTGCAAAGATCCAGGGCCAGGGGGGTCATCAAGGGCGAATCAACGGATCGCTGCCGTCTGGACTTCGTGCTGCGTAAAAATGACGTCCGCGTCGGCGACACCATCGTATCGTCCGGCTTGGACGGTGTTTACCCGAAGGGGCTGCGGATTGGATTCGTAACCGAAGTCGTCGAGCACGACGCTGATATTTTTCATGAAGTTATCATAACGCCCTTTGTTGATTTCGAAAAACTTGAAGAGGTACTGGTAGTCCTTGAAGTTCAAAAACATGATATGGCGAGTCGGCAATGAGTTATTGCTTCAACATAGGTATCTGTCTGCTTCTGGTCATTTTGCAGACCACGGTCATGCCTGATTTGTCCCTGCTGGACCGATTCTATGATCTCTTGATTCCCTTTATCGTTTATCTCGGCCTGTCCCGTCCCCTTCGCGAGGGTCTGCTCTTTGTTTGTTTTTTAGGATTTATAATGGATAATCTATCGGGCAGTCCCTTCGGGCTTTATTTGACCACCTATTTCTGGCTGTTTAGCTGCGTAAAGCTGATCACTCAATTACTTCAGGTCGGCAAGCGGTTGTTTGTTATCACATTTCTCGTGGCCGCGGGCGTGCTGATGGAAAACCTCTTTTTCTTGGGCTCTTTCGCCATCTTTACTCCCGAGCAGGAATTTGCCGGCGATGCTTTTACCATTATAGCCGGCCAGGTTCTGTGGGCCCTGCTCACGGGAGCGGCCCTCTTGATGCTTTTCAGAAATACATATAACTGGCTTGATACCGGCTTTCGGGCCGTTTGGGCACGAAAAACTGAATGACGAATGGCGAATGAAGAATGACTATTTGGAATGACAAATGTCTAATGTCTAATGACTAATGATGGAAGTCGCTGCGCTCCGTCATTTGGAATTATTCACCTGCGGATACCCATCGGAAACAAAAGCGCCAGCAATTGGCCATCTGGATATATTATAGATAACTAAATCGAATTATTTATATAAACTCAAAGATAAAATGATAGAATACCACAATTATTCATTATTCATTATTCATTTTTAAATCATGGCCGATAAATATTTAAAAACAGCAGATGCCGAATGGTTCCGGCAGCGTGTTACGGGTGTCATGATATGCGTCCTGGCGGCCTTTGCGGTTCTATTGGTACGGCTTATGTATCTTCAGGTGATCAGGGGTGACGAGTATCACCTATTGTCGCTCAACAACCGGATCAGGCTCCAAAGCATCGATCCGCCCCGAGGACTGATTTACGATCGCAATGGGCATGTTCTGGTTGAAAACCGTCCCTCTTTTGATGTCGATATCACGTTAAAGGATGCCGGCAAGGTTGAAGAAACCGTCAAAAAAGTCGCCCAACACCTCGCCGTCCCCTATGAGGAATTGCTGCAGAAACTCACCACCAGCAAAGGAATCTCCGCCTATAGGCCGATTTTGCTCAAGCAGGATATCGGTCGCAATGCCCTGGCATCCATTGAAGCTCACAAGTATGATCTGCCCGGCATTTCGGTCAATGTAAAGCTTCGCAGGCATTACCTGAATGTTCAGGATGCCGCGCATCTCATCGGCTATCTGAGCGAAATCAGCCCGGATGAACTTGCCGGGAAAAAATACCCGGGACGCCGCCGGGGAGACTTTATCGGTAAATTCGGAGCTGAAAAGGCCTACGAGAATTATCTTCGCGGAACCCGCGGGGGGCGGCAGGTCGAGGTCAACGCCAACGGGCAGGTGGTGCGGATATTGAAGACGGTGGCTGCCAAACCCGGCCATAACATTTATTTGACCATTGACCAAGCGTTGCAGGAAAAGGCGGAGTCACTTCTTAGAGGCGTGGCCGGAGCAGCCGTGGCCATGGAGCCCGACTCAGGCCGCATCCTGGCCCTGGCCAGCTCACCTTCATTTGACCAAAACTACTTTGCGATCGGTATGTCCCATGATCAATGGGATACCCTGATCTCCAACCCCTTCCGTCCCATGGAGAATAAAGCCATTCAGGGTGAGTACCCGCCCGGCTCTACCTATAAAATCATCACTGCCATGGCCGGGTTGGAAGAAGGTGTTATCGACGAGAATACCGAGGTGTTCTGTCCCGGTCATTACCGATTCGGCAATCGCATTTACCGCTGCTGGAAAAAAGGCGGTCACGGACAGGTGGAGATCCTCAAGGCAATAACCGAATCCTGCGATGTCTATTTTTATAAAGTCGGCGAGTTGCTGGGCGTTGACCGCTTGGCCTGGTATGCCAAAGCCGGTGGTCTGGGATTTCCCACCGGGATTAACCTGGACAAGGAAGCCAAAGGGCTGATCCCGACCGCAGACTGGAAAAAGAGACGTACCGGCGTTCCCTGGCAGCGGGGTGAAACCCTGTCGGTAGCCATCGGGCAGGGATTCAATCTGGCAACACCGCTGCAGATGGTGGGGATGACGGCCGCCATAGCCAACGGTGGAACACGCTATAAACCGATCATAATGGCGGCGATAAAGACGACGGATGGGCGCCTTTTGCATCAAAGCCAGCCGCAGGTGATCGGCAAGGTGCCGATCAGTGAGCCGACCCTGGGGCTCCTAAAAACAGGCCTTTGGGCGGTCGTAAACAGCGACCACGGCACTGCCCGGGGCAGCCGTCTGGCGGATATCGAGATGAGCGGGAAAACGGGGACTTCTCAGGTAATCAGCCGCAAAAAGGACGACTCGCGGCCCGAAGAGGAAAGACCGGCCCATCTCAGACCCCACGCCTGGTTTGTTGCCTATGCGCCCTCCGGGGCTCCTAAAATAGCCGTGGCGGTCCTGATTGAGCATGGCGAGCACGGCTCCAGCGCAGCAGCGCCCGTAGCCAGGGAGCTTATTAAGACCTATTTGAGAAAATCGTTGGCAGCCGATCAGGTGGCAAAGGATGCCGATAATGGCCGTGAAGGTATCAACGGGTAGCTTGGCAGGTTACTGGCAATTAAGGGTAAGAGGTTGGAGGTTAGAGGTTGGAGGCTGAAAATCTGAGTGTTCAAGCATCTAACCTCCAACCTCTAACCTCTATCCGCTAGTGACCAGTAACCGATAACCGGTAACTATAAAGCATGTGTAAACTATAATGTTTGACAGAAGACTACTACAGTATTTCGATTGGGGCCTGCTGGCACTGGCCAGTATCATCGGCGGGATTGGTTTATTTACGCTTTACAGTGCCGTCACGGCTGAAACACCGGAACCCCAGAAAATCATTTTTTACAAGCAGCTAATCTGGTTTTCAGCTGCTCTGGTTGCCATGACGGTTTCTTTTTCCATTAACTACAA
>JAFDCJ010000234.1 GCA_019312835.1 Deltaproteobacteria bacterium
CCAATCCCTTTTTTCGTTGGCATCAGCTGATGTGCTTTTAGAGACTTTACCTCTGATTCCCATGTGGTAAAGCTTCTGCTCAAAGGCACGCAAACAGCACTCAATATCGCGCAGGCTCTCGCGATAGGTGAGCTGAACAAATGCCACACACAAAAATTGATCAAAACATGTAAAAGAGCGAACGCGGTAATTACCGCCATATCGATTGACACATTGACGAAATTTGTGCTTGGGCAAAAAGTCCATCAGCTGAGAGAAAATTGATTTGCCTTGATTCATGGAAGCAGTCCTTTCGCTTGATCTTCCCTCGCGCGAAAGGCGTATCAGCCCGGCAAAACAAATTCAAATCGATTACACTCATTTTCGTCAATATCTAATTATATTTCATAAGGTTATAAACTTTTTTTATTTTTTAATTGGACAGTACTGATATCTACCAAAAAATACTTTTGGGTTAATAGGCACTATGCACAATTAGTGGTCAGGAATTCGGCATTGCCCCAAAAGAGAAATGCCTGTTCAGAGCTATTCCGCGATAAAGAAAGTTATAATATAATGCTCCCCCCATGAAATTTTGAAACTCCTTTCTTTAATTTCTATTTTCATGGATACCCCGCATTGCTTCTCAATCTTTTAGATACAATTTTATTGACAACCTTAAATACAGGTAATATTAAGGTTCTAAATAAACGCCCCTGTTGATCAGAGACTGATTCACAAGCACTAGCTCAACTGGCACTCCAACCGTTTTCACTCGCCCGAAATTTCCAGCTCATCTACTCCGCGCCCTATATTGAAAACCATCCACCGGCCTCGCTTTTTTTCTTCCAAAACTATATTTTGAAAGGAGGAAATGAGATGCTCAATTCTACAAGAATTTCATTGATCATAGTTGTGCTCGTTGCATTGGGAGGCAATGTATTCGCTGCAGATGACATGCTGGTAAAAAAAAATGCGGCCGTTAAATTTGCTGCCTTGCCCGCCGGGGTCGTATTTCCGGAGGGCATTGCCGCCAATCCATATTCGGGCGACATCTATGTTAGTACGTTTGACTTCGGCGGCAACAACAAAATCCTGCGGTTTGGCAAAAACGGGAAGCTTCAGGCCCAGAGAGACTTTGGGGTAGAACCACTTCTCGGCCTTGCCTTTAACAGCCAGGACAACAAGGTATACATTTGCAACCCAGCGGCATTGGTTGGAGGGCAATGCAGGATTCAGCGCATCGATGCCGGCTTTGATGAAACCACAACCGTCGAAGAAGTCGCCCTGATACCGATAATCGGGCCGCCGCCCGACCGCGTGGTGGGCAATCCCGACGGCAGCCAGGATCTGATAGAATTTGGCAACAACGCCGCGGCGCCGAATGCGCTTGCCTTCGACAGTGCCGGTAATCTTTATGTGTCCGATTCTTTTCAGGGCGCTATTTTCAGAATCGATGATGCCGCCAACTGTTCGGCGTGCCCGGTCACAACTGTTAAACATGACGGGCTTCTGGCGACAGCCGGCTTTCCGCCTTTTGGGGCTAACGGCATTGCCTTGGGCGGCGATGAAGCCGTCCTTTATGTCGCCAATACAGGCGACGACCGCATCCTGATGCTGGATTTAGCAACAGGTGAAATCGAGGTCTTCGCTGAAAGCATCAACGGGGCTGATGGTATTGCAATTGATGCAACCGGGCATCTCTGGGTTGCTGCCAATCAGGCCGATCAAATTGTCGTGCTGAACGAGGATGGACGGGTAATCGCCAAACTGGGTGAATTTCTGGGCATCCGCAGTGACGGCTCGGCCCGCGGGTTGCTGTTTCCGGCCAGCATCCTCATCCAGGGCAAGTGGCTGTATACCACAAATCTTGCGCTTCCGCTCACACCTGCGGCGGGTGACGAGCCCGAGGAAAACATAACTAAATTTACCGTGTCCAGGATTAAAATTCCTATAAACGTCGAGTGATAGTGGCACCAGTGGTGCAACATCCTTAGAAAAATTTGCAGCCGAAAGGGGGGATGCCGATGGCATAAAGGTGACCGACAGCCAAAGACATTGCTACGTTTCATCATCGTCAACGAATATACCAAGCTGATGAGTCAGTCGCTCTTGAATGATCTTTGAAATATCTGGAGAATGGAGGCAAACAAATGAAAAAAATATTTTCAATTTTGTCAACCTTTGCTTTCCTGCTGACTATTTTAAGCTTCAGCAATGTCCCATCGGCATATGCCGGACCCATGCTGAAGCTGGTCACGATCGAGGCCAAGTCGCCGGGTCAGGTCAAAAAACTGGCCCGCATGGGAATTGACATCAGTTCCGTGCGCAAGGGTCCGATTATCAAAGGCCCCCGGGGCATTCCAACGCAAACATATATTGTGGAGGCAGTGGTTTCTGCCCGCGACGAGAAAAAACTGGTCCGGGAAAAATTTAGCTGGTCCGATTTGCCGGGTAAGGGGCCGGTAAAAAAGATTGGCGAACCGTATGACGTTTATCAAAGCTTCGATGCCCCTAAGACAGGGATCAAGGCTCAGCTCAACAAAATCCAGGGTAAGTATCCCCACCTATGCCAGCTCAAAACCATCGGCCAAAGCATCCAGAAGCGGCCCATGCTGGCCATGGGCTTGACCAACGAAAAAATCAAAGGCCAAAAGCCTCAGGTCCTGTTTGTGGCCACCCATCATGCCCGCGAGTGGGTCGCTACCGAGATGGCCATGCGCCTGATTAAGTATCTCACCGCCAACTTCGGCGCCGACGCGCGGGTTACCGATCTTTTAAATACCGTCGAGGTGTGGGTCATCCCGGTCGGCAACCCGGACGGCTACCAGTACACCTTCACCAACGAGCGGCTGTGGCGTAAAAATTTGCGCGACAACGACGGCGACGGTGAAATTACCCTTGCAGACGGGGTGGATCTCAACCGCAACTTCAGCGCCCATTGGGGTTTGGACGAAGAGGGCTCCAGTTCCGATCCTGCCGATGGGACCTACCGGGGAACGGCCCCCAACTCCGAGCCGGAAACCCGGGCAGTGGTTGACTTTATCGAGGATAACGATTTCAAATTTGTGATCTCCTATCACACCCACGGCAATCTGATTCTTTACCCCTGGGGCTGGCAGGTGCAGACACGGAGTCTGGATGATCCCATTTTCGTCGCGCAGGCGGGAACGGATGCCAATCCAGCGATATTCGACAGCTTTCATGGTGTGGGATATGATCCGGGGGTGGGCGCCGACCTGTACACCACCAACGGGGACTTCACAGACTGGGCCTACTATGCGCTCGGCATACCTGCCCAGACGGTTGAATTTACCACCGGATACGACTTCCGGTTCCCCGACGACGAGGCTATGGTTCAGACCGTTTTTGAAGATAGCCTTAATTTTGCCTTGTGCGTGGCCGAAAGTGCGGTGGATCCGGCCCATCCGGTCTCTCCGGTAGGTATCGTGGCCGAGGATATCTACCACACGCCGGTCACCCAATCCAACGGCCCGAATCAAATGATCGAGGTTCTGGCCCGCAAGGGGATCAATCTTACACTTACCGCCAGCGGCGGCACCGCAACCCCGTTTACAGAGAAACTGGGCCGTGTCTATAATGACAGGTCGGGAACCTATTACAGCCGCTACGTGGCTTTTATCGAGGGCCAAAGCGTTGGCCTGGTAGATTATTCAATCAATGCAGGCGGCAGCACTCTCGGCCCCTTTAGTTACGAGGTGAAAAGTGTTACCGGCAACCCCATTCTGGTGGTGGCGGCCGAGGACTATTCCGGTGAATATCCAACCTATGCAAATAGTCTTTCTCCCAACTTTCTGCATTACTACACGGATGCATTGGACGCGGGCGGCTACCCCCATGACGTTTGGGATGTGGATGCCGACGGGGTCCCTTTTTACCCCGAAGTTTTGTCTCACTATGAAACGGTCATCTGGTACACCGGCGATGATTATGCCGCGACGAATCCGTATTTGGGCGTTCAGGAAGTAGAGATGAACAACCTTCGGGATCTTTTAAATTACAACAGCAGCCAGCTGCTTGCCACAGGGCAGGACTTCTCCTGGTTATCGGTTTACTACGGCTGGTTCCCTGATGACTTTTTTCAGTACTACCTTGGCGGTTACATGCACATCGAAGGCGGTGGCATGGGTCCTGATGGGCCCATTGACGTCATTGGAGACAGCGGGGGGCCCATCTTCGACGGCCTGACATTCAGCCTTCACAACGATAACGGAGGAGATGGTGCCGATAATCAGCACTACGCCGACTCCTTCACCCCCACCGGTTACTTCCTGCCGCACTACGATTTTGATGTCGAGGCCTGGTACGACCGGACGGGCATTTTTGATGCCCACTCCGGTGACTACCTGGTCTACAGCCAGCAGGCAAACATGGCATTCAAGCGGCTGGGCGGAACCTTTACACTGCCGGCAGGATCGCCGACATTGAAGTTTTGGGTCATTTATGACATCGAGGATTACTGGGACTATGCCTTTGTGGAAGTCGCTGCGGCCGGCACAGATAACTGGACCACCCTGCCCGACTTAAACGGACTGACGACCACCGATACCGGTGACAGCTGCGCCGCCGGCTGGGTAGATCAGATCCATCCTTTCCTGGCGCACTATATGGACGCCGCTTGCAATCCATCGGGCACCACCGGGCAATGGCACGCTTTTACCGCCAGAAGCGGCGGTTGGCAGCAGGTAGAATTCGATCTTTCAGCCTATGCGGGACAAACCGTCGAGATTTACATCAGCTACGCCACCGACTGGGCTACCGAGAATTTAGGCGCTTTTGTTGATGATATCGAGTTGTCCGGCTATCCGCCGGAGGATTTCGAAGCCGGTATGGGCGCGTGGGGGGTCAGCACTGCACCCGGCAGTGAAGCCCCGAATAACTGGTTGCGCCGGGAAGGGCTCGGTTATCCGGAAGGCCCGGCCATTCGCTCCTCCAGGACGCTCTACTTAGGGTTCGGCTTAGAAGCCATCGATACGGCCGCTAATCGAAATGAAGTGATGGACAGAGTAATGCAGTACCTCGGGCAATAATCAGATTCAACCCATAACAACCGGGGAGCAGGGCCTTGAGCCCTGTTTCCCCGCCACCGTTCCTTATCTTCCTGTCAGGTGGCGAGTTCAATATAATCGCTTTGCCTTCCCATTGTTACCAACTTAACATGAAAGGAGGAGTGAGATGAAACGAATACGCACCCATGGGGTTTACGTGATCATTTATCTCATCACCATTGTTTTCGGGTTCACACTGCCTGCGGATGCAGGTGTGCCGAATCCGACGGTGACCGGACCCATCCCCGTAAATGTGCCACTGGGTGATCCTTCTCACGACTACCCGCAATTGGCCACGCAATTGGATCTGCCCAGCTACGGGTATGTCGAGGAGGAGTTCTTCCTCGAGGGGACCGCAACCCGCTACGATACACCTGACCTGGCTGACGGGACAGTGATCTCTAACGGGCATCCTTACAAGACGCGCATGATTGTGCGCCGGCCGGTTTCCCCAAAAGGCTTTAACGGCACCGTCCTGGTTGAATGGCTGAATGTCACCTCCGGTTACAACCTGGATGCATTATGGCTCACCTCCTACGCTCATATCCTGCGTGAAGGCTATGCATATGTTGGGGTGTCGGTGCAACGTGTGGGCATTCATCAACCGGGATCCGGATTGATATCCTGGAGCCCGGTGCGCTACGGCGATCTGGATGTTACCGACGGTGGTACCCTCTTAGACGACTCACTATGCTACGACATCTGGTCGCAGGCCGCACAGGCGATATGGGAACCTCAAGGCGTGGATCCTCTGGCAGGGCTGTCGCCGGATATTCTGATTGCCACCGGTGCCTCCCAGTCCCAGGGTCGCCTGGTGATTTATCACAACTCGATCCATCCGCTAACGAATATTTTTGACGGTTACATGCTTTATCTCGGCGTTGGAAGACTCCTGCGAACCGACCTTGACCCCAAAGTCATCAAGCTCAATACCGAAAACGATGTCGTTTTTCTTGGCGAGTTCTTGGCCCGGCAGCCGGACTCGGACCGTTTGCGCACCTATGAGGTGGCGGGCGCATCGCACGTTGGCCGCGCCGAACCCAATTTACGCCTTGAACTTTTGATTCGCGATAGCTTGCCGATCGCTGATACCAGCATTTGTGAATTGCCGCCGTTTAGCCGCGTTCCGACCAATCATGTTGCCAATGCAGCTTTCGATCACCTGGTGAGCTGGGTCAGCTCCGGGATCGAGCCGCCGACAGCGCCACCGATCGATGCCAGTTATTATCCACCCTGGGTGGTGGTGGCCCGGGACTCATACGGCAATGCACTTGGCGGTATTCAGCTGTCGCAGCATGCGGTGCCGACGGCTACTAACACAGGTGTTAACGGCCCCTTTTGGCCCTCATTTTGCTTCCTGTTTGGCTCCCACGAGCCCTTCGATGAGGAGATTCTGGACAGCCTTTACCCCAACCACGGTAAATACGTTTCGCAAGTCGTTCAAGTGGTCAACGAGAACCTTGCCGACGGCTATATTTTGAACTTCGATGCCAGAGAGACCAAACGGAAGGCCGCCCGGTCAGAGATAGGAAAGTAGCATAATGGTTGTTGCCGCAACCACTGCAATTCGAAATATCTGCGACTCTTTTCAATTTGAGGCATTTTCTTAAATTCGACTGGCTTTAGACGGGTAAACTCTGCCCGGGAAAAAGAAAAGGGTCACATCTTAAATATTTAAGATGTGACCCCTGTTCTTCCCTCTAAACAGGATTAGACTAGACCCAATGCAATAATGAGAGTCGGCAGGTAGTGCCGTTTGCAATCGCTAAATCCTCGAGGCGGTCACAAACGGCAACTAACTGCCGAACCCGGGGTCGGACCACGGTAATTATTTGATTATTAATAAAATATGCTTAAAAAAGGCCTGTATTTTTGGCTTAAAGTGATGTTTTCGTTACCAAAAAGGGCGGTTTAAGCAGTTGCTAATTACAGGATCCGGCCAACGTTACCTCTTGCCTTAAACACAGATTTTCGACTCTAAAAAGGCAATTCTAAGACAAAATATCGGCCTGATTTTTCCTTTTAAAGTAAATATAACGGTATGTTACCTTGGTCCGACACGGCTTTTTTTCAAAGGCGGTAATTTGTTGCTAAGGGTCTAAGATTATTGAATAAATAATAATCAATTGGCCGATGACCAATTGAGCTCATAGCTGTTAGCTCAAAGCTCATAGATCGAAAGTTCTGAGGTTCGGGTTTTGTTGACCGAGCCGGAAAGGCATTGGACTTTCCGGCTCGCGTCAACATCCCGTCCCCAACCGAGCATTGCGAACTTGAGCATAGGACGGATAAAATACCCGCCCCTCACCGGGCATCGAGAACTTGAGCATGGGGCGGACACAAGCGTATCTGGTAGTCTGGAATTCTTCTATTATACAGTAAAAACACCGGTTGCCTAAAGCGATTAGTCACTGAATGGAAATTTAGTAATTGAATTGGGGTAGGTTGGGCGAATTTAAGGCCGTTCGTCTAAGGCGGATCTGGTGCGCAAAGTAATAAATACATGATTTAATCAGCGGATTGCGTGTTTTAATCACACTGTATCAGGCATCTTTTGCTGTTGGTTTCTGGCTTTCCTCAGATTTTTTCGCCCTGGACAATTCTTCCAGCCTTTTGATAGCCTTTTTATTATTCATCTCTGCGGATTTGCGATACCAGGTCTCGGCCTCTTTCGGCATTTTATCCCAAAGCAATTCCGCGAGCTTGACCATGGCAGTTGAGTCATTCAACTCTGCCGCTCTACGGTACCAGGTTTCAGCCGATTCCGGCTTTTTATTCCTGAGCAAATCACCAAGCTTGACCATGGCGGATTTGTCGTTCAACTCAGCCGCCATCTGGTACAGATTCTCAACTTCTTCCGGGGCGTCGTCGCGATTGATCGTACCCGCAATCCTTCTAAGCGCATCGCCATCGCCCTCTTTGAACAGATGTTCGTACCATTGCCTCGCTTTGGCAGGATCCTGTTCATGGAGCAAGCGGCCGAGGTTTACCTTTGCATTGCTGTCACCGGCTTCAGCCGCTTGGCGATATAAATTTTCGGCCTGATCCGGATCCTTTTTCGATAATTTCTCCGCCAGCTCTTTCATCGCATCGATATTGTTCTCTTTCGAGAGCTGATCGAACCATTGCCCGGCTTTTTTCGAATCGTGTTCATGGAGCATGAGGCCGAGACTTACGCTGGCATTGATGTCACCGCTTTGCGACAATTTCCTGTAAAACGCTTCGGCCTGATCCGGATCCCTCTCAGAAAGCGCATTGGCCAGAGACATCAGCACATTGGTATCGCCCTCTTGCAACAGTTTCTCGAACCACTGCCCGGCTTTTTCACGATTCCGTTTGTGGAGCAAAAGACCGAGGCTCACCTTTGCGTCCGGATCACCGGCTTCAGCCGATTGTCGGAATAAGGCTTCGGCCTGATCCGGATCTGTATGGGAGATTCCATCGGCCAGCATTCTCAACACATAGCTGTTACCCTCGTTCGACATCTTTTCGAACCATTGTTTTGCTTTTGCAGGTTTGAGTTCATGGAGCAAGATGCCAAGTTCGGTCTTGGCCTCAGCGTCCCCAAAGTCAGCAGATTGCTGGAACAAGACTTCGGCACGATCGGGAGACTGGATTTTAAGGATTTTTCCCAGTTGAGTGGTGGCCTGGTAGTCGTTTTTAGTTTGGAGCGTGCTGGGAGAGACGCTTTCAAATGGTTGAGGAATGAAGGGATCAGTCCACTGGCTGCTGGTTTCGATGATTACCCGCGAATTGGCCGCAGCATTCAGCTCGTCCGGCCTCCATGAACTGGCATCGAATCCAACTACAATACGACCCTGATGGTAGAGGCGCTGCAACTTTTCCGAATTCTGAAAAGCATTCAAAAACGCGTTGGATGCTGCATATACAAGCATCTTCCCATTCTGTTCGAACTTCCCTGCACAGGCTGATGAGATTGCGCCCCTGAATATGGAGCCGCTGCTGATGTGACAGACCAGGACCGGATCAGACACCGACAGCCAGTGGGTTACCGCGTCGGCCAGATTGCCGAATTCTTTTCCTTCTCCGGTGCTGCTGGTCACCCAGAAAGGGCCGCTTGGCAGAGACATCGCCG
>JAFDCJ010000235.1 GCA_019312835.1 Deltaproteobacteria bacterium
GATTGCTCATAGTAGTCGGCCCGGTGCTCGACGCCCAGGGTCTCAACGGCCGTGATTTCCACGTGATCGACATAGCGGCGGTTCCAGACCGGCTCGAAGATAGAATTGGCAAAGCGGAACATCAATATATTCTGAACGGTCTCTTTGGCCAGGTAATGGTCGATCCTGAAAACCTGATGCTCCCGGAAGTATTTGTGGATGCGGCGGTCCAGCTCGATCGCCGTCTCCAGGTCCCGGCCGAAAGGCTTTTCCACCACCAGGCGCGACCAGCCGTTGCCGTTGGCTTTTTCAACCCCCAGGCCGGCCTGGCCGATTCCCTGCGCGAAGGGAACGTACATTTTCGGCGGCAGCGCCAGGTAATAAAGCCGGTTGCCCCGGGTGTAATGCTTTTGGTCGAGCTGTTTCAATTTACCGGCCAGGGCATCGAATGTGTCCGGATCGTCAGACTCGACCGGTTGATAGTAAATTAATTTTGAAAAGTTGGTCCAGCCGGATCGGTCGCTCAGGTTGGCCGATTCCAGGTCGTCTGCCAGTTTGTTGCGGAACTGTTCATCGCTGAGCCGCGTTCGGCCGCACCCGACAATGGTAAACGCTTCCGGAAGACGCTCGTTTTGATGCATGTGCACAAGAGAGGGAATTAATTTGCGGGCCGTCAAATCGCCGGTCGCCCCCATAATCACCACCGTGCAGGGTTCCTCGGGCGGTAAAGTGGCACAATCCGTTGCACTGCTGTCTGCATCGGGTGAGGCCACGCTCACCCTGGCCAGCTGATTTTGCTCAGGATTGGTGGTCATAGCATTCATTTTTTCTCCTAACATTGTTTTTGCCGATGAATCCAATTCGCCGAATGAAGCCGGTGATGCTATTTCCCGGATTTAACCACCGCGTGTCCGCCGAATTCACGGCGCAGGGCCGACAGCACGCGCTCTGCAAACGGATCTTTCTGGCGCGAGCGGAACCGGCGCATCAAAGACAGCGTGATGACTTCCGCCGGCACGCCGGTCTCAACCGCCTGCTGCACGGTCCAGCGGCCTTCGCCGGAATCATCGACGTGGCCCGAGAGGTCGTCGATACGCGCATTTTTTCGAAAGGCCTCCGCCGCGAGTTCCAGCAGCCAGGATCGAACGACGCTGCCCTGGTTCCAGAGGTGCGCGATGGCGGCAAAGTCGAGTTCCGGCCCGAATTGGGACGCTTCCATAATTTCAAAGCCCTCGCCATAGGCCTGCATCATGCCGTATTCGATGCCGTTGTGGACCATTTTGACGAAATGGCCGGCACCGGTTTGGCCGACGTGCAGGTAACCGCCTTCGGGGGCAAGGGTTTTGAAGATCGGCTCCAGATGCTGCGCGGTTTCCGTTTGGCCGCCGACCATCAGACAATAGCCGATCTCAAGCCCCCAGATGCCGCCGCTGACCCCGGCATCGACGTACTGCAGGCCTGATGCTTGCAGCTGTGCCGCCCGGCGGATATCATCCTTATAGTAGCTGTTGCCGCCGTCGATGATGATGTCGCCGGTGGAAAGAATTTCTGCCAGCTGGCTGATATGCGCATCGACGGTGTCGCCGGCCGGCAGCATCAGCCAGACAATCCGGGGTGATTCGAGCTTGTCAACCACCTCCTGGAGTGAATAGGCCCCCTCGGCGCCTTCCTTTACCAGCTCATCTGTCTTCTGCGGGGTACGATTGTAGGCCACAACCCGGTGGTTGCCGCCCAGCAGACGTCTGGCCATGTTCATTCCCATCCGCCCGAGACCAACCATTGCAAGCTTCATGATACTTTCTCCTTTGATTGTTTGCTCTTTTCAGGAGTACCAGTACGTATAGAGGACATATCCTTACAGAAAAGAAGATATGGACAGAAAGCTGTTTTTGCAATAAATAAAATTTTTTAATGGAAGCTTAGAAGTTAGGGGACGTCCATAAAATTATAATTTTCCATGAAAATCAGGAGGGAAAGAGCGGTGTTTCGGCATCCTGCCTGGCCGGATGCAGTCTGTCCGCCAAAAGGATGTCAAAATTTCAGGAGGGGGGCCTGTTATCCCCCAAACTCGCAAACCCTTATCGCGGCCCGACCCCCCCAAAATACCCATGGATCTTAATCGTTCTCTTCTTCGCCGATCGGTTCGCTTGAAGTGCTAATTGTTCCAATCCCGTTTGAGGGCACAAGCGATATATATAACGGTTCTTCATGCCGAAGCACATTTATGATTTCTTCAAACTTACCCGCAGGAAAATACAGCCTGGGCTGGTCACCGACGACAACATTTGTCGGTATGCTGACACCATCCTTCATGAAATATATTGAGCCAACATATGCGCCGTTATTGTATAAGTATAATCTTGATTGCCAATTGTATTGAGGCGCGCTGTGATAATAAAGACGGTAAGCATCAAATTCACTTGTCATTTTTTGCTCCTTTCTTTAGAGGGATTTCAGGTGCGTTCCGGAATTATAACTTTTCCAGAAAGTCACGTATTGAACAATGTCGCTTTTGTGCGCTGGAAGACATCAAGTATTTGCATGACCACAAAAGCAACCTATTTCACCACGCCTAGACCGGCGAAGTACGTTTTGAATGCCGATGCTTCGATAGCAAACGTACCGTCAACGGTGGTCAGATTGATGGGCCGCCACCAGCTGATATCGTAAAGCCAGACAGTTGCGTTCAGGGTGTCCACCGTGGCCTCGGTGTTCCCCCACGGATTTCGCAAAATGATGTACTTTTGGCCGTTCCGGTAGGCCCACCCCAGGACAGTGTAACAATGAGACGCAACGATGTTGGCATCTCCGTAAATGATCTTTTTCTTGGAAGCGTCCCCCGAGGAGTAGGTCCAGCAGGTCATCGGATTGAATGTTTTGTAGCTCATGGAATTCGCCCGCACCAGATCCCACAGTTGATCGCCGGTCCGGCTGGGCGTATCATAGTAGTAGCGGTTTCTTCCGATCAACTGGGCCGTGGCCCACACACAGTCCCCCCACCCGGTTGCCGTGATATCCGGATGATCGCCGCTGATACCGGTCTTGAGCTTGGCGTATGCCTTCTCGTAGACTGCCGGCCATATTTCGCCTGCCTCACTCGAGCGGGCGTAGATGAATCCGCCGGTGGCGGTGCTCAACGGAACGGTGTCGGTCACCTCGATCACTTTGTCGATCTGCTCGTTGGCATCCGGTTTGTAGAACCGTATCATGTTGGTAAACTGCTCTTGCGCCTGACCGGTAGCCCGGGTCATGTGGGTAATGCGGTGGGGCATGGCCCAGGCCACCGCCGACAGCGCCGCAATGTAGTAACAGTTCGCCACCGCGCCCTGGATCGGATCGAAAAATTCAGCGGCCTCGTTGAAAAATCGTCCGGGATCACTCCAGGTGGCGTTTTCCGGTGTCCAGTCTTTAGTCTTGCCCACTGTCCCCGGGTCGAGGGCAACGGTGTTGACGATAGCTTTTGTAAATACGCGGGCCAACCGCTGCAACCGCTCCTTTTCCGGTAACCGCAGGGTGAGCTGCATATAGTGGTGACCGATCATTTCCGCGTGCTTGACCTCAATGGCGCCGATGTCATCGGTATCGAACAGGGGGCCGAGATCGGCCAGCCGTTTAATGTACTCGATGGAAACCGTTGCCGGGTATTCCAGGTCATTCACGTCGACCTCTAGCTCGATGTCCAAAAAGGGTGATCGCTCCGGCTCGATTTCAAGCTTATTATTTAATTTCAGGCCAAGATACAGCGGCCCTTTGTACTTGGGGTCGAACAGCTCCTTGTAAGGGGTTTGGAGGATGTCCTCCAAAACCCGGGGCACATCATCAAACCGTTTCCAGGGCAGCTTGCGGCCCGCAATTAATTCTGCCAGTGCGTAAGGGTTTATAACGGCTGAATTTTGAGCTGCGGTTTCATTGGATTCTATCTCATTTCTAAGTTGCATTTTAAATTCCTCCTTTAAATGTAAATGGTAAATATCCGAAAATAGATATAGCCGTAACCAGGGGAATTTTCTGCCTAGGATGAGTACGAATAAGAAAATGAGCAGGCGATTCAGAGAATTGTCAGGTCAATGCGAGGGTGAGGAATGAACTGCGTTGCGTTTCAGGATAGTTCGCTTTTAGCATGACAACGTTGTCAAAGTCAAGACGCCAGTTCGACCTGAAAAAAGCCTGGTGCCGTCCCCAAAATTATGGCTTTCAAATTGTTGACACTTTTGTGTAATATGAAGGTAAAGCAAAGTTAACATAAAGATGACTGGATATGATCGCATTATCGACCTCATGGAAATCGAAGGAATGCCGGAACGGTGAAAAACTGGCTCAGGCGGTTGTGGACACAGGTTTCAAGGGTATCGAGCTCGAATATCGCATCGACGCAACGATGTTTCGACAGATGCTGCCGGCACTGCAACGATCCGGCTTAAAAGTTGTCAGTGTTCACAACTATTTTCCGATTCCCCCGATACTGAGCGATTTGAAAGGCGGCGGCGATCTGTTTCTCCTTTCTCATCCGGACAGAAAAAAGCGGCTCGAGGCGATCAAATGGACCACCAGGACCATCCAGCACGCCGGTGATCTCGGTGCATTGGCGGTTGTGCTTCATTGCGGCCGAGTGGATATGGCGCCTCAAATGGATAAGCTCCGGGACTTTTTCAACACGGGCCGGATCGCGTCTGAAGAGGCCCGCACCTTCATTGATCGGAAGCTGCAGGAACGCGATCGAATCAAACCGAAATATATGGACAGCCTCCGGTTCAGTATGAACCGGCTCATACCCGCAGCGCAACAAGAGAATATTATCCTCGGCCTGGAAAACCGGTATCATTATCACGAACTGCCGGGGCCGGATGACTTTGAAACCCTGTTCGCGGAATTTAGCGGGGCACCGCTAGGATACTGGCACGACACCGGGCATGCCCACGCCAACGAAAGGCTGGGCATCACAGCGGGCGGCGAGATGTTGAAAAGATATGCAGATTGCCTAGTGGGCATTCATCTTCACGATGCGATCGGCCTCGAGGATCACTTCGCCCCGGGAAAAGGGGAAATCGATTTCGAAGCTGTCCGGCCTCTTCTCACAGAGGATATGCCGGCGGTTGTGGAGCTAAAACCGGGGACCCGGGAGGCGGATGTTTCCGCCGGGCTCCGTTTTGTCCGGCAGCTCGTGGAAACGAAAAAAAATTCGGCCACATTTTAAACGTTCACCACTGCCATCGAATACTTAATAGGGGACCGTTTGCCGCTCAGAGAGGTCTTTGTAACTAATTTCAGTTTGATGTTAATTTTTGTATTTTCCCTGAAATAACGAATTGAGATGGTGAGATAGGATCGTATCCTGATTTGATGCGATATCGCTAAACGAATATTATAATTTTGTGGATGTCCCCTAATCTCGTGTATTGACGCTCGGGCTTTGTTTTGGCATACTTGCATTCGCAAAAATCAAACGCCTATCTTGCGCTCCCGCGTCGGTGGATAAGGTTTGCGGGAGCTTTTGCAGACTGTTTATCAGCTGAGCGAAAATGAAATTGACCCTGAAATTGCACGACTGGATGAGGTTCCTGCTATGGACGACTGCCATTGCCTTTTTACCGGCAACCGTGGCGTCGGCCGCCGATCTGGTCATCGGTGATACGCCCGGTGAGGTTTTTAGCATCGATGCCCAAACCTCTTTTTCACACACCGGCGATATCTATGTTGTCGGCACCGGAAGTTTGCGGGTCAACGGCACGTTGAATTTGACGGGTACGCTCTTTGTGGGCGGATTCGGTAATGCGACCGTTGACGGTGGGCAACTTCACCTGATGGGGGATTACACCAACATCGTCGGATACCAGAACGGCCGGATTATTTTTCGCAACGATGCCCTGCTGCATTATGTGCAGACATACGTGGGCCAGCACAATATCATCTGCGGGGAAAATGCGCAGGTCGAGATGAGCAACTCCCGTGTCAGCGCGGACGGCTCCTCGGAATCGATCATTATGGGGGGAAATTCATCCTACCATGCGGTCAACATGATTTGCCCGGACTGGAAAACCTGGTATCTCAGCGGGCAGACATCGCTGACGCTGGAAAATGTGAATATCGGCGGCGACATCGTCTTTTATGACAGCCCCACCATGCGGTTCGTGGATACCGTGGGCATTATGCCCTGGCTTTTTTTCGACAACGGCGCGGTGGTCGATTACCAGTTTCCTGGCGGTTTTCCCAGCAATCCCACCGTTCCGGTCACCATCACCTTCGATGACTCCCTTGCCGGTGTCGAGGGAATTCCCTGGTCCATCACCATGGAAAATTGCACCTATGTCGCCTGGGGCATCAACCCCTATCCGGGAAGCCAGGTCACCGTGCGCGATTCCGAACTGGCCATGGTCCTGTTCAGGTTTGTCGGCGTCGACCAGACCCGGCTTACGGGCATCATGCAGAATGACGCATACTACAGCGATTTAACCGTTCCCGTTGCCGACCGGCACCTGCGCCTGATGAATACCTCGGTCACCTGGTGGAAGGTTGATGTTATCGAGGGACATGAATTAACGGCAGATTCCATCATTTTCAGCGAGATGATGGTCAAAGACGACAGCCGGGCCCTGCTGACCAATTCGATTTGCGAGGGCCAGACCATCCATCTGGGCGCCGTGCATGATGCCTTCGTCGATTTCCGGGATGGCGAGGTGTGGTCCTATGTATCGGTCTGGGATGACGCCACCATGGTGCTGCGCAACAGCGTGGTGGATTTTCGTAAAGGCGAATACCGCTATCAGACGCGCAATATTGCCCACAACAACGCCAGGCTGTACTGCTTGAACACGACTTTCGGATACGAGGCCGACCCGGCCGAATCCGAGCCGGAGGCGGCCGACAGTGCCCTCGCGATGGTTCTGAATCTGGACGGGCCTGCCGCGGTCAGGCTCGGCCAGACAACTGAAATAAGGGGCTCGGCCTGGGTTAAAACCGGACCGCAGAGCCCGGTTGTCTTTGACTCCTATGTACTGGAGGTCTCGCCCGACGGCCGGTCACAATGGGAAACATTGCGGCGTTCGACAAGCCCGGTCAGGGAAGGGACCCTGGGCATGTGGCAAACCGCCGGCCTGCCGGGCGGCCGGTACCGCCTGCGGCTGACGTTGTATGTGGACGGCGACACGGGCGCCTACCCGACCGACGAATATCCGGCGGAAAGTGTCGTCGAACTATCCACAACAGGCGGAGGTGGTGGCGGCGGCGGCGGAACATGCTTCATTTCATCTCTTTTTTAGCTGCGGAATCGGACTTGAATCTTGCGCTGGAGGGGTGCCGGCGGGGTTGCTGCTGCGGGGCAATGTCGCAAACGGCCCTTATTTATCCTATATATTCCTGCAGGATATACAAGAATTGATACCGTAACCAAGTTGAAACGCGCCTTCTATAAAACTGTTTACTCAGAAAAAAGCGCTTTCATTTCGGCATTATCGCTTTGAGATGCCAGATCAACGGCGGTATTTCCAAGCCGATCGCTAATCCTTGGATCAGCACCTGCTTTCAATAGCATGTTGGCAATTCCAACCTGGCCTTTGTAAACGGCATTGTGCAGCGCCGTGATGCCGTCTTTACTTTGAACATCAGGGTTAGCGCCGTATTTTAAGAGAAGCTCGACCACGGCTGTATAACCTTTGCTTGCCGCAAGCAGAAGGGGCGAAAAGCCCTTTACTGGTTCGACCTCATCAGGTCGATTTGAAATTTTTAGCATCGCTTCGGCAATCTTGCTGTTACCTATCTCCACGGCATAGAAAAAGGGCGACAGGCCACGATAATCCTTCGATTCTGCGAGTTCGGGTTCTTCTTTTAGCATCGCAAATACGGTCGACTCATCGCCATTCTTGCAAGCCTTAAAGAGCTTCTTTTTTTGAAATCTATTAATAGCTGATTTAAGAATACCCATGCCACTTTCCTCCACAGCAACCATGATTTTTATGTAATATTTTTTCCAATCACAAATATGATACGTGTACAGATACTACCCGTCTATCACAGAATAATAAGGATTCCTAAAAATTTTGGTAAATAGCAGAAATCGGTAATTGATGTGCGGTTGTGATAAATTTTCAGTATTAGTAAAAAATCAGAATGCCAGATAGTCGGTTTTTGAAGGTGATATCAAAAGTTTGCAACACCGCGGAGCACGGACCGCGAGGTATGAGCGGTCCTTTGTGAAACCGCTTGTTAAGCATCTTTGCATACACAACTATCGCTGAGTCGGAAGCCATACCTCTAAGATTCCACTCGGCAACTGCTTGAGGCTTGTAACTAAAATTGCGTTGTCAGCGCTAACGGGGAGGTTAAGCTCTTTTCCCAGTTGTGTAGCTAGCTCTCCCGCATAGGTACGCTGGTTTTCTCGGTAGTAGCGCACTTGTAAACGAGAGGGCGGCTTTTTTACTTTTTCGATACCAGGAACGCGAGACCCTATATTAACAAGAAAGCTCTGAGTCTTTATTGCAGTTTCTCGGCTGCCTTCCGGGTACTGAACATAGATTGTAAAATCAGACGGTTTAAATTTCGACAGTGGCGTCTGAGGTAATTGCTTCACAGTGTCTAATACATCTTGTACCCCCGCGGCGGCGGACAAGCTGTTTAGGCGATTCGAATCGTCAACTCCGCCTGGCGGCGGAATCCTTGATTGCTCTGCATTCAATACACCTTGTACAGCAGTTGGTGCGACGGCAGCAAGGACGCGAAGGTTTGATCCAGCTTGTTCTGGGTTTTTCGTTAAATCAAAAAGAACATGCTTGTTGAAGTACATTTCTATCACTTTAAAACCCCATTCGCGTTCGTCTTTTATTTTCGCTTCAATTCTGGCACGCTCAGTGGCCTGAATTGAGTTTTGCTGCTGAACGTAACTGAACATTGCTGCAATTAAACCAACCATTAGAGTAGCCAGAGTCGGCAGCCATTTTCGAGCAAACGAGTTGTCGAGGCGTAATCGCCCCTCATCGATAAGAAGACGTCTTTCCTCAATTGGGATCTGGGGGTCGTTATGTTGATTGCTTGGTTCCATAAACTGTTCTCCAGACTTGATTTTAACTTTTCTTGCCATTATCTGCAAAATCTCTAAAATACTGATATCCAGATGATATAAAAAAACAAAACCCCGCCTCTCGCATGAAAATTGGGGTCTTTTAAAAGTGGTGCATGATACCCTCCATCGGGGTGATCAATTTGCAAATTTTATGGTACGAAACAAAAAGGCCGCAATTTAAAATCGCCTGTTTTTTTAATAGCAATACGGATGAGGCCGGGTCAAACGAAAAATAGTTCTATAAAACTTTTGAACAAGAAAAAGGCTTAAAATACTGTTGCCACCGCCGCTAAGCGCCAATTAGCAAAGTCGCTTCCGAAATGTATCGCTGACTAGATGCGCTCCGGCCACGCCAGAACTTCTTGTATGATGGGCTCAGGCAATGGCCTCGGTATAATTATCGTCCCCAGCCCGTCACCTCCACCGACTTCAACTCCCCTCCCTTCAACAAATTCCCTCACGGTTGCGGCAGCAACCCATGCATCGAGCATATCCTTGGGGCCTGGTTGACAGGCGGAAAAATCAGCGTCAATACGAACATCGGAGTTAGCCTGGAGAGATGCATACGATGCCGTCGGAAATACCTCATGGGCTATTGCGAGACCCTCTAAAGCTGCGTAAAGCGTGAAACCAAACTTCATCCATTCGGGGGCATCTTGTTCAAGAGGGGTCCACTGGGGATTGGCGAGGCGGTGTGCGCTGATCACGACTTCGCAATGCCGGCCATTTCCTTTTTGCGCCTTGCGTCTGGTCCATTTTCGCTCGGCGCGGCGCCAGTACCATTGGCGTTTTGACACCAGCGGCATGCGGGGTGCGTCGACTCCCACATAAACCTGGCCTGATTTCGACCACCGTTTCAGCAGATCGACCGCATCTGCCGCAGCGCTGGAGAACCACCCGGACGCTATCAAGACGCCTGTAGGGTCGATTACGGCATAACAACAATTCCGCCTGATTTGAACGTCGATGCCAACAAAAAATTTTGTCATTATTCTGTCATTTTATAGGTCTGGATGTGTTCGGGATTCGATGCTGCGATCGACTCAGCCAAATCTTATCGATGCGATGAGGTGTCTGCCGCGGCTGAATACGAATCCTGTGGTCACCGGAACGGCTTAACTCGATGGCAACAGGGTCATCGGTGTCGCCGGCCCAGCCATAGACGCCTGCGGGGTGGATATCCAACCAATTGCCCAGCCGGA
>JAFDCJ010000236.1 GCA_019312835.1 Deltaproteobacteria bacterium
ACTCAAAGAGGTGGGGCAATCATCGCGACCGGTACTTCTCAAGCGGGGAATGCATTCGACGCTTGAAGAGTGGCTGAACTGTGCTGAATACATCCTGAGTGAAGGCAACCCAAATGTCATCTTGTGTGAACGGGGAATCAGAACCTTTGAAAAATATACCCGCAATACGCTGGACCTGAGCGCGGTGCCGGCCATCAAAGCACTGACCCATCTGCCCATTATCATCGATCCAACCCACAGCACCGGTCGGGTCCACCTGATCGGCCCCATGAGCCTGGCGGCCGTGGCGGCCGGCGCCGACGGCATCATCGTGGAGGTTCATCATAAACCGGAAGAAGCGCTGTGCGATGCCGATCAGGCTCTTACCCCGGCGATTTTTGCGGACATCATGGGTCGGCTCAGACCCCTTCGATCATTTATGGACAATCTGCCTGCTTAGCGGCAATGATGAGGAATAAGATGAAACAAAACGAAATCAGCAGCAAAATAAACAAAATTGATCGCGAATTATTGGTTCTCCTTCAGGAACGCATGGGCCTGGCATTGCGATCAAAAAAATTCCAGGAAACTTACGATGATGTCCAGAGCGAAGAAAATGTTCTCGAGCGGGTCAACCGAATGAATCTGGACCTGGTAAAAAGCTCGTTTTCCAGGCAGTTGCTCAAAACGATCATCGACGAAAGCAAACGGCTCCAGGACGAAGACCGCCAACTCGTCGCCTTCCAGGGTGAGCACGGGGCTTATGGCGAGGTGGCATCTCGCAAGCTGGTGCCCAACGGCGCTTACATTCCCTGCCTTGAATTCATCGATGTGTTTCGCGGGGTTGAGGATGGCCATTTCGACCTTGGTGTGGTGCCGGTGGAAAACTCCCTTGAAGGCGCCGTCACCCAGGTAAATGATCTTCTGACGACCACCGCTTTGAAAGTCATCGGTGAAGTCAAGGTGGTGGTCAACCATTGCCTGCTGGCGACCGAAGCAACCGACTACCGCGAAATCCGGGTGGTCTATTCACACCCCCAGGCCCTGGCCCAGTGCCGTGATTTCCTGATGCGCAACAAACTCGAACCACGCCCCTACTACGATACCGCCGGCGCGGCCAAAATGCTCGCCAGGGAAAATCCCAAAGCTGCCGCCGCAATCGCCAGTGCTCTATGCGGTGAACTTTATGATCTTGAAATAATAAAGGAGGGTATCGAGGACGGGCCTTCCAATTCGACCCGATTTTTGCTGCTTTCCAGAGATGCCAGCACCGCCAAAAGAGACAAGACATCTATCATTTTTGCCGTGGCCCACGAAGCCGGCCAGCTTTACGGTGTGCTCCAACTGTTTGCCGAAGCCAACATCAACCTGACGCGGATTTCTTCCATGCCCCTGCGATCGGATCCGAGCAACTACAGCTTCTTCCTTGATTTTGAGGGTTCGGAGGAGGATGCCTCTGTCGCGGATGTACTCCAGAAAATGAGCCAGATGACCATCGCCCTGAAAAACCTGGGCAGCTATCCGGCGTACAAAGGGGAAGCCTAAAGGATGCGTTAATGGTTATATGTTATTCGTTAATTGAAGAAAATGCGGACATGCATCTGAGACCGGTCAACAGCCTTCTGCGTCTATATCCGGATCGCTCCGCTAATTGGTGCTTCCCACACCAGCGTGTTATCATTGGCAAGTGTGGTATCCAGCCCTTGCACTATTTCGGCAGGCATGGGGGCGGCCCGCCGAATTCTGAGATCAGCGTGGGTGATCAACGCTTCAAAAGTGGCGGCCAGCTGGGCGGTGGTTGTATTTAACATAAACTGCATGAAATGAAAGCGTCTGTCCGATCGACCGATGAGTCGGGCATGTATCGCGACCGCCTGCCCGACCCGCACCTCGGCAAAATACTGAATAAAATGCTTCAGGGCAAAAACCCCGTACTTTCCATCCCGAAAATATTCTTCATCCAATCCATGGGCGCTGAAGAATTTCCGACCCGCTCTGGCAAACAGGTCGAAATACCATCGAATATTCATGTGTCCCATTATATCCTGGTAATCAGGGGGAATGGTTTTACGATGGTACAGCGGCAAAGCTTCCAGCGCTGCCAGGGGTGCTATACAGCTACGATCTTTGTTCCAAATGCCGCATTCAAACTGATCCGTCTCGTCGGTCATGATGCATATAACCAAAATGATGAATTTGGAAGGTTCTCAATCGCGTCAGCCCTGCTTTGCAAAGCTGGCCTTGAGCGAAACGATCAATTCCTTCGGATCTTTAGGAGGCACCGGAAAATCGGGTTTGCATTCCATTGCGATGGCTTGCGAGGGACAGCCGGTTGCACATACCGCACAACCAAAGCACCGGTCCAGATCCACTTGCGGGACCTCGTTTTCCCCCATGACCAGAGCCTCGGGCGGACACCGTTCAATACAGGTCTCGCAGGCCGTGCAAAGATCCGGGTCAAAGCGGGGCTGAAAGCCCGAATTGAAAAACAAGGCCGGTTTGGGTTGCTTTAGGACCCCTTTGATGACTTCACAATGCCAGCGGTCGCAGTTGCAGATAAAATTAACATTTTCAGTCGTGTTGCGGCTCATATGGACCAGGCCGGCTTCTTCGGCCAGGTCTAAAACCCGGCGGGCCTCGGCTTTGGTCATGGCGCGCGCGCCCAGACGTTCGATGGCATATGCGGCCATGCTGCCAAACCACATGCACACCTCCATGGGCATGTCATGGGTGTCTTCTCCCACCAATTTTGCCGAATGGCGGCAGTAGCAGGTGCCGACACCGATCGTCTCGTTTTTATCGATGTAGGTTGAGACCTGGTCGTAGGTGTAGACGGTGTTGCCGGCCTCGATGGTCCTGTCAACGGTGATGACCCGCGTGACCGGAAACGTCATTTTTGGAGCTCCTTTGGCAGTATTAAACGCGTTCTTATAGGCGCGAATGAGCTGCGCAATCCTTTTGTCCCGGTCGGTTGCCTTGCCGGGCATGAATTGGTATTCAAAAATCCCGGGCATAAATGGCTCACCCTGATAATACCTGACATCACCCTTCCGAAATGTTTTACAAAGACCCTTATCGGCCATGGTTTCCAGGATCCCGCGTATTTCATCCTCATCTCGGTTCATTTCGGCAGCAATCCCGGCGGCGGTAAGAGGCTTAGCGGGCATGGCATTGTTGACCTCGGCCTCCTGGGGGGTAAAGAGTTCCTGGACCATATCGTAGAACTCGGGGATCTCCACACCGGAGTAAGGACCACGGCGACTTTTCATTATCTCGTAAAGCTCTTTATACACCTGTTGAGTCATTGGTTGAGTGCCTCCTGTATCAAAAGAATGTCAGCTTGAAGCTTCCTTATATCTTGCCGTTAGAAATTCTGACAGATCCGGTGGCGGGCTGGCCTCGGAACGCAGCGACAGCTCAACGGCCTCCGTTTCGCAGGTTGGGGTGCAGACGCCGCAGCCGATACATATATTTTCGTCAACCACGGCGATGTCTTCATCACCGATCGCAATGGCCCCCACGGGGCATCTGTCTTCGCAGGTGCCGCAGGCCGCACAACGCTCGGGATTTACTTGGGCCACATAACTGGATGCGGATATGGTGTGAAGCCCCATTTTGCTTTTGGTCTCAAGGAATACGCAGCAGCACCCGCAGCAATTGCAAATAGTTCCCAGGTGGCCGTTGATGTTCTCCACCGAATGAACCAGACCTTCTTCATTGGCGGATTTTAAGATGGCCAGGGTCTCAACCGCGGAAATTTTGCGGGCCAAGCCCTGCTCTACCATGTAGCGCCCCATGGAGCCGAAATGCAGACAGTTTTCAAGCGAATGATCGCAGGCATCGCCTGTCTGGGCGTGCATCTGGCGACAGGGGCAGTGTGCCACCGCACAGTAGGACTGGGCTTCTACCATGGCCGCCAGGGCATTATAGGGCAAAACTTCCCCGGATTCGCGCAGCTTCCTGGAAACCGGAAGCACCCTCACCACCGGCATGTTTCCCCGGGACAGTTCGGCGCCGAAGGCCTCTTCGCGATATTTGAGCCACAGGGGCGCCAGTTTCCGGCTTCGTTCCGTCTCCTTGCCCGCCCAGAAAGGCGTTTCGGCCCAACCGACCACCGAAGGCAGCAGACGATAGGTCCGTACTGCTCCCGGTCGCTGACTGGTGAAAACGGTTCCCTGCCCTGCCATGCGATCTAAAACCTCCTCGAGCGAGTCACCCAGTTCGGGAAAAGAGTCCCTCAACTCTGCGAGGCTCCGGTCTTGCATACCGAGCTTGAGGGCCACCTCGGCTTCCTGGAGGGGAAATAGAACCCTGAGAATCTCCAAAAGCGCCGGTGATGTTGGTGCGCCGACAATTCCCTGGTCCAGGTGTTGGGCCAGATTCTCATATAGCTGTTTATCTTCCATATTGGGTCTCCTGCATCCAGTGACCTTCATTTATGGCGTGATAATACATCTTCTCGCAACGCCGCCAGGCCCGCAAAGATGGGTTTAAAATTATTTTTGGCATCTGTGCGCCATGGCAAGAGACGTTGCGGTTCTCTCCACGCCGGCGACCGGTTCATTCAGATCAAACGATGACCTGGGAAAATTTTTCTTTGATGATCTTTTCTGCTTGCGCCATGATCCGATCCAGCAGCTCCCGGCAGGTGGGAATGTCTCTAATCAGTCCCATGCACTGGCCGGCGGACATCACGCCCTTTTGCATGTCTCCGTCTTCAAGCATTTCTTTGCCCACCAGGCCGGAAACATACGGCGCAATGTCTTCGATTTTGGTATTACCCCTGCTTTCGATTTCAAGCACCTTGTCCACGATTGGGTTTTTAATCACCCGTTCCGTGTTGCGCAGGGTGCGCATGATCAGCCGGGTGTCGCGCTCGCTGTGGTCGATGAGCGCCTGCTTGACATTGTCATGTACCGGTGCCTCTTGGGTGGCAACGAAACGGGTCCCCATGTTCATCCCGTCTGCCCCGAGGCCCAGGCAGCCCACCAGTCCGCGGCCGTCGGCAAACCCGCCCGAGGCGATGATGGGAATGTCAATGGCGTCGCGCGTGGCCGGAATTAGAATCAAAGACGTTACGTCGTCTTCGCCGGGATGGCCGGCGGCTTCGAAACCGTCGATGCTGACCACATCGCAGCCGATTTTTTCCGCTTTGATCGCGTGGCGCACCGAGGTGCATTTATGCACAACCTTGATGCCGGCCGACTTGAGCTGATCCATGTAAGGTTCCGGGTTGCGCCCGGCGGTTTCGATAAACTCGATTCCTTCTTCGATGCAGATCTTGATGTAGGCCGGGTAGTCGATGGTCCGCAGGGATGGCAGGAAGGTAAGGTTGACGCCAAACGGTTTGTCCGTCATTTCACGGCATTTACGGATTTCGGCTCTCAGGTCCTCGGCCTCCTGAAACGTCAGGGCGGTCATAAAGCCGATACCACCGGCGTTGGCCACAGCAGACGCCAGCTCTGCCCGGGCAATCCACATCAGACCGCCCTGGACGATGGGACGTTCGATGCCAAATAGTTCTGTTATTCGGGTCTTCAACATGAAGGGACTCCTTTGTGTAAACTTGCCTGAGCGATTATAGGGAAATTCCAAAATACAAGCACCAAATATCAAATAAATTCCAAATTCGAAATCTCAATTACCGAAACGGGCATATTAATTTAGAAAGCTCTCCTGATAGTTTGGAATTTGAAAATTTGGTCATTGGATATTACCTGCCCTGTTCAATAAATCGAAGATTTAATGCGAAGCATTATTGAACAGGGTAAATTATTTGGTGCTTGTGATTTGTTATTTTTTTTATCGCGTTGGGATGGCATCAATTAGATTCGTAAAGTGCCCTTGTTTCCGCATCCATGGCAGCAACCCGTTTTCTGCCCTCCTCAGGCGTTACCGCTTCCAGGCTCCCATCCGGGTTCTGGACAACAACACCGCTTTCAACGAGTACTTTATAACGGCGCTTGCGGACTTCCTTATCGGGATGACAGATCAGCTGGCAGTTGCCGCAGGTTAATCCCACCTTGTCTCCCGGCATGATGACATTGAATATGGCGGGTCCGGTGTGGGGACGGTTTAAATAGGGGCCGACGGTGTTTATCAGCGCGGGATAAAACGCCTCATCCTTATCCGGAATGGGAAAGCGGCCGGGCGACCAGGTCGACCACTTGCCGGATTTGTGCAGTCCGGTAAAACCGCCGCAAACATAATCGCAGCGGCTGTGATGGCGCTTTTGGGAATAGGAGAAATCGATGCCGCCCAGGGTTACGGACGCCTGGTTTTCCCCATCGATATAGCCCGAAGCGCAGACGGCCGTACACAGGCGACAAAGATCGCAATAGTTCTCACCGGCCGCCAGGGGATCGGTTGGTTTCAGTTCGGCGGCCGTGACCACCGAACCCAGTATGACGGCACCCCCCTCGCTTTTGGTCAGCACATTGCCGGACAGTCCGAAAAAGCCGACGCCGGACCTAACGGCCAGGTATCGATGGGAAATCGGGGGAAACTCATCATAGCGCCCGTTGGGGCTCTCCTCGCGGTAGGCCGTATTGGCCGTCAGTGGAATCGAGGGGTAGCCCTTCTGTCCTAAATAGTTGGCAAGCTCCAGGGAAATGCCGCTGGCAATGACGTTGGCCCTGATATTGTCCTTAAAGTGCTTTGCATGACTCTTTTTGGAAAACCAGAGCTCGATGTCGTCCTGATTCAGCGGAACTGCAAAACTAATTGCGGCTCGGGCAGTTGGCAGAACATAGGTTAAATCCGTTGACGGCGGTCCGCCCGCCAGGGTGTCGATGGTTGCGATCCCAACCGCACTGGCACCATAGCATTGCGCAAGTTCCATTGCTCTGCGCGTGATTTTTTCCATTTTCAACTCCTGATAACCAATAATAAATAACCGTTAACTGCTGTGGCGTCTCATGACGACACCCGCCTTGCGATCGGTTGTAAATGCGACGAGTTCGGCAATTCCCACCAGGTTTGGCCCAGCCAATCAATAAATGCCTGATGTACTGCTGCTTCGAGCTTCGGGCACTTCCCCTCTGATTTTATTTGTGTACAAAATATATACAATCCAGGTTCAAAGTTTCAGAGTTCCAGGTTGAAAATTATCGATAGCCCCTTGAATACAAAGAACTGGGTATAAAAATCAAACATAGTTCAAATATCTATATAAGGTAATTGGAGAACTGTCAGAATATCATAACCCTTGAACCCTAAACCTTAACCCTTGAATCGTTTTTATTGCATATCCCGCAGAAATCGCTTCAGCAGCACTTTTTCTTCTAAAGAGAAATTTTTTAACAGATCCTCATTGGTTTGATCCCTGGCCTCCGATAGCTTGGGTTTCAGCTCCTTGCTCTTGGGGGTAAGGAAATTTCGCAGAACCCGTTTGTCATCCTCAGCCGGTCTTTTTAAAATCCAACCTCCGGCCGCCAATCTATCCAGCACGCCTGACAGCGTGGCTCCATCTAGAACCAGTTTCTTGCCGATATCGCTGGCCGATAACCCGTCTTCGCCCCACAACACCTCGAGGATCAGATGCTGGATGGGTGTCACGCCGTATGACTGAAGCTTGCGTTTGAGATCACCATGGGCTTTCTGATAGGCCTTGGCCAGCAGGAATATGATGCAGTCGTTGTAGGTTTTCATTTCAATACCTTTCGTATACTAACTAATTCAATTCCCTGAATGCTGTCAAGAAAAATTTACGCTACCGCCATGGGGCCTTGTTAAAAATAAAAACCACCCGCAAAAACAGGCGGGTGGTTATGTTTGAATAGCGTACGGTTATCTGTCCGGGCTGGATAGGTTTAGCCGTTTATGGGCTCAATGGGTATCAATGCTGATGGAATTGAAATATCGGCATGTGCAGTTTATCGATATGTTCTTGGTTCTTTCTGACGAAATGGTTGACATAGTAAGGTATGAACTGCTCTGCCATATACAGGCTGAAATCCTGCTTGATTTGATCAGGCGAGACCGGCCAATCCTCAGCCGCCTTGCAAAAGATATCAAACTCATTTTTTCCGGTTAACCGGCTGATTTTGAACAGGTAGCCTTCGATGCTAACCGGACGGTCACGATGGATTCTTTTGACAACCTGCCGGCCGACAAGCCAAAGGATGCCGAAAGTCCCGACCATCTGCGCGCAAATCAATGTCAGCATCTGCTTTGATGGGATTTGACCGGGTACGGGTTCGATCATCCCCGCTAAACCAAAGCCCATGTAACGTGCATTACCGACAATTTTGGGAAAAATCCAGAGGCTTATCGCCAAGGAACCGCCGATCATCACAGCAGCAAAAATTGCGTAAAACAGCACTATTTTTTTATCCATTTATGTGATCCCTTCAATTGGCGTTATTGCGGGATTTTTTTTCAATGGATTGACCCATGGTTTGAGACTTGTAATTCGGGGCTATAAACCATCCGCTTTTGCGCAGTCTTTCAGGAATCAACTGGCAGACGCCAATAACGAATATGTTTAGACCGATTGCAAATAGAATAAAGAAAATGATGACATTTTTGTTTTCTTTCAGATACGCTTTGATCATGTTAGCGCCTCCCCGGTTTCCGGTATGGGTCCCCGTCTATTTGGGCACGTCTGGAATGGGATAATGGAATTTGCCCGGCTTTGCTGCCTGACGCTAATATATAAATATACAGATGTCAAGTACATTTTTACGTACATATAGGTTTTTTTAGCGTATGGTGAGACCCCGCCTAGATTCACCGTCAGATGGTTGCCGATATATGCGCCTCGAAATTACCGCTGCCGGTTGCCCGGTACTGGGTCTTATTTTCCCTGACGATATCACCGCAGACAGCCAATAATTCACAATGGCTGATAATTTCATTGGTAGCCATAATGCTGCCGAATCCTTCCAGCAGTCTTTCCTCGAAATGTTCCCGGGCGAGCACTTCGGCTGTTTGCGGACCGGTTCCCAGGAGCTCAAGAATCGCGGCACATCGTTGAACATGGTGCGCCAGCAGTTGCTTGACCCGGTCGGCGAGTTGAATACCGTTCCATTGGCCCCTGTAGTAGAAGCGGTGGGCGGGCAGCACGAGCACGTCCGGATGGCTGGGCGCGATCGCTGCTAATTTCTTTGATTCATCAAAATTAAGCGTTCTTTTAGTTGTAAATGTGGACATGAGTGATTCTTTTTAAAGTCTCCAAACCTAAAAAAGAAAGGAATCAACCCATGTCCACCAGCCTTTTGTATCATGGATTCGGCATTGTTGGCTATCAATACGTAC
>JAFDCJ010000237.1 GCA_019312835.1 Deltaproteobacteria bacterium
GCGACGACCCGGGCCGGAAGTTTCTTGCCTAAAATTTCGACCTCCAGCGTCGTGCCGGGACTGCTGAACGCCGGCGGGACATAGCCCAGGGCAATGCTCTTGTCGACCCGGTGACCGTAGCCGCCCGAAGACGTCATCCCCACGCGCTGTTCATCCTTAAATATTGGATTGTAACCCCAGGTGTCGGCGTCCTCGGCAGCTACTTCCATGCAAACCAGCTGCAGCTGTAAGCCGGCGCCTTTTGCCTTTTCCAGCGCTTGCTTGCCGATAAAGTCCTTGTCCCACTTCACCGTCCAGGCCACATTGGTCTCCAGAGGGGTGTGATGAACGTTCATTTCCGATTTCCATGCCAGGTAGCCTTTCTCCAGCCGCATGGAGTCCATGGCATACATACCGAACATTTTCAGTTCGAACGCTTCGCCGCCGGCCATGAGGGTCTTAAAAACGGCGATCTGGTTTTCGATGGGATGGAAAATCTCGTAGCCGAGCTCCCCGACGTAATTCATGCGGTTGACCCGGCACTTGATCCGGCCGATGAAAAGCGTTTTGCTGGTGCTGAAGGGCAGCGCCTCATCGGATACGTCACCGTAAGCCACTTTGGCGAGCAGGTCCCGTGCTCTGGGCCCGGCAATGATAAAACAGCCCTGTTGGTAGGTCAGATCTTCCATTTGCACCGAGCCGTCATCGGGTAAATGTTGCATCATCCAGTGTTGGTCGTGACGTTTGCCAACGCTTGCGGTCACGCAAAAATATTCATTGTCTCCATCCCGGGTGACCGTCATATCCGTTTTAAAAGCGCCGTTTTCATCCAGCATGGGGCAAAGCACGATGCGACCTGTGGTTACCGGAACTTTCTGGCAGGTCATTTTGTTAAGCCATTGCTCGGCACCGGGTCCGCTGATTCTGGTTTTGGCGAATCGTGTCAGATCCAACAGCCCGACATGCGCCATCACGTGCTTGCATTCCCGGCTCACATACGGAAAGGCATTGTTGCGGCGCCAGCTCGGGATTTCGTTGCGATCGGCGGGTTTATCGCTAAAGTAGTTGGGGCATTCCCAGCCGAAATAGTCGCCAAAGGATGCGCCGGCCGCTTTTTGATATTCATAAATGGGGCTGGTACGATTGGGCCGTGCGGCCTCGCGCCAGTCGTTGGGAAAAATGATGCTGTAAAGACGCGGATAGGTATCTTCAATTTTTTCATGGTTATAGGCCCAATTGGCATAGGAACCGTAACGTCGGCTGTCCACGCTCCACAGGTCGATTTCCGGTTCGCCGTTCATGAGCCATCCGGCAATATAGTGCCCGATACCGCCGGCCTGGGTGATGCCAAAACTGTAGCCGCAGGCCAGAAAATAGTTTTTCAGCGGATAGGCCGGGCCGACCAGCGGATCACCGTTGGGCGTATAGGTGATGGGGCCGACGGTGACGTGTTTGAAACCGTGCTCGCCCATAATCGGAAAGCGATAAAGACCGTGTTCGATATATTCGGCCACATGCTCGATGTCAGGCTGCAGTTCGCTCTGGGCATATTCCCAGGGCACCCCTTCAGGATACCATTGTTTTACTTTGCTCTCGTACAAGCCCAGAATCAGACTGTCCATTTCCTGGCGGATATAAATGGATCGGTCGGGATCGCGCACCAGCGGCAGCATGCTGTCGCGGTTGACGACATCATCTATGGTCTCAAACAAAATGTGGGTGTGCTCTCCGGCGATGGACGGAATTTCCAGCCCTGCCATGGCAGCTACCTGCGGGGCCCATAATCCGGCCGCGTTAACCACCCATTCGCAGGTAATGTCCCCTTTGTCGGTATGGACGATCCACTCACTGTTGGCTTTCTGGGTCAGTCCGGTAACCCGGGTATGCTGGTTGATTTCCACATCGAGTTTCTTGGCGCCCAGCGCCATCGCCTGGGTTATGCCGCTGGGATCCACATCCCCATCATCCGGCCAGTAAAGTCCCCCCATGAGCCCTTCGACGTTCATCATCGGATGCAGTTCGGCAATTTCTTCCGGGGTGACCCAATTCACGTTTAAACCCAGGCAGCGGTTCATGCTGTACATATAGCCCAGTTCATCCATGCGATCCGGATTGTCAGCCGTACGGATGGATCCGGTGGTGTGCCATCCGGGAGACTGCCCGGTTTCCGCCTCGAGCCCCTGGTATATCTCAATGCTTTTCATGTTGACCCGGGTGCAATAGTAATTGCCGTGAAAAAAGGAGCAATTGCCGGCCGCCATCCAGGTGGATCCGGAAGTAAGTTCGTGTTTTTCCAATAACATAACGTCCTGCCACCCATATTTGGCCAAATGGTACAGAATGCTGGTCCCGATGGCACCGCCACCGATCACGACGACTCTCGCATGTGTTTTCATAAGCCGATTTCCTCCCTGTCCAGGTTGAATAAAATATCATTTTCCCGATAAGCCTGTTCCAGTTTTTCCTGGTGCGTTTTCAATTCGGCCCCGTCCCGGCTGGCCAGTTCCAGAACGAGATAGTTAATGATACAGGAAATGGTTGTCGGATTCCCGATAAACGGAATGTTTTTCGATGGCGCAATGAGCGACAGATGGGCGAAATGATTCAACGGGCAAAGGGCGCTGTCCGCGATAACCAAGAGGGTGTGGCCGAGTCGCCGGACCATTTTACCCAGCCGGATCAGTTCGTTAGGGTAGCGGGTGGTGGCGATGATGATCACAAGGCTATCAGGGGCTGCGATGGTCAACCAGTCAATGGCGGTGCTGTCGCTGCCTTTAACAATGCGCACATCCTGGCGGATTTTTGTCAGCGACCAGCCCAGGTAATAGGCAAACGTGTATGAAAGCCGGGATCCCATGACATAGACCGGCGTATCTTTGGCCAGGTAATCCACAACCCGGTCGAGCGCATCCCTGTCGACGGTTTCATAGAATTGCTTCAGGTTGTCCATCTCTTCGAACACGACGCGGCTGAGTCGGTCCGTACCGGGGCCTTTCAACCCGGACATATCGGTACGATCCAGCAGGGTCAGCTCGGTGTCCACATAATCTCTTAAGGCCTGCTGGAAAGCACCGTAGCCTTTGTAGCCCAGCTGGCTGACAAAACGAACCACCGTTGCCTCGCTGACGCAGCATGTTTCTGCCAGCTCCTTGGTGGTCATGAAAACCGCTTTGCGGGGATTTTTGAGAATATAATTGCTTAAAATCCGGGCTTTGGGTGTCAGGGAGTGGTGCTGTTCGACGATGCCTTTAATGGTTGGGTGTGAGTGTTGATCGCTCATGGGAAATTATCTCTATTGATTTATGACCAAATGAAATGATTTCATTCAAATGAGATTAAATATTTCAAATTAGTGCTTATTTCGGTTGAAAAAATCCAGAAGCCGGGCCCTGATCGGTAGATCTGCACTAAGTCCATTCAACGAAACCAGACGATCATCCCGATGCGAATTTCAGAAGAATTTCAGAAATTTTATTCGTGCTGAGAGCTGAAAATACGCGAAAATACTTATTTCAAGCTGTTTCGCGCGTAATTGAAAAATACAAGTTCATTGAAATTGTAGCAATATCAACCATATTTTTTCAGTTGTCAACTAATTTTGAAAGAAATCATATCATTTTGGCAATTTTTCCTTGACAGGATTTAATTCATTCGAATAAGGTGCTACGGGTTACGCGTTTCGAGTTGCGTGTTGCGAGATAGACAGATGGGAGATCAGAAGCAGCGGTATCTGTCATCTGTTTTCTGCTTTCTGTCCCCTGAATATTGGCACCTGAAACCCATATTTAAGGTTAGGACCATAATTATTGGTTACACCCTTGAGGCTCTTCATCTAAAAAGGAAGCATCTATGTTCGGCAGATACAAGCCCCTGTGGGGCCCAAAACCCCGGCTCAAGTCCAGCTATGATGCCGTCATTATCGGCGGAGGGCTGCACGGTTTGGCCACCGCTTATTTTCTGGCACGGGATCATGGTCTTAGCGATGTTGCGGTGCTTGAAAAACGCTTTATCGGTTTTGGAGGCGCCGGCCGCAACACGGCCATTGTTCGCGCCAACCAAAGAACCCAGCAAAATGTCCCCCTTTATAAAGAAGCGCTTGAGCTCTGGCCTATCCTGACCAAAGAACTCGATTACAACCTGATGTTTTTTAATTGCGGCAACCTCAATCTGATGCACAGTGAAGCCGCGATGAGTTCAGCCCGCATGAATATCGCCACGGCTCAGTTTCACGGGGTCGAAAGCCACCTGATTGATGCCAAACAGTGCAAGGAACTGGTGCCGGCCCTTAACATATCACCGGACATCACATTTCCGGTTCATGGCGCCATGTTCCATCCACCGGGCGGCATTGTGCGCCACGATGCCGTGGTCTGGGGCTTGGCCAAAGGCGCTGCCAAACATGGGGTGCACCTTCATCAGCAGACAGCTGTCACCGGCATTGGGGTTGAAAACGGTAAAATCGTCTCGGTGGAGACCGAGCACGGCAAGATCCATACCCCGCGGGTGTTGTTGTCGGCCGGCGGGTATTCTGCGGCCATATCATATGAAATGCTGGGAATTGAGCTTCCCATAAGCGTGTTGACCATCCAGGCCATGGTGACCCAGCCACTTAAACCCATATTGGATCACGTGATATCATCGGGTGCCTATCACGCCTATGCCAATCAGACCCTGAAAGGCGAAATAGCCACCGGCGCCCACATGGACCCCTGGCCCAACTATACCACCCAGACCACCGCCTATTATATCAAACACCAGGCCCAAGCGCTCGCGGAGATGCTGCCGTGCCTGAGAGGGGTCAAGTTCATGCGCCATTGGGCCGGTCTGGCAGATATGACACCGGATATGGCGCCCATAATTGACGGCAATGATACCATTGAGGGCTGTTACATGAACTGCGGATGGGGATATTTTGGCTTTAAATCCTGTGCCGCCACCGGAAAATACATGGCCCGGTTTATGGTCGACGGTAACTGCCCCGACATGCTGAGACCGTTTAACCTGCGTCGCTTCGAACATCACCGGCTGATGGGGGAGACGGCGGCTCTTGTCAATTATACTCCTGACAATTAGGTGACTTAAGATCAAAAGTATTCAATGTTGATATTAACTAACAAATGACTAATGACTAATGTCTAATGACAAATGGAGGAAGTCGCTTCGCTCCGTCCATTTATAAATAAAATCGATCCGCCGGAGGCGAACAGAAATTAGTCATTAGTCAATAGTCATTAGTCATTTAATGCGGGTTTTTGCCTGAATTGATCGAAGACCAGGGGTTGGAAATCGGTAAAAAAAGGAAACAAGCGTATGGCAGCCACTTTAACCTGTCCAACTTGCGGTAAACGCAACGGTTATGAATTCCGCTACGGCGGTGTCGACAAGGGGCCCAGGCCTGAAGAAGAAGTCCTCAGCCCGGCAACCTGGTGTGATTATGTGCATATGAATAAATCTGTGGCCGGTATCCAGAAGGAATGGTGGTATCACCGGGACGGCTGCGGGGCATGGTTTACCACTTTCCGTGATACGACGACCAACCTTGAAGTAGACAAACCGGAGGTCAATTAATGGACCGGCTCAGCCAACTGCCGACGTTGCGGATCAATCACGATCAGAAGCTGACGTTTCATCACCATCGCAGCCGCTATCAGGGGCTTGGCGGTGACACAATTGCGAGTGCCCTGTATGCCAACGGGGTGCGGATTTTTTCAAGGAGCCTCAAATACCACCGGCCGCGAGGACTCTACAGCCTGGACGGCGAGTGCAGCAATACCTGCATGGAAGTCGATGGCATGCCCAACGTCTGCACTGAAAAAACGCTTCTTAAAGATGGCATGGTCCTTAAAACTCAAAATGTCAAAGGGTCGGCCGAAAATGACCTCATGGGTTTCATGGACACCCTTGACTGGGCCATGCCGGCCGGTTTCTATTACCGCACCATGCACAAGCCGGCCAAAATATGGCCCCTGGCGCTAAAGCAGGTACGCAAGGCAGCCGGGCTGGGCAAAATTTCGCCTGATTTTGAAATGCAAGGCGACTATGACGAGATCTACCCCCATGCGGATGTCTGCGTCATCGGCGGGGGACCGGCCGGCATGTCGGCGGCCCTGTCGGCATCCCGACAGGGACTGCGCGTCATCCTTCTGGAGGCACGTCCCTGGCTGGGTGGATGTTTTGATTACCGTGCGGCAACCGGCAGTCATGGGATTCCCTTATTTGAAAGAGCCCGGGATCTGGCAAAAACGATAGAGGAAACACCCGCCATTCGGCTATTCCAGCAGGCGTCGGTGGTGGGGGTCTATAACAATAATCTTGTAACCGCATTCCAAACCGGCAGTGATTCCGATCACTTTGACGAGCGTTATATTGAGATCCGGGCCCATAGTGTTGTGGTGGCCACCGGGTGTATTGAGCGACCGCTGCTGTTTGAAAACAACGAGCGCCCCGGTGTCATGCAGATCAATACGGCCCATCGCCTGGCGCGAACCTACGGTTTGCTGGCCGGTGAGAATGCGGTGTTTAGTGTCGGTCACGATCTGGGACTGGAGGCGGCACTGGATCTGAGCCATCTTGGACTCAAAGTTGCCTGTGTGGCCGATATTCGCGAAGACGGGCAGGATCCGGAACTGGTGGCGGCCCTGGCGGAGAGAAAAATTCCATTCAGGCGCGGATGGGTGGCAGCGACAGCCCATGGTGAAAAACGCGTCACCAGGACGACGCTGGCCACGATCACCGGAACCCGCCGGCAAGAGGTTGATTGTGATCTTCTGGTTGCCTCTGCCGGAATGACGCCGGTGACCGGACCGCTCAGCCTCGGCCATGCCCGGTTCGGCTTCGACCTTCACACGGGTTTCTTTATCCCGACCGAACTGCCGGCTAAAATGCACGCGGCCGGACGTTTGCTGGGATTAAACCATGACGCGGCTATCGAAGCATCCGGCAGCCTGGCGGGGCTTATGGCAGCAGCTGATTGCGGTTCAGCCACCGAGGCCGACATTCGGCAAGCCCGTGAGCGGCTGAATGATCTGCCAGGTCCGGCCAGGGGCTGCAAGCTGGTCCAGGCCCCTGTGAAAGGCCGCAAAGCTTTTATTTGTTTTGATGAGGATACCACCATCAAAAATGTCGAGCAGGCCATGGAAATGGGCTTTGACGCGACCGAGCTGATCAAGCGCTTTACGGCCGCGGGCACCGGTCCCGGCCAGGGAGGAATTCCGGGTCACAACCTGCCGCTGTTGGTCGCCCAGTATCATGGCGATGCGAACGGTCTGGCCACACCGACAACGGTGCGGGCTCCCCTGGTACCGACCCTCATCGCCACCTATGCCGGAACCAACCATGATATGTGCAAGCGCACCCCCATGCATGAGAGCCAGAAAAAGGACGGCGGTGTTATGCGCCGCATCGGGGCCTGGAAGCGGGCGCGGTACTTCTCGAAGGATTTCAGCTGCCGCGAAGAAATTGAAAATGTCCGTACCAATGTGGGAATGCTCGATGCCTCAACGCTGGGTAAGTTCAGAATTTGGGGGCCGGATGCCCTCAATGCTTTGCAACGGGTCTATGTCAGCGATATGGCCCGCATACCCGAGGGCAGGATTAAATACTCGGCCATGTGTACGGATGACGGGTGTATCATCGACGACGGGGTGGTGGTCAAACGCGGCGACAGCGGCTATTATTTCACCACCTCCACCGGCCGGGCCGGCAGCACGGTGGAATGGTTTCGCTATCACAGCCGTTATGACGGCTGGAATTATCATATGGTCAATTTGACCGATGCCTTCGGCGTCATCAACCTGGCCGGGCCCAACTCACGCAAAGTACTCGAGAAGGTCACCCAGGCGGATGTATCCAATGAAGCCTTTCCCTACGCCGGTTACCGCGAATTTGTGATTCAAGATGCCATTCCGGTCCGTTCCATGCGCCTCGGTTTTGTGGGCGAACTTTCCTACGAATTTCATGTGCCGTCATCCTATATGCCGGCGCTATGGAATGTTCTGGTTGAAGCCGGAAAAGAATTCGGTATTCGCAATTTCGGGCTTGAAGCCCAGAATGTTTTGCGCATGGAAAAATGCCACCTCATTATCGGCTCCGAATCCGAGCAGCGAACGACCCTGCACGATGTCGGACTTGGTTTTTTATGGCACCGTCACAAGCCCGAGGCCAAGACCGTGGGGGCGGTGGCGCTTAAACATACTGAAAAACAGGAAGGACGCCTGAAGCTGGTCGGCTTCAAAATGGAGAACCGCTCCCGTGCGCCCAAGGACGGATCCATCATCGTGGATAACACCATCCGGGGTTACGTCTGTATGGCCCGCCACAGCATTGCATTGGGTGAGGCGGTCGGATTGGCGCTGGTGGATGCGCCGCTGGCCACCGAGGGCACGCGGCTGCAGATTTATGAAGATGAGTGCGGCGGCCAGCACCTTCATGCCAGGGTGGTACCGACGCCGTTTTATGATCCAGAGGGGGAGCGTCTGAAGATTTAAGAAGTGGCTTCAAAAGCCCATCTAAGACTCAATGGCTGCGTTGCACCACAGATTGAAATGCTCACGTACTGGCGTGTACGCTCCGCTTTCAAGCTGCAGTACGCCTTGCCCTTGAGCCTGATCCGGACTTTTAAAACCACCTCTGAATAGGTCTAATTTGGGTGGATTCCTAATCGACTTTTTAAAGGTATAGGTCATGCAAAGGATACTAAGACAGCCGCCGGTGTCGTTTGAAGCGGTTCCTGTAAAAACCGAAGAGCGGGAAAACTGGTCGGTGGTGCTGGAATATGAAGATGAGGGATCCGGGCCCTATGTGGTCGATTTAAGCCACCGACCTCGATGGGACTTGCAGGATGCGGATATCGGCGGGATCCAGACCCTGGGGATTTCCATACCGAACGCCCCCGGGCAGTGTGTATTTGAAAAGGGTTTTCTGATCAACCGCATGAATCGCACCCAGGCCTCTGTCTGGCACCTGGACGGGCCGGCACCGGTCTTCCCCGAGGATGCGGCCTTTACGGATGTAACGGATGCAACGGTATTTCTGACCATCTTCGGCCAAGGCCTCTTTGCGATCCTGGAGAAATTGAGCGCGCTTGATTTTTTGGACCCGTCCCGCGAAGCGCCCTTTTTACTGCAGGGGCCCGTTTCCCACGTCCCCTGCCAAATTGTAACCCTGGATAAAACGCCGGCAAGATCGGGGGTTCTGATGACCTGTTCGCGGGGATATGGCCGTGACATGGTGGACGCGATTTTGGCGGCAGGGGCGGAATTTAAACTGCGGCCAGCCGGGGAGCAGGCCTTTAGCCGTTGGCTTGATGAACTCGGTTAGCCGGTTACCCCGTTGAGCCGGTTGGGCCGTTAAAAGAGGAAAAAGGTCTGATTTAACAACCGGTAAACGGACCCACGGGCTCAACGGGCCAACCCGTTATATTTTTGATAGCATTTCAAACATGACAGGGGTGACCATGACTCTCGAGGCAAATATTATTGCGTTGTTGAATGACAAAAAAATAACCTATGAGGTTTACGAACACGAGCCGGTTTATACCAATCCGGCCATGGCCGAGGCGCTGAAGGTCTCTGAGGCGGAGACAGTCAAGTCGCTTGTGTTAAGTACCAAAGAGGGTAAGATGATTGTTCTGGTGCTGCCGGGTGATAAGAAAGTAAACTGGAAGCAGGCTGCAGCCGGGGCGGGCACCAGGAAAGTTTCCTTCGCCAAACCGGAGGCGGTCAGCCAGGCTGTCGGGTGCGAGGTGGGTTGCGTGCCGCCCTTCGGGCATCTGACGAAACTCGATATTTATATGGACCCGGATCTGACCCAAAAAAAATTCGTCTATTTCAACCCCGGGGTGCATGATAAATCCTTTAAAATCAAAGCCTGGGATTTGAAAAAACTTTGCAATCCATCCTTTATCTGAGATAAGCTAACCGTTCAAGGTTCAGCGTTCGGGGCTCTGGGTTAGCGTTTCAGCGATTCTGATGCTTCAGAATAACCTTGAACCATAATAAATCGTTCCGGGTTCAGCGTTCAGAGGTTCAAAGGTTGTGGACCAATCAGATTTTTTAGAAGTTCCGAACATCCCAACCCTGAACCCTTAACCCTGAACCTTTGAACCCAGTCCATGTAAACAACCTTGGATACGAAGATGTTCTCAAAAATAGGTGGGATATAAAATTTAAAATTTGCAATTCAGAAGGAGGTCCCCATGAACAAGAAATACGACGCCATTATTATCGGCGCGGGCGTCATTGGCTGTCCCATCGCCTATGAGTTGGCCAAGATGGGCTATAAGACACTGAATATCGATAAGCTGGCAGATGCGGGCGAAGGCTCCACCGCGGCATCCTGTGCCATTGTCAGGGCCCACTATTCCACCGAGGATGGGGTTGCCATGGCCTACGACGGTTTTAAATACTGGCTGGACTGGCAAAACTATCTCGGCCACGTCAAGGATGAGAAAGGTTTTGCGCGCTACATGAACACCGGCTCCCTTTTGTTGAAATCCCAGGGGCATGACTGGCGCAAGGTGAAAAAGAATTACGATGCCGTGGGCGTGGCATACGAGGAGTGGAGTGTCGAGAAAGTCAAAGAGATGGTACCGGTTTATGACCTGCACGAGTTTTGGCCTGTCAGACGGCCCGAGGATCCCGAATTTTTTAATGAACCCACCAGCATGCTCGAGGGAGCGCTTTTCTGTCCAGAAGGCGGATACGTAAACGACCCGGCGCTTTCAGCCCATAATATCATGCGGGCGGCCGAAGCCCACGGCGGTGAGTTCTTGTTCAATGCGGAAGTGGCTGCTGTCCGCAGCCAGGACAACCAGGTACAGGGGGTAACCCTCCAAGACGGCACCCAGATTGATGCGCCGGTGGTTGTCAATGTGGCCGGTCCCCATTCTTACAAAATCAACCAGATGGCCGAAGGCGTCTACGAAGGTTGTAACATTAAGACCAAGGCCTTACGGCACGAGGTGATGCACGTGCCGTCGCCTGAAGGATACGATTACCTCAATGACGGCTATCATACCTCCGATGGCGACATTGCCTGTTATTACCGCCCGGAAGTCGGCAACATGTTTCTGATCGGCAGCGAAGACCCCGAATGTGATCCCCAGGAATGGGTGGACCCGGATGAATTTTATGCCGGCGATGGGGAGCCCGGGCGCAACAACGAGCTTTCCGAAGCCCAGTGGAAAGCCCAGACCTATCGCTGCGCCAGGCGGGTGCCGACGATGCAGATTCCCAACCAGCCCCGGGGAACCTGTGATCTTTACGATTGCTCCGACGACTGGATCCCGATCTACGACAAGTCCGACATGAGAGGCTTTTACATGGCCATCGGCACCAGCGGCAACCAGTATAAAAATGCCCTGGTGGTGGGCGCCATGATGGCCGAGTTAATCGATGCCTGTGAGAAGGGATACGACCACGACAAGGAACCCTATCAGTTTAAGCTGCGCTACATCGGCCGCAAAATCAATGTCGGTTTCTTTTCAAGAAAGCGCGAGATTAATTACAACAGCAGCTTTTCGGTCAACGGGTAATCCCAAAACCAACCGTCGGGTGATATGAATTTACATTTAAACCAGGGCCTCCTCCTATTGAGATGTGGCCCTGTTCTTTTTTGAGATCACATAATTGATTGGTTAAATAGTTGATTTATTGATTGATTGCGTTATATTGCGCTAAACTATAGATTCATTCACTTTTTGTGGGAGCGGCTTTCCAGCCGCGACGAGCCAAGTAAGAAATGGTGACCGCGGCTGAAAAGCCGCTTCCGCCTATCAGCGTACCTTAGGATAAAGAAGATGCAAATCTATGTTTGTGTGAAACACGTTCCGGACACTGCGGCCAGGATTACCATTTTGGAGAATAACCGCATCGATGACCGGGTTACCTTTATCATGAATCCCTATGATGAAAACGCGGTCGAGGAGGCCGTCCGTATCAAAAATGAATCCGGCGATGCCGAGATCATCGCCGTGAGCCTGGGCAGTCAGGCGGCCGAAGCCACCCTGCGGTCGGCGCTGGCCATGGGGGCGGATCGCGGGATTTTAATTAAAACCGATGACAACCCGGACAGTCTGGTAACCGCCGCCGCGCTGAAGGCCGCCATTGAATCCGATGGTGGGCCGGGCATTATTTTTACCGGCAAGGAATCGATCGACAGCGAAGGGTTTCAAACCATGTATCGATTGGCGGCCGGTTTAGGCATACCGGCCACATCCAATGTGATCTCCCTGTCGCTGGAGCAGGATAAGGCCGTTGTAGAATGTGACGGGGAAGGGGGGGCGCGGGAAGTTATCGAAATGTCGCTGCCGTGCATAATCGGTGCCGGCAAAAGTCTCAACAAACCGACGTATCCCACCCTGCCGGCCATCATGCAGGCCCGGAAAAAGGAAATAGCACAGATCGATCTGGCAGATCTTAAGATCGATAAACCAGCGGGTCGGGTTGAGATCCTCGAGCTAAAGCCCGCTGTTGAAAAACGCCGGCCCACAGAGCTGACCGGAACGCCGCAAGAAGTGGCCGCTGAAATTGTCAGGATACTGAAGGAAGAAGCCAGAGTGTTACCCGGTTGAGCTTAAGGCTCAACCGGGTGGTTATTGGTTAATTGTTAATGGTTATTAGATTGACACAGAGCCTATGCAGAATATCGGAATACTAATAGAGACCCGAAACGCTGAGATCAAAAAGACCAATTTCGGCGTCATCACGGCAGCCCGGGGTGACGGGCGGGAACTCTACGCCTTTTCGCTGGATAGCCTGCCTGAAGATCAGAAAGATTTGCTTCAGGCCTATGGTGTTCACCGCATCGTGGAGGTTCAGTCCGGCAATGCCCCCATCGATTACAACCCGGTCTCCTGGTCCCAGGCGGTTATCCAGGCCGTGGTTTACTTTGGCATCGACTCCCTGCTGGGGCTCGCCGGTCTTCAGGGACAAAATCTGCTGCCCAGGATCGCTGCCGGCCTCAATGCGCCGCTGGTCATGGACTGTTCGGCCGTCGACCTTGACGGTCATAGGGTCGAAAAGTCCCAGTTTTCCGGGAGAACCATTGCCACCTTGAAAACCGAGGGGCCCTATCACATCTACGGTATCCGGCCGAATGCCGTCGAGGCGACACCCGCCGCGGTCGAGGCGGATTCGCTTTCTTTTCAGGTTGACATAAAAGCAGACAATTTGACCGTCAAAGCAATAAAACCAGGTGATTCCAGTAGCATCGATCTATCCGAGGCGGATATTATTATTTCCGGAGGACGGGGGATGGGAAATTCGGAAAATTTTCGCATCCTTTTTGCGTGTGCGGAAAAAATCGGGGCAGCCGTGGGTGCATCCCGGGTGGCGGTGGATGAGGGCTGGGTGCCCCATACCATGCAGGTGGGACAGACCGGCAAAACAGTGAGCCCCAAGGTATATATGGCCTGCGGTATTTCCGGATCGGTCCAGCATTTTGCCGGGATGAAAACAGCCGCCCTGATCATCGCCGTCAACAAGGATCGCGAAGCCGCCATCATGAAAAAATGTGATTATTTTGTTGCCGCCGATCTGTTTGAGGTCATTCCGGCCCTGACCGCTCGTCTGGAAACTGTCTTTTATTAAAATTCCTTACGGTCCAACCCGTTAACTGATAGCGATGGTTAAGTTCCGTCTGAACAAAAAATACTTTTCTTGACGCCCGCCTCTGAATCCTTTATAAGCATCCTCTTAATCTGTTGATATTTGCACACGCGATAATGCCCATCAGGTTAAAAAAATACAGAATCGAGGTAAATAAGCCATGCCAGAACTGAATCTTCAACGACAGGAAGCACCGTTGCGCAGACTAATGGGACCGGGGCCGCTGGATGTTCATCCGCGGGTATACAAGGCCCTGTCCTCTCCGGTTATCGGATACATGGATCCCGTGTATCTCAAGGTTTTAGACCGCATCGGCGAACTGCTGCCGCCGGTTTTCGGACGCACCGGCGGTATAACCAACGCCATGCCCGGCACCGGTAGCTCAGGCATGGAAGCCGCCGTCGCCAATTTGCTCGAACCGGGAGATCCGGTGCTGGTCTGTGCGCATGGCTATTTCGGAGATCGGGTTCGCCAGATGGCCGAACGCCAAGAGGCTGAGGTTACCGTTATCGAAGCGGAATGGGGCAAGCCCACCGATCCCCAACAAGTGGAAGCCGAGTTGAAAAAAAAGTCGTACAAACTCATAACCATCGTCCATGCCGAGACATCCACCGGTGTCCTGCAGCCCATGGATGACATCGCCCGGTTGGCCAGGGAATATGATGCCATGCTGCTTCTGGACACGGTCTCTTCGCTGGGTGGAATTGAGATCAAGGTGGATGACTGGGGCGTGGATGCCTGTTTCAGCTGCTCGCAGAAATGTATCGGAACGCCACCCGGTCTGTCCCCCATTACCTTCAGCGACCGGGCCGTCGAAATTGTCAAAAATCGCAAAAGTGCTGTTCGCAGCTGGTATCTGGACTTATCCCTGATTGAGAAATACTGGGGTGCAGATCGCGTCTATCATCACACCAGCTCGAGTACGCTCAACTATGCGCTGCTGGAAGCGTTGCTGTTAATCCACGAGGAAGGCCTGCAGGAGCGCTTCTCACGGCATTATAAAAACCACAAGGCCCTGGTGGCCGGTGTCGAAGCCCTGGGTCTTAAGATGCTGGTGGACCCGCAATACCGCCTGCCGACCCTGAATACGGTCGTGATACCCGAAGGCATAGACGATCTTAAATTAAGACGCTACCTGCTGGACAAATTCAAACTGGATATCGGCGGCGGGTTCGGGCGGTTGGCCGGCAAGGTTTGGCGCGTGGGCCTGATGGGTTATTCGTCTTCGGCCGACAATGTTTTATTTTTCATCCCTGCTATCAGCCGGGCCCTGGCGGTTCAGGGAGTTAAAACGGACCTGTCCGCCGGTCTGGATGCGGTGCTGACGGAACTGGACGGCAACGGAATCGATGCGGCTGCCGCAGAGGCTCAAAAGATCGCCGCTGCCTGATACTTGCCGCTAAGCCGGACAGGCTGCCATCCACGGTCCGGCTCACACCAATAACCAATAACCGATAACTATTTCTTGGCGCGCGCGAGCACGCTTTCGATTTCCGCTTCAACTTCCGGTGAAAGCGGCACTGGTTGATGGTTTGCCTTTAATTTTTTGATTTTTTCCTTTGCCAGCTGGATCATACTTTTTGAGCCCCGGCTTCGCCAGTCATCATAGGTCCGTCTATCGGTTAGATCCGGCTGCCAGTTATCACGGAAATGTTCAAATGTGTGTTCATCCGCCAGAAAATGCCCGCCCGGTCCCACCCGCTTGATAACCTCGACGGCCAGGCTTTCCCTGTCAACTTGGATACCCGCCATCATGCGCCGGATCTGGCCAATGAATTCGTCGCACATCACCAGCAGGTCAAAGGAATACGTGAGCCCGAATTCCAGGTAGCCGACATCATGCACGAGATTGGTGCCCGCCCAGCCGGCCATCATGATGTAGGTTGCGGCTTCATTGACGGCCTGCTCATCGGCGAGCTTGGACGCGCTGCAGCCGCCGAATCCCCATGTCGGCAGCTGGTAAAGGCAGCGACCGATCTGGCACAATCCGGCCTGGGTTATCATGGCCTCAGGGGCAGAGTAGGTGGGCTGCATGCTGATCATATCCATGGGAGACATGCCGGCACCAAATATAAAAGGGGCCCCCGGACGAATTAACTGATGCAGGACGAGCCCGGCCAGAATTTCGGCATCGGCCTGGACAATGGCGCCGGCCATGGTGACCGGGCTGGTCGCGCCTGCCATGATGCCCGGTGAATAGTTGGTGGGCAGGTTGTGCTCTGCCATAAACATCAGCTTTTCCATCGCGTCACCCATGTGTACCAGGGGTGAGGTCGGTTCGTCATACAACACGAAGATGGGCCTGCGGCCGAGGGCTTCACGCCCACCGACGGCGGCCGCGGCCATGTCCACGATATCGTTCAGAGATTTTTTATCGGCGGCGGTGATCACCTGGGGTTTGGTCGAATTGCGAAGCATGATGGCATATTTATGCTGGTATTGCAGGTCGGCCGGAAAATCAGGCGCGAGCCCGTTGGACATCGTAAAGTCAATATTCGGCAGGGCATCCACCAAACGGACGGCGTCTTCCACGTCGGCGGACAGGAAATCCCGGCGTTCACCGCTGAAGCTGTCGAGCAGGTACGGGCAATCGGACCCGGTGCCGTAATAAACGTTGCGGCCCTCCAGGCACATGGCGACGGCGCCGTTGCGGTCATAAATGGTGACAGTCGAAGGCGCCGATCGAATGGCCGCTTCAACCAGGTCGGCGGGAATGAACACGCGCTGGGCGTCTTTCACCCGGGCCCCGGCTTTGTGGAGCAGATCGACGGCGTTGTCGTGATGAATGATGGTGCCGCAATCTTCCAAGATGTCCAGGGCCGCCGAATGAATCTCACGCATCTGCTCTTCCGCAAGGTATTCCAGCGGGGTTGAATGGAATCGTTTTGCAGCCAGGTCCATGGCCAAAATCCTCCGATCCTATCGATATTCAAACAGACGGTTACGGGTGTTTTTTTCGTTCCGCACCTTTTCATATTCGCATTTTATTGTCAAAGACTTCATTCATTCTTGCCAAGTTGGGTTTGGTGGTGTAATTACAACCGTTCTTTTGACGCCATGAACAAGTTGCCGGAGAATATAAACTCAATGCCCGAAAACCAGCCCTCAAACCAGGACCTCTCATTTGCCGCCGGCATGTTTACCGTATTTTTGTGCATTCTTTTTGGGTCCAACGCTGTGGCGATAAAGATATCTTTTGCAGGTTTGGGGGTTTTTACGACGGCCGCCCTGCGGTTCGGTACCGCTGCCGCTGCCATTTTCCTCTGGGCCAGAATAACCGGACGGGATACGGCTTTAAAAAAAGATCAAATTCTTCAGGTGTTGATTTTTTCTTCGCTGTTTACCATCCAGCTGTCATTATTCTATCTGGGACTCAGCAAATCCTATGCCTCCCGCGGAACCCTGCTGGCGAATCTCGTCCCCTTTTTCATTTTATTCCTGGCCCATTTCTTTATCGAGGGGGATCGCATCACCAAACAGAAATTCCTTGGGATCCTGCTGGGCTTTACCGGTGTTGTGTTCATGTTCGTGGATGAGGAGAGCCTTGCTAATGGTTTGCGAACCGGTGATCTCATTATCCTTTGTGCCGTTTTTGTCTGGTCGTGTTCCACGGTTTATTTAAAACGGGTCATCGGCACCTTCAGCCCCTTTCAAATGGTGATGTATTCCACCCTGTTTTCCGTGCCCTTTTTTCTTATCGAAGCGCTGCTGTGGGATGAAGCCATGGTCTCCCATCTGGATGCACCGGTGATCGGCGCCTTGCTCTACCAGAGCCTGGTCACGGCATCATTTGGGTTCGTGGCCTGGAACACCATGCTCAAAAAATACGGGGCGGTTTCCTTGCATGCCTTTGTATTTATCATGCCGATTGCCGGGGTGGCGCTCGGGGGGCTGGTCCTGGGTGAGCCGATCACCATCAAGATCCTCCTGGCCCTGGTTTTCATCGTTTCCGGCATTCTGGTGGTGCATTGGAAAAGCAAAGACGAACCGCCGGTGTATCCGGTCCGGCGCAGCATCTGAATACTCCGATTTAATGATTCTTTCACCACGGAGGCACAGAGGCCCCAGAGAGAATTCTAAAAGGTTCGATCGCATGTGGCGATCGAAAAAAAAATATCTCCGTGTTCGCTGTGTCTCCGTGGTGAAAAAACCAAAACGATCATGAAAAAGTTAAGCTACTTTATTTTAGCGGTCTTGATTTCGCTGGCGGGGTATAAATTCCTGACCTCTACCCATCAGGACTTCGACGATTATTCCGCCGGCCGGAAGATCATCGCCTTTGGTGACAGCCTTACATACGGGACCGGGGCTTCCAGCGGCTTGGATTATCCGTCGCAGCTGTCGAAGATGATTTCCAGTCCGGTGGTCAATGCCGGCCGTCCCGGGGATACGACGGCCAGTGCCCTGCAGCGGCTCGAAAAGGACGTTTTGACCTACGCGCCTGATATCGTTCTGATCACCCTGGGGGGCAATGACCTGAAAAATGGCGTTGACGCTAAAACGGCTTTTAAAAATCTGAAAATGATCGTCAATCTGATCCACAACCAGGGGGCCCGGGTCATTATCGGCGGGCTGCATTTTCCTTTCAGAGACCGCGGCTTTGGCCGGGGGTATCAAAAATTGGCCGATGAAACCGACGCCGTTCTGATTCCCAACATCCTCGAAGGCATCATGGGCAACCGCAACCTGATGAGCGACCCGATTCATCCCAATGATGCCGGCTACAAGATAATGGCGGAAAAATTCCACTCGGCTCTGCAACCGTGATTGGCGGTATATACAGGCAGATCAGGGGGAGGGGGGCGGTCAAAGCCTGGTCTGGGTATTATATATCGGGACTTGACTAAATGGACTCAATATTCTCTAATAATCATTTTTGTTGGTGTCTGCTGAAGCTCGATACGGACATGGCTCAACCAGGCCTCATCATTTACGCGCCAATCAAGGTTAATTTCCTAAATGAATAAAATCATTGTTCTTATTGCCGCCCTCTCAACCTGTCTGTTCATAGCCAAAGCCTTTGGCGGAGACATCAATCCATCGCCGAATTCGGATGCCACGGATAACCCCGCAACCGAGCATACCTATCTACTCGATGAAATCGCCGACTCAGAGTGGTGCCCCAAGGTCTGGGGCCAAAAGGCCCGAGATTCCCTGCTTCTGGGAATGTGGAGTACGCATCTGGACGGTACCGGTGAATATTTCGGCAGCGGCAGCAACAACGACCAGGGCCACCTGTTAGGATTTAGATATGGGGGCTTGACCGCCGGCACTTTTATCAACAGCAAAGATGACCGCGCCTGGTTTTTAGGACCTGCCAGAGAAGTGTATTCGAGACCGTTTTCTTATGACGGGCGGTTTGATATCGGCTATAGTTTCGGCCTCCTTTGCGGATATGGTGATGACCTGATCAATGCGGCCGGTATGAGCGTATATGCGCTCGCCACCTTTGGCGTCACCTGGCATAAAATGGGTTTCGACGTGGGGGTCGTCCCGGTCGGCATCCTTACGGCCAA